>DAWDVX010000001.1:0-37822 GCA_052346145.1 Collinsella sp.
AGCGAAAACCCGCCAGAGCGAGCAAGGTGCCTTGAAACGAGGCGGCATTGACCTTCTGGTCATGCCGCCGAAGTTGAAAGGCAGATTGCCGCTCTGGCGGGTTTGCAGCGTCAAGCGGTTACGGCGTTTGGTAAAACGCCGTAACTAATTAAAAGCGATTGCCGCGGAAGCCGCCGCCGTTGCGGCCGCCACGATCGCCACCGCGACCGCCGCGGTCGTTACCACGGTTGCCGCCGAAGCCGCCACGGTTGCCGCCGCGGTCGCCATAGCCACCACGGTTGCCGCCAAAGCCGCCGCGACCGCCACGGTCGCCGCCACGGTCACCAAAGCCGCCGCGGCCGCCACGATCGCCACCGCGACCGCCACGATCGCCGCCACGGCCACCGCGGTCGCCAAAGCCGCCGCGACCGCCACGGTCGCCGCCGCGGCCACCACGGTCGTCACGGCCGCCGCGAGGACCGCGGTCCTCGTCCAGGCCCATGGCGACGAGCGGAGCGATAACCTTATCGAGAGCGGCCATCAGCTCGGTGGCCTCCTCGTAAGAAAGCTCGGGCAGGAGCTTCTCCTTCTTGTTGGCAAGCTCGACCAGGCCCTCAGCGGCATCCTCGGCAGCGAAGACGACGATCTTGCGCATATCGCCCTCGGCGTCGTCGATGCGGCCGACCAGATCGGCAGCCTCGGCCTCGGCCATCAGGCCATCGAGCTCACGGAGGCGCATGCCCAGCAGGTCGGACATTTCCTTCTGCTCCATCTTGGGCTTGAGGTCAAGAAGCTTGATGGCGCGCTCGATGTTCGCCATGCGCTCGGCCTTGGCCTCCTCCTCCTTGGAAATAGCAAAGCGACGGCTACGCAGCAGGCGGGCGGCCTTCTGCATCTTGTCCATCAGCTCTTCGTCATCGTAATCAACGGCGGCCTCGACAACCTCGGCCTCCTCCTCGGCGGAAACCTCGTCAGCAGCCTCAACCTCGGCAGCTTCGGTCTCCACGGTCTCGACTGCCTCGACCTCGGCAGTCATGGTCTCGTTCTCGGTCTCGTTCATGATCTCTTCGTTCTCGGACATGAGACTCCTTCTTGGCCCTCTCGGGCATCATCGCCCCATTCGCGGGGCCCGTCGCGCACTCTTTGCGCTTTAAACATTCATGCCTCTCGGCAAAACGTCCATTAGTTTATGGTGTCGCCATCTAATCTAGCTGCAGAATCTATGTGCACACATTAATGCGACATGTGTGACTCGCGACGAGCGTACACCAGCGACGCCACAAACCCGACCACGGCAATCACGGCCGCCACGCGCACGGCAGTTGCAAATCCAATCGCCTGGGCAACGTCGGTCGCAGCGCCAGCCGCGCCGGCAGTCGCTGCAGAACTCGAGAGCAGGCCGATAAACAGGGACGGGCCAAACGATGCGGCAATCATGTTCCACGTGTTAAGCAATGCCGTTCCGTGAGGATGTTCAGCGGCAGGCAGCGTCTCCAATCCGGCCGTTTGCGAGGGGCTCAGCACCAAACCGACTCCGGCATACACCACAACGGTCAGCGCCACAACGACGCCGATGTTCATACTCGCCGCCGTCATCGAGATGGCAGTCTGCCCCACGGCAATCAGGGCAAAGCCGACCGGCAGCAGCGGCCATGCGCCACGGGCGTCCATCACGCGTCCGCCCACAATCGAGGTCACGGCGTTACAGGCAATCGCCGGCAAAATGAGCAAGCCCGCAACAAGTGCGGTCATGCCGTATGCGCCCTCAAAATAGAGCGGCAACAAAACGCTCATCGAGAACGTCGTCATCATCGACACCACCACAAGCAGGCACGCAGGCCAAAAACGAACGCTCGCCATGGGACGCACGTTAAGCACCGGATGCTCGAGTTTGAGCTGGCGGGCCGCAAACAGGCCGAGCAGCACAATGGCGGCGATAAGCGTCACGATGCCGGCAATCAGATTGGTCGAGAACTCGCCTACGGAATACACAAATGCCGTAATGCCGGCGGCGAGCAAAACAACCGACAGAATATCAAGCGTGGTGTTCGAGCGCTCTCCGACATTCTGAACAAGCTTTACGCCCGCCGCAGCGACCACAATGCCGGCCACCAGCGGCACTACGAACACCGCCCTCCAGCCAAACAACGTGCACATAAGACCGCTGATCACAGGTCCAAACGCCGGCCCTAGCGTAATGCAGGCACCACCCAGGCTCAGATACAGACCGAGCTTCTCGCGCGGGGCGCAAGACAGCACCACGTTCATCATGAGCGGAAACAAGATGCCCGATCCCGCAGCCTGTAAAATACGACTTGGCAGCAAAACGCTAAACGACGGAGCGATCAGACACAGGACTTCGCCGGCGACCATACATCCGCATGCGAAAAACAACAGCTTGCGCGTCGAGAAACGGCCGGACAGGAAGGCCATGATGGCCGTAAAGATCGACGTCGCAATCATGTAGCCCGAGACGAGCCACTGCGCCGTGGTGGCACTCACCGAAAAGGCCGCCATAATGTCGTGCAACGCCACGTTAATGATGTTCTCGTTAAACGCGGCAACAAAGGCCGCAATATACATAACGACGAGAAGCGCCGCAGTGGCCGATGGCGTTACTTGAACTTGTTGCTGAGATTTGCTCCCCATGCATTTCCTTCCTCTTGGAACGACAGTTGCATCGCCCCAGAGGAACAGTCCAGGGCGAAAAATGAGCCCTAGACTTACGCCAGACGCCGTACACGACGAGTCTGACAACATGGTCCAACGTCGAAAGATTGTAACGCGGACGCACAGCTTTCCTTCCGCGCTATTATTAAAAGTCCACGAAAGCATGAGACATGAGGAGCCCGCCATGATTAAGCCCATCATGAAATCCGAGTTCTTTTTGCGCCTGCCTTCCGAAGACGCGGGACCCGACGATGCCGCGACCGGGCAGGACCTTCTGGATACACTCCACGAGCATGAGCACGAGTGCGTGGGCCTCGCCGCCAACATGATTGGCGTGCGCAAACGCATCATCTGCGTAAAGGACGGCAACAGGACACTCCTGATGTACAACCCTCAAATTCTTGAGCAGGTCAATGCCTATCAGACGAGCGAAGGATGTCTCTCGCTGATCGGCGAGCGTCCCTGTACCCGCTATCGCCGCATTAAGGTGGAGTATTTGGACGAGAACTTCGTCCACCGCATCAAAAACTTCTCGGGCTACACCGCCGAGATCATCCAGCACGAAATCGACCACTGCAATGGCGTCGTGGTTTAGGCCACCTGCCAAAATGAGGGTACCGGAGGCCTCCCTATGGATATCAGCCGCTTTGGCGAATTCGCCATCTTAGCGCAGTCACGCACGTTTCTTGATGCGGCGGAACTGCTTTTCATGTCGCAATCAACCCTCTCCAAGCACATCATGGCAATGGAGCACGAACTCGGCTGCAAGCTCATCGATCGAAGCCAGCGCCACGTAACACTCACCGCGCAAGGTGAAGCGCTCCTCCCCTATGCGCAAAAAATTGCGACGCTTCAGCACCGCTATCTTGCCGCCATTCAAATAGGCGCAGGTGAACCGCTCGAGCACCTCACCGTAGGTTCTATCCCCATTATGGCCCCTTATGGGATCACGGACGCCGTCATCGATTTTCAGCAGGCGAACCCCTCATATTCTGTTGAGCTCATCGAGGGCGAGGGCGACACACTCAAGCGCATGCTCCTGCACGAGGACATTGACCTGGCCTTCATCCGTGACGGCGGCGCCATCGAGCCGGAGTTCAAAAAGATTCCCTTTACGACCGACCGGCTCGTGGCCGTCCTTCCGCTCGACCATCCGCTCGCCGAACGTGACGCCGTTGAGATAGACGACCTTATCGACGAGAATTTCCTCATGCTTCCCCAAGGCTCGTTCGTAAGCGAGCTCGTCCTTTCCCTTTGTCGCGAAGCTGAATTTGGCCCACGTGTTACGTTCACCGGCAAACGAGCCGAGAACATCATCTCCCTTGTCGCGCGCGGCGCCGGCGTCTCATTCCTCATGCGCAAGCCGGCGGAATCGCTTGCCAGCGGAAAGGTAGCCCTGGTGCCGCTTGAGCCCGCGACGACCTCCGAGGTCAGGCTCTACCTCAAGCGGAACGCCGCGCACTCGCAGGCGGTCGTCTCGTTCATCGGCTTCCTCCCCTACCGTCAGCTCCTGCAGGGCGACCGTACATCTTCCACCGCGGCACGACCGTCATAATCCCCGCTGCTCCACAACCGCAGACCTGTGTCCGCAAACACGCTGACAACGGCACATAATACAAATATGCCTCGGGCGGCACGTCGCCGTCCGAGGCATATTTAGTTAAAGTGCGCAGAAAGACTAGTCCACCGAGATGTTGAGTGCCTTACCGCCCTCGTCCTTCTTGGTACCGATCACCATAGCGGCGACAAGAGCCAGAACGAAAGCGACCACACCGGAGATGACAAGGCCGATAAAGCCCGTGTCGATGCCGGCAGGGTTAATAAAGCTCGGGAAACCGAGCGGGCCGGAGGCGCCGAAGGCATAGAGCTTGGCACCCATGAGGCCGGCAATGGCGCCGCCTACACCAGCGGAAATAAAGGTTGCCCACATAAGGCGCTTACGCGGCAGCAAGATGGCGTAAAGCGCAGGCTCGTTGACACCGAAAATCGAAGAGACAAGGGCGGGAATGTTGACGGCAGCATTTTCCTCGGAGTCCTTGGTTCGGATGATCATGCCAAGCACAGCGCCGGCGATGGCACAACCGCCTGCATACACGAGCGGGTTAATGAGGTCATAGCCGTAGGTTGCGACATCGAGAAACCACAGCGGGATGATACCCCAGTGCAGGCCGAACATGACGAGCAGGCTCCAGAACGTGCCGATGACGAAGCCGGCGATGGCGGGTTGGAAGTTGATGAGCATCAGAATGATCTGGGCAACGATATTGGAGAGGACCGTCATGACCGGACCGACCACAAGCAGGCCAAGGATGCCGCAAATGAGGAGCGTCAGGATGTTGGAGAAGAACGAGCTCACAAGCGCGGGCAGCGCGTTAGAAAGGGCCTTGTGTACCTTGGAGGCAATCCAGACGATAAAGATCGCAGGCAGAATCGTCGATGAGTAATTCTGCATGATCAGCGGGATGCCAAAAATATCACCGTAGACATTGGACTCGAAGACCGTGCCGGCGCCGAGCGTGTAGAGCGGATCTCCGCCCATAAGGCCAACGAGCGTTGGGTAGACGAGGATACCGCCGAGCGCCATTCCCATAACGGGCTTAAGTCCGAACTTCTTGGCCGACGTCCAGCCAATGATTAGCGGAAAGTAATAGAAGACCGAATCTCCGATTGCCGAGAGCGTCACATACGTATTGCTGTCCTTGGCAAGCCAACCGGCAACCGTGCAGAGCGCGAGCATCGACTTGATAAAGCCACCGGCCATAAGCACGCCAAGAACCGGTTGCAGAATCTCGGAGATGATGGCCAGCAGACGCGAGAATGGATCGCCCTTTTTGACGTCGTCGCCTTCATCGATATCGAGTGCGGGTTTGGAGTCGAACCCGCCAATCTGAACAAGGTCGTTGTAGACGGCCTCGACAGTGGCACCAATCACGACCTGATACTGTCCGCCGGCCTGGATGACGTCAACGACGCCCTTCGTCGCCTTAAGCTCATTGGTCTGGGCGAGCGATTCATCCTTGAGGTGGAAGCGGAGACGCGTAATGCAGTGGCTCACGTCTAACACATTGTCTCGACCACCGACCTTTGTGATGATTTCATCGCAAAGCTTCTGGTATTTCATGGAATTCTCCTTTTTCTGAGCGGGGTATAGCATCGATTTCATGCCTCCGTAGTCGACGTGGGAGGGCAAGGAACCCGCTTCCCCCTTTGAAATCCGCGGACGCACGTACGCCCGGGATGCGAAACGGCAGAGAAGATGGAAGATGCCGATCACATGGCGGCGAGCCTCATTGGCCCATGTCACGCAATCAGGCCTACAAACGCGAATCTGCTGCGCCGAGAAGTCTCGTCGTCTGGCAGAACTTGTCACACAGACGTTCCGGTTCGCCCTGGGGAATCTGAGTACGCTCGGTCTCAAAGGAGAGGCCGTACTCGCGTGCCGGAAGGAAATACTCGAAATAGCCGTTGGTGTAACCGCAAACTATTCCCTCGACCGGGCATTCGCGCTTCATGCGAATACCCAAGTCGCTGCCGAGCTCACTCGGGAACACAAAGAGATGCAGGCCGCCCAAACTGATGACGGCACACTTAAGCGTGAGCGAAAAGTCGTCATGGGCAACGGTGTGATAGAACGTCTGAGGCTCGATGCGGTCGAGAACGACCTCGCGATCGAGCTTGATCTGGGAAATCGCCTCGGCAAGACCGGTCGAAACGCGCTCGACCTCGGGAATGCCGCGTCCCTGGCGAAAATTGCGGTCGCTACAGTCGCCAGCAGCACCGACGACCATGGCCGGATAGTAACCAAGACTCTGAGCGAGCTTTTTGCCGGTGAGACCGGCGAGTTCGCTCGTGAGCTCCGTGCAGTCGGGTCCGACGCAAGCGGAATGCACCGCCCAGTTCACAAAGCCCGCAAATGGCTTGCCTTCGGTATCGAAGAACGATACGACAATGACCTCATTGTCGGCGAGTTCACCTGGGATGATGCGGTTGTCGTAGAAACCGGTGATGACCCGCTTGCCCAAGCGACAAATCGCGGGCTGTGCGTTGGCGCGGCACTCCTCAAAGCATTGGCAAATGGTATCGAGGAACCAGCGGTAGTAGTTCTCGTCGAATTTTCCCGTCCACCAGCTGCGGTGGTAAGCGACGATTGAAGTATGGTCGTGCGTCGCCGAGAGCAGGACGCAATCACGGTCAATGCCGTAGCGCTCGGCGAGCATTGTCTTGACTTCCTCGGCCATGCTTTCCTCGAACTCGAGGACATCGGCATTAAAGAGAAACACTTCACGTTCGCCTTGCTGGAAGAGAATGGCGTTGGCGAAGACGTCGTCATGGACGCCCGTCGCAGGTTCAAGACGGTTGGGAAGATTGCGGTAGCCAATCAGGTAGATGTCGCCCTGTGGGGTGATTTTGCGGCGCGCGTGTCCAATGTTCATGCACGTTCTCCTTCTGTGTCACGCCGCATTCAAGGCGGCAATGATGATTTCGACGAGGCGCTCATGGGATCCGGCGGCAAAACCGGAGTTCATGGCCTCA
Source organism: Collinsella sp. (assembly GCA_052346145.1). GTDB lineage: Bacteria > Actinomycetota > Coriobacteriia > Coriobacteriales > Coriobacteriaceae > Collinsella. Next base: position 7,183 of record DAWDVX010000001.1, read on the forward strand.
TAGGTGATCTTTTCGTACGCGTCGGGAGCCGGTAGGTACTTCTGTCCGCCGTTGACGAGCGTGGCAAAGAACACAGAGCCGGACCGAGCGGCGCGCACAGTGGCGCCGAATGCACTCGAGACCTCGGGTTGTACGCCGACAAGCTCGACGTTTCCCAGCCGGAGCAGATAGACCCTCGTGCGCTGCTCGCCAGCGGCATGAAACTCATACGTTCGGTGCGGAGCCAAAGAGTGAAAATCGGCGCGTGTCTGAGCGGGCAGGAGAACGTCGACCGTGCGGGCATCGATGCCGGTAGCGTCATCCTCACGCGCCATGCGAGCGGTCTCGATTAAAGCATCGCCCAAGGCCTGCCCCTGCTGGTGCAACATGCGGTATCCGTCCTCATGGGCATCGACCGTCTGCTTAACGCCGGCCGCATCGAACATGACGTTCATGGCGCGCTCCGCCGGACTTTGGTCGCCCGCGGCGCCTGGCAGCAACAGGGCAACGCCGCCCAGCTCGCGCTCGAGTGACATGGCGGCAAAACCAAAGAGGTCTCCGCTCGCCATGCGCCTCCCCTCGGAGTCGCGCGACCCGTCGAGCACGGAGGACTGAACGTCCGCCGTCGCGAGCACGGCAACATACTCGCCCCCGGCATCCCTTATGGCGAGTACGGGCATCGTGTGGTCGGCAAACCCCCTGGGATTCGAGCCCAACCACCAGCCGGCAGGCGTCTCGATGTCGCGATTAACGTTCACGGGGCATTCGCCCTCCACAGTGGCGAGAGTGACGGAGCGAATGCCCGCAACAGCGCGCTCGACAGCCGTGCGGGCGGCAGCGACGAGTGCTGCGCGATAGCGCTCGTTGCGATTGCGGGTAGCATCGTCGGCAAGATGCCCGGGCGTACGGACGTGAGGCATGGAAAACGTGTGGGTAGGAACCACCCAAGAATAAGCACCGCTGCAATTGGCGGCATCCTCAACAATCTCACGCAGATCGGCGAGTAGAGCCGGAGCGATCGAGGTGACCTCAAGCGAAAGGACGCAGGCGCGTCGCCCCGTTCCCTCGATGATAAGGGCACGGGCGAAGACCTCATGACGGAGTTCGTCGAAACCGTCGAACGGCAACACGTCCCCAAGATCGATGGCCACACGAGCGGCCCCAGCCCTCATCTCTCCTTCGTCCATGGCAGATACTCCCCTCTGATTGCCGCTCACTCGACACCGTACAGTTGCTGCGCTGTACCGCCAAGCACAAGGTCGCTGTCTGTATCGCTCAGATTTGCAGCGCGAACGCAGGCGACACCCTCGGTGAGCCACTCGCGTTTAACGGGATAGCTCGTGCCAAAAACAATATGGTCTGCACCCAGCACGTCAACCGCACAGGCGAGGAGTGTCTTGCCCCAAGGCTGAGCATGGGACATGTCGAAATAGATGTTGTTCTCGAGGTGCCTGGAAACGGTCTCGGTATCGACCTGAAAACGGCCAGAAGCATCAGGGCGCTTGGGGCCATGAGGCAGCAGCATCTCCTTGAACGCAAAGTATGCGCCGCCGAGCATGGAGTGGACCATCTTGATATTGGGGTAGCGCTCAAAGAAATCACCAAAGATCTCTCGGCCGATCGCCGTAGTTTGGTCGACGCAGCGGCCATAAGAGCGGCGAAGGTTGTCGTACGCGAGAAGCGACTCGTTCTCGACCGGCACGGGAACATGGTGCACGTAAACGGTGACATGGCGTTCGTTCAGGTGCTCGAAAAAGCTCGAGAAGACCTGGTCGTCGAGATAGCGCTTGCCGTAGTGAGCGCAGAGCTGCACACCCGCAAAACCATCGTCGAGCCTGCGGTCGAGCTCCTCCAAATTCGCTTTGGTGCCAAAGGGCGGCACAGCGACAAGCGGAATCAGACGGCCACTTGACGCCTTCGCGTCAGCAGCCATACCGTCGTTGAAACGCCGGCACATCTCGAGCGACATCCACTCGTGACAGCCGGGGAGCTTGAGGATCGCCTTGTCGACCCCCGCCTCATCCATATCGGCCAAGCGCTTCTCGAGGGTGTAGTCGCCCTCAATGTAGTTAAGACCCGGAGAACCGGCGGGCATCTCGATCACGATCTGTCGTTTGCCGGCGGAATTCATGGTCAGATAGCCTTCGGTGTCATAGGCGCGGGGTACCTCGGCCAAAAACTGTTCGCAGAGCGTCTCGTCATGAAAGATGCGCTCGTCGAACCAGTAGGAATTTGCATCGATAATCATTGGTTGGAACCGCCTTTCATCTTGTTGAAAACATTCTAGAAAAGCAGGTACCCGGACATCAATTCCAGCTTAAGCCCATTGTATTCCATTTTGGAATAGAACTAGCCGCTCACGCGCGAACCTCGCCCGCTCAACGAGACAAGCGCTAACAGCACGGGCTTAGACAGAAAACGGTCGGCCCGCATCCGTTGCGGGCCGACCGTTTCATTACAGGCTACCTTTGCCGTTACGCCTGGCGGTAATGGTCAAAGAAGTCGGCGAGGTCTTCGAGGGACTCTTTGAGTACTTCCATGCGTGGCAGGTACACGATGCGGAAGTGATCGGGCTCGGCCCAGTTAAAGCCGCCGCCGCGCGTGATCAGGATCTTCTTCTCGTGCAGCAGGTCGAGGGCGAACTGCTCGTCATCGGTGATGTTGAACTTTTTAACATCCATCTTGGGGAAGATGTAGAACGCCGCGCGCGGCTTGACCACCGAGATACCATCGATCTTGTTGAGCGCCTCATACACAAAGTTGCGCTGCTCGTAGACACGGCCGCCGGGACGGACGTAGTCGTTAACGGACTGATGGCCACCGAGTGCCGTCTGAACGATCGACTGAGCCGGCACGTTGGAGCACAGGCGCATGTTGGAGAGCATGTTGATGCCCATGATGAAGTCGCTCATGCAGCGTTGGTTGCCCGAAAGCACCATCCAGCCAATACGATAGCCCGCGATCATGTGCGACTTGGAAAGGCCGCTAAAGGTGACGCAGGGCAGATCGGGAGCGAGCGAGGCAATGGAGACGTGCTCGTAGCCGTCCATGCACAGACGGTCGTAGATCTCGTCTGCAAAAATCATGAGCTGGTGCCTGCGCGCAACCTCAACGATGCCCTCGAGCACCTCGCGCGGATAGACGGAACCCGTGGGGTTGTTGGGGTTGATGATGACGAGGGCTTTGGTCGCGCTCGTGATCTTGGACTCCATATCCTCCAGGTCGGGATACCAATCCGCCTGCTCATCGCACAGATAGTGCACGGGATGACCGCCGGCAAGGGTTGCGCACGCCGTCCAGAGCGGATAGTCGGGGCTGGGGATCAGAATCTCGTCGCCATTGTCGAGCAGCGCGTTCATCGAAAGCTGAATGAGCTCGGACACGCCGTTGCCCGTGTAGATGTGCTCCATCTGAACATTGGGCAGGCCCTTGATCTGCGAATACTGCATGATCGCCTTGCGCGCGGAGAACAGGCCACGCGAGTTGGAATAGCCTTCGCAGTCGGGCAGCTGCTGGCGCATGTCCTTGATGACCTCATCGGGCGTGCGGAAACCGAAGGGCGCCGGGTTGCCGATATTGAGCTTGAGGATGCGCTCGCCCTCGTCCTCCATACGGGCGGCCTCGTCGACGACGGGACCGCGCACGTCATACAGGACGTTATCGAGCTTGGTGGATTTAGAAAAAGTACGCATAGTGGCGCTCCTTGCAATTTGAGCTGAGGGATGGGGTTCGGGCTTGGAATCGTTGCGGGGTGATGATGCCTCGCCTTGATCGGCGTCGCCGGCAAGCAGCCAGGTAACATCGACCTCCAAAATACGGGCGAGCAGCTCAGCCACATCGCGCCGCGGAATCGTCTTGCCGCTCACATATTGGCTCATCTGACTCTTGCCGAGTTTTTTGCCGAGCATCTCCGATGCGCGGATTACGTCCGACTGGCGAACGTCGCGATCGGACATAGTCTGTCGCAGGCGATCGCTAAACGTCTCTTGGGCCACTAGAACCTCCTTGCTGGCAAAGTTCAATTTATAGAACACGAATTGAACCTGAGTTCAATTTAGGCAGCAGTATAGCGCGGCACATTATCCGAAAGTTCAATTTCACAAGAAAATGTACCGAGCCCCGAGAATTGTCCAAAGTGGACAACAGGTACGCGCTTTTAGAGATATTCAAGGAAACGAGCCGCCGCAAGCGAAACGTCAGCGGTGCGGTATATGGCGTTGATCTGCCGATGAGGACGTCCCTCGAGCGGGCGCACGGCAACATCGAACTGGCAGCGGCGCAAGATGAGCGCCGGAAGAATGCTCACGCCCAGGCCGTCCTCGACCATAGCCATAATCGCATAGTCATCCCAGGTCGACAGTTTTGAGCGCACTGTCAGCCCCGCGCGGCGAAACAGCGGCGTAATCTCGTCGTCGCTACCCCGTTCCAGCAGAATAAACTGCTCGTTGGCCAAATCGGCAAGGGAAACGACCTCCGCGGTGGCAAGCGAGGAGTCCGCTGGCACCACGGCCATCAGCTCGTCTTGCACCAACGGCCGCGACGCCATGCCGGCGCCGCGTGGCTCGCGCGGAATAAAGCCCAGGTCGCAGCGGCCTTCCGCCACCCATTGCTCAATCTCGGAGTAATCACCCATCAACAGCTCGTAATCGACATCCGGATGATCGGCGCGAAAGCGCGCAATCACCGGCGGCAGCACGTGGGTCGCCACACTCGAAAACGTACCGATGCAGATTTTGCCGCGCATGAGCCCACGCATCTCGTCCACGCGTCGCTGCAAGCGAGTGAATTCCTCGCAGAGCGCCTCGACTGCCGGCATGACCTGCCGCCCGTCGGCGGAAAGCACCACGCCCTCGCGGCTTCTATCGAGCACTTTAAAGCCCCAGTCGGCCTCAAGGTCGCCCACCATGCGGCTCACGCCCGACTGCGAATAGTTCAGCCGCTCTGCAGCACGCGTAAAGCTGCCGGCACGCACCGTCTCGAGCAGCACTTGCATCTTTTGGATATTGGTCTCCACGGCACGTCCCCGCCCTTACATGAGTATTTGTCATGTTATCAATGCATTATATTCGCTTTTCTTCTAAAGCCAGTTCACCCATAGTGAACATGCTCGGATATAGAGGGGACGGAAGCGCATGAACAACGGACTGTTTACATACTTAGCAGCATTGCTATTGTTTGGCTCCAACGGCATCATCGCCGCTGCCATCGCGCTGCCGAGCTCCGATATCGTGCTCCTGCGCACGTTTTTGGGCGCACTCTCGCTTGTCACCATCCTCGCCATCACTCAACGCCATAAACTGCAGGCGCCATCTCGCCCCCGCGAAGCCGCAGCCCTTCTCCTCTCGGGAGCCGCGCTGGGCGCCAGCTGGATTTTTCTGTTCCGCGCCTACCAGACGATCGGCGTCGGCGTATCCTCGTTGCTGTACTATTGCGGCCCCATCATTGTCATGGCGCTCTCCCCGCTCATCTTTGGCGAAAAGCTGACCGGCGGAAAAATCGCCGGGTTTATCGCCGTCGCCTGCGGCGCTTTTCTCATTGCAGCGCAAGGTTTAGGCGGCAACATGCCCATTGCGGGCATCGTCTGCGGCATCGCCTCGGCATTTTGCTATGCGCTGATGGTCATCGCCAGCAAGGGTGCGCCGCACATCGAGGGTCTCGAGAACTCCGCGCTCCAGGTGAGCGCCGCCTTTGTGACCGCGCTGGTCCTCACGCTCGTCACCCAAGGCGCCCCCTCGTTCCTCTCCCCCGGCATCGCCGCAGGCATCGATTGGCGCGCCGTTGCCATGCTCGGCATTGTCAACACCGGCATTGGCTGCCTGCTCTACTTTAGTGCTGTCGCCAAGCTGCCCGTCCAGACCGTCGCGGTCGTCGGCTACCTTGAGCCGCTTTCGGCCGTCGTGTTCTCGGCCGTCCTTTTAGGCGAAGCCATAACACCGGTCCGTCTGATGGGTGCCGCACTTATCATCGGCGGCGCGATCTTTTGCAAACTCGCCGGCAAACGCGCAGGTGCCAAGACCGGCATCGCTCAGGCAGCACGCGCTTAAAAGCCCCTGCTTTGAAATGCTATCTGCGTACATGAATAATCCCCAGCTGGGGATTATTGTCTAAAGCACCCCGATGTGCCAAACTGCTCTTATATGTATAAAGACGGCATAAAGGTTATCTGCCCTCGGCAGAAACCGGATGTCCAAGGGAGTCCACGTGGCACACAACAAACTGGAGGCAAACCTCCAAGACCAGCGCGGGCAAGGCGGGCACGGAGCCATCCCCCTCTCCGCTGGCATGCTGCTCGTAACGCTCGGCGTCGTCTATGGCGACATTGGCACGAGCCCCATGTACACCATGAAATCAATCGTTGCCAACAACGGCGGCATCGGTACCGTCAGCGAGGACATGATCTTGGGCGCGCTTTCGCTCGTCATCTGGACCATGACGCTCGTGACCACGGTCAAGTACGTGGTAATCGCCATGAAGGCCGACAACCATAACGAGGGCGGCATCTTCGCCCTGTTTAGCCTGGTGCGCAAAGTGGCACCGTGGCTGATTCTCCCCGCCATGATCGGCGGCGCGGCGTTGCTCGCCGACGGCATCCTCACCCCCGCGGTCACGGTCACCACAGCCATTGAGGGCCTGCGTACCATCGAGTGGGGCCACGCGCTTTTGGGTGACGGACAAACCAACGTCATCATCATTACCATCATCATTATCTGCGGTCTGTTTGCCATGCAGCGCGCCGGCACCTCGTCAATCGGCAAACTGTTCGGCCCGCTTATGACGCTATGGTTCCTGTTCCTGGCGGGCGCCGGCCTGTTCAACACGCTCGGCAACCTGTCCATCCTGCGCGCGCTCAACCCCATCCGCGGCATCATGTTCCTGTTCTCGCCCATCAACCATTCGGGCATCATGGTGCTCGGCTTTGTCTTCCTGTCGACGACCGGCGCCGAGGCGCTCTATTCGGACATGGGTCACGTGGGCAAGGCTAACATTTACGCATCCTGGCCGTTCGTAAAGGCAGCGCTCATCCTTAACTATCTGGGTCAGGGCGCTTGGCTGCTCGCCAACAACTCCAATCCCCAGATGCTCGCGATGGACATCGTCAACCCGTTCTACATGATGCTTCCCGAGCCCCTGCGCCCCTTTGCCATCGTGCTTTCGGCCGTGGCGGCCATCATCGCCTCGCAGGCGCTCATCACCGGCTCGTTCTCGCTGGTATCCGAGGCCACGCGCCTCAACCTCATGCCGCACCTGCGCATCCACTACCCCAGCGACACCAAGGGCCAGCTCTATATTCCGCTCGTCAACAACATCATGTGGGTCGGCTGTATCTTCATCGTGCTGCTGTTCCAAAACTCCGAGCGCATGGAGAGCGCCTACGGCCTCGCCATTACCGTGACCATGCTCATGACCACAACGCTTTTGACGAGCTACATCGCCGGCATCCTCAAGCACAAGCTGGGTGCCTGCGTCTTCGCCCTGCTCTTTGGTGCCATTGAGCTGTGCTTCTTCGCTTCGTGCCTCACCATGTTCTTTGACGGCGGCTACGTCATGATCTTCCTGGCCGCGCTGCTGTTCGGCCTTATGTACGTGTGGCGCCGCGGCACCGCCATCGAGCGCACGCAAACGATCCTGCTGCCCGTCTCCAAGTACATCGACCAGCTCAATCGCCTGCGCAATGACGAGACCTACCCCGTGCTCGCCGACAATCTGGTGTTCCTCACCAACAGCCCCGACCCGCTCACGCTCGACCGCGACGTGCTCTATTCCATCCTGGACAAGCACCCCAAGCGCGCCAAGGCATATTGGTTCATTAACGTGCATGTCACCGATGAGCCCTATACGCACGAGTATTCCGTTGAGACCTTTGGCACGGACTTTTTGTTCCGCGTGCGCCTGGACCTGGGCTTTAAGGTCAACCAGCGCGTTAATGCCTACCTGCGCCAGATCGTTGGCGACCTGATGGCATCGGGTGAGTTGCCGCCGCAGCATCACACCTACTCTATCTACGAGACACGCGGCAACGTGGGCGACTTCCGTTTTTGCATGCTGCGCAAGATGCTTGCCCCCGAAACGGACATCAACCGCAACGACCACCGTGTGATGGCCATCAAGTACGCCGTCCGCCGCGCCTGCGGAAGCCCGGCACGTTGGTATGGTCTCGAGAACTCGGCCATCATCATTGAGTACGTACCGCTCTTTGCCCGCATGCGTCCGGCAGTCAAGCTCGTACGCACCCAGGTGCCGCTCGAGATCCTGATCGAAGAGGCCGAGGAAATGGAAGTCGACATCTTCTCGGACGACCTGGTCAACGGCAACGAAGCCGGTAAGGACATGAACGTCGATCCCACCGAGTTGCTCGAGAGCGTCGCCGATACGCCCGAGCAACAGCAACTCGACGGACTCGAAAGCACCCAGCCCAACGACGCCAACTTCTAACACGCCACCAGCCATTGACGACAACGGTCCCGCATCTCATGGGAGATGCGGGACCGCTTTGCATTGCAGTAAAGCTATCGGCTACGAACGGCGCGGCTCGGGAACCACAAGCCTATCGGGGCTCGCGCCCTCGGCATCCATCAGGCTCACGTAGCGAATCGACGGATCCCCATACATCGCGTAGTAATAATTGCCCGTGCGCGCGCTAAAGCATCCGGTATAGATAGTCTTCTCGAACTTGCCATCGCCCATCCTGGACGCCCCCTCAATCATCACCACGCCCTCGAGTGAACGGAACATGCGGACGACGTTTTCGGTCTCGCTCTCCTTTTGCGGGTAATTGGCATTGAGGTACGCCGCCTTTACAAAACGGCTCGGCGAATAGCAGTCACCCGGAATACCGCGCATGCCGGCACCCGCGCCATAGGGCTTGAGCTCGGCGCCACGCCATGTCGCCGTCTGCGGAAAATCGCTTGTGGCCGTGATATAGGTGCGCAGGTTTTCCATGTGCCACGGGAAGGCGGGCTGATTGGCAAGGGTGTCGACCGGATCGTCGTATACATGCAGGCCGTCAGCCATCATCTCGACCACGATGCTGCGCTGGCTGTCGCCGATAATCCAATGGAGCAGCGACACGCCCAGCCCCTCTCCTGCAGATTTGGCAACAATCACCGTATCGCGCAGCGCAGCCTCGACCTCGTCGACCGTCGAAAACGTCGCTGCCACCCAGAGGGGAAACTCGTAGGCCGCGATATTGGTCTTGCCGTCGACAGGGTCCTCGGCATACTCGGCATAACCCGGGAAATTGAGACCCGCCACGGCGAGGCCCGCATCGTTGCCGCAGTCGAAGAACATAGGGTAGTTCTTGTAATCGATGCACATACCGATCACCGCGTGTGCCGCTGTCGCGTCGTCGATAAACGAATACGGAATGTGGAACCCGCGCGGCATCACGCGAACCTGTTGGCCGTAGTCAAAGCTCCAGTCGAGGTTGCGGCCCAGATACATGTGACCAGAATTATCGGTAAATCGAATGCTCGTACACATAGCGCCTCCCAGCTTTACGTTCCTGCTAAGGTTATTGTCTCCAAACAAAAAGGCGCTAAACACAAAAGCCCGGGCATGACAACAATGTCACGCCCGGGCTATTCAAGCAGGATAAACTCAACCAAGTTAACCCCGCAGGTCGTCTAAGGGGTCAAAGTGCCGCAGATTGCCACGAAAGATGAGCGAAGCGCACTTAAGGTACGCGAGCGACGATTGAGCGGCAAGGTGCGGTGCTTTGGTCCCCTTAGACCAACTTTCCAAGACAGTGGTCAATCATGTGCTGAACCATCTGTGCCTCGAAGCCCACAAAGTCCTGTTTGCGCTCGCGCATCTTGCCGTCGACGATCACGTCATAAGCGACCTTGCACTTGATATAGCGCGTGGACTTGGTGACCTCCTCGTGCGTCAGGCAGCTCTCCTCCATCTTGCTGGCACCCAGGCCAAACACCAGACGGGGGTTGTAAAGCACGTGGGGCTCGCCGGCATCGTCCAGGTAGACGCAGACCTTCTTGGTGACGCCAATCTGGTTGGCGGCAAGGCAACCGGCATCGTCGAGCGACTTGATGGTATCGATCAGGTCCTGTGCCACCGACTCGTCCTCGACGGTCGCGACCTCGCAACGCTGGGACAGAATAGCCTCGTCGTGGCAGAGCTCTTTAATCATACGTTCCTCCATAGGGGTCGTTGTAACTGCTTAAGTATACGGTACCCACACATTTTCATACGGAAAATACCGCCCGTCCGTTACAAAGCGCCGAACATCAACATGTGAGGAACAGCAAGGTTGTAAAGGCGATATAGTAAGTGAGTTCGTGTCAATCGGCCTAAACTCGGGGCCGAACAAGGAAAGGGTATGCATGGACGAACTATTTCACGTCAGCGAGCGCAAGTCCACAATCGGGACCGAACTTCGCGCTGGACTGACAACGTTCCTGGCGATGGCCTACATCATTGCCGTCAACCCCGCGGTGCTCTCGGGCGCCGGCATCGATGCGGGAGCGCTCGCCTGCGCCACTTGCCTGGGCGCCGGCATCATGACCATCTGCATGGGCATCTTCGCCAACCGCCCGCTCGCTTGCGCTTCGGGCCTGGGCATCAACGCCATGATCGCGGGCATCGCCACCACCATGTGCGGCGGTGACTGGCACGTGGCCATGAGCGTTATCTTCCTCGAGGGTATCGTCATCTTGCTGCTCGTCCTGTGCGGCCTGCGCGAGGCCATTATGGACGCCATCCCCGTGGTCCTGCGCCACGCCATCTCCGTGGGTCTGGGCCTGTTCATCGCCATGATCGGCCTGTGCGACGCCGGTATCATCACCGCTGGTGCCGGTACGCTCGTCGGTCTGGGCGACATCGCCTCCCCCACCTTTATCGTCGGCATCATCTCCATCATCGTGACGGTTGCCCTGGCTTCCCGCAACGTGCCGGGCTCGCTGCTCATCGGCATCATCGTCGCCGTTATCGCCGGTATCCCGCTGGGCGTCACCCACGCCCCCGAGGGCCTCATCGCACCGCTCGACTTCTCGACCTTTGGCGCCCCGTTTGCCAGCACCGCAGACGGCAACATGGCCATCGTGAAGGTTCTGACCGACCCGATGCTGCTCGTCGTTGCCTTCTCGCTGCTCATGAGTGACTTCTTCGACACCATGGGCACCGCGATGGCCGTCGCCAAGCAGGGCGAGTTCTTGACCGAGGACGGCAATGTCGAGGACATCCGTCCCATCCTGGTCGTCGACTCCGTGGCCGCTGCTGCCGGTGGCTTTATGGGCGTCTCCTCCATCACCACCTTCGTCGAGTCCACTTCCGGCGCCGCCGACGGTGGCCGCACGGGCCTCACCTCCGTCACCACCGGCGTGCTGTTCATTCTCGCCGCGTTCTTCTCCCCCATCGTCACCATCGTTTCCAGCGCCGCCACCTGCGGTGCTCTGGTCTACGTCGGCTACCTCATGATGAGCGAGGCCTCCGAGATCGACTGGTCCGACGTGTCGCAGGGTTTCCCGGCGTTCATGATTGTCGCCGGCGTGCCCTTTACCTACTCCATCTCTGCCGGCATTGGTCTGGGCTTTATCGCCTGCGTGATCGTCGCGCTCTTTAAGGGCGAGGCCTCCAAGATCAAGCCGCTCATGTGGATCGCAGCCCTCGCCTTCCTCGTCTACTTCTTTGTAGCGTAGCGGCAAAGCTGCCAAAGCAGAACACCAAAGCGCGGATTCGCATCGAGCGGCTCCGCGCTTTTCTTTTAAAGCCAGGCAACGCACGGACGCGCGATGTTGTGCTTCCCAAGTTTTGGACATTTTGCCCTCCAAACGGCACTACCGCCGGCTACATCCTGCAGATATGCTGGGCTTAATCGCATAGGCCCTATGAGGATGGAAGTAGCCATGGCCGCCTTGTTCACGACCCCCAAGCGCAATGACAAAACCTCTGGAGCCCATTTTGTCGAGCCCGACGTGCGCCGTCGCACGCTGCTCGCACACGGCAGCTGGCGTCGCGTGACGCGCCGCATCGTCTGCGGTCTGGCCTGCGCGCTCACGGTAAGTTCGCTGCTCATGCCGAGCGTCTCGCTCGCGGCCGAGTGGGTGGACGTCGGCGGCACCCAATACAACGCCGGCACCGCGGCGGGCGACGCCGCCGGCACCTGGAGCTGGGACGGCGCCGACGATATGAAGCTCAACGGCTATAACGGCGGCGCAATCGAGGCAGCGGGCAAGCTCAACGTGAGCTACGAGGGCAACAACACCGTCACTAACGACAACGGCCGCGGCATCAAGGTTAAGGATGGCTCGAACGAGAACGCCGAGCTTAATATTCAGGGCGACGCGTCCAGCACGCTCAACGTGACATCTTCTCGTGACGCCATCACTTCCGTCGGCAACATCAACATCGACGGCGCTGGCACTGTCAACGCCACGAGCACCGAGCACGATGCCATCGATGCCGGGGGCGATGTCACCATCAAGGGCTCGGGAAACGTTAACGCCACGGGCGATTCGGATGGCATCAGGGCCGACGGCAACATCACGATCGACAACAGCGGAACCGTCACCGCCAAGGCCACCGAGGATCAGGGTATCGATGCTAACGAGAACCTCATCATAAAGGGCGGCGGCAAGGTAGAGGCAAGCTCTATCAAAGACAATGCGATTTGGGCCGACGGCAACATCGAGATCTCGGGTGGCAGCCAGGTCAAGGCAAGCTCCGAGGAAGACGCCGCCATCGACGGTAAAAACAGCCTCACGGTCACGAACGCTTCCCTCAACGCAAGTGGCGTTGGGTATGGCATCTATGTCTACAAGGGCATCACGCTCGATGGCGCGACCGTGACGGTCCGCGCAAGCTCAGATGGCGGGGAAGCCAGCGCACTCTTCACCGATGAGGACGACATCGTCATCAAGAACGGCTCGACTGTGGATGCGCTCGCAGAAGGCAGGTTCTCGGTTGCAATCTCCACCAGTAATTTCTACTCCGACGAAGCGGGTGGCCATATCTACATCAGCGACTCCGTTGTCAAGGCCATAGCCCGCTATGCCGAGACCGGCGGCGACGGCCCCGACCACTACAGTGGAGACCAAAACGACGAAATCATCCCTGAGTCCGAGGGCCTGAACATCGGCATCTTCGCGCAGACCGAGAAGGGCATCACGCCCGCGAGCATCTCGATCGTCCGCAGCAAGGTCACGGCCGAGGGAGACACGGCGGCAATCTTCGCCCTTGCCACAAGCGAGGACGGCAAGGCGATCGGCACCATCGAGATCGAAGGCGCTCCCATCCAGACGCCCACAGGCGGCAAGATCATTGGCTATAGCAACAGGGAAGCACTCGACGACGGCATCGTCTACGATATGGGTCAAACCATCGGCACGGGCGACGCCACGATCAACTCCCCCTATGACGCCGCTGTCGCCAAGAGCACGGTCATCGTGCCTCCCGAGGAGATCAAACCCGAGGAAAAGCCCGGCGAGACCAAGCCCGAGGGTTCCGAGTCCGAGGGCACGAAGACAACCAAGACCGTTGCAGTTGCAGCCACGGGAGCCAAGACCGTCGGCAAGCTCGCGGCAACCGGCGACGCCTCGAGCGCAGCCATCGTGGCAGCCGCCCTTGCGGGAACAGCCGCCATCGCCGTAGGCGCCGTGGTGAGCCGCAAGCGCTCGTAAACACTTTTTCGCACGGGACGGGTGGATCGCGGCCCTTGCCTTCCTCGTCTACTTCTTCGTAGCGTAAGGGCAAGGCTGCAAAAGCTGAACAATAAAGCGCGGAGTCGCCATGCGGCCCCGCGCTTTTCTTTTAGCGCCGGTCCCTGCGCCGGCATGCGGCCTATTTCTCCCCCATTTTGGCCATTTTGCCCTCCAAACGGCACTACCGCCGGCAACATCCAGCAGATACGCTGAATCTAGTCGTATAGGCCCTATGAGAACGGGAGCAACCATGGCAGCCTTGTTCACGACCCCCAAACGCAATGACACTACCGCCGGAACCCATGTTGCCGAACCCGACGTTCGCCGTCGCATAGGACTCGCGCACGGCAGCTGGCGCCGCGTGACGCGCCGCATCGTCGCGGGTGCCGTGTGCGCGCTCACGGTGAGCTCGCTGCTCATGCCGAGCGTCTCGCTCGCAGCGGAATGGGTCAAGGTCGGCGGCAACAAGTACAACACCGCGGCGAGCGACGAGGCCGGTACCTGGTCGTGGGACGGCGCCGACGACTTGAAGCTCAACAACTATAACGGCGGCGAGATCCAGGCCGCAGGCAAGCTCAACGTGAATTACTCGGGAACCAACATCGTCACTGCCGAATGGATCGAAAGCATCAAAGTTTCTCATGGCACTAACGAGAATGCCGAGCTCAATATCCAAGGCAACGAGGGCGGCACGCTCAGCGTGACATCTACTGAGGACGCTATCCTCTCCACGGGTAATATCAACATCGACGGAGCCGGATCCGTCAACGCCACGAGCACTGGGTTTGATGCCATCAATGCCGGAGGTGATCTCGCTATCAAAGGTTCGGGCAACGTCAACGCCACGGGTGCATCGGATGGCATCAGGGCAAACGGCAATATCACGATTGACGACAGCGGAGCCGTCACCGCCAGGGCTACCAAGGACAAGGGTATTGGAGCCGACAAGAACCTCACCATCAAGGGTGACGGGACGGTCGAGGCAAGCTCAGCCGATGGTGAGGCCCTTTGGAGCGGCGGCAATATCAACATCTCGGACGGCAGCCAGGTCAAGGCAAACGCCGAGGGATATCTTGCCGTCGACACTGAGGGCAGTCTCGCGGTCACGAACGCCTCCCTTGACGCAAGCGGTGTTGAATATGGCGTCTATGCCCACAAGGGCGTTGCGCTCGATCACGCGACCGTGGCGGTCCGTACCAGCGCGAACGGCGGCCAGGCCATCGCCCTCATCACTGACGGGGGCGACATCGACATCAAGAACGGCTCCACCGTGGACGCGTTTGCGGAAGGCGAGGTTTCGGCTGCATTCTCCACCAGAAACGATCGACCCAACGAGAAGGGCGGCCACATCTACATCAGCGACTCCGTTGTCAAGGCCATAGCCCGCTATGTCGAGAACGGCGACGGCCCCATCCCCTACAGCGAAAACCAAGATGGCGAGACGAGGCGCGAACCCCAAGGCGAGAACATCGGCATCATCGCCCAGACCAGCGAGGGCGTCACACCCGCAGTCATCTCGATCATCCGCAGCAAGGTAACGGCCGAAGGAGATACAGCGGCAATCTTTGCCCGTGCCATGAGCGCTGACGGCAAGACAATCGGCACCATCAAGATTGAGAACGCCGCCATCCAGACGCCCGAAGGCGGCAAGGTCATTGACTATCGCAAGCTCCGTGACGGCATCTACGAGGCAGGCCAAGCCATCGGCACGGGCGACGCCACGGTCGACTCCCTCTATATCAAAGCAGTCGCCAAAAGTACGACCATCGCACCTCCCGAGGTAGCCAAGCCGGAAGACCCCAAGCCCGACGAGACCAAGCCCGCAGAAAGCAAGCCCGCGGAGTCCAAGCAGAACCCCAAGTCTGAGGGCTCAAAGCCGACCAAGGCCGTTGCGGCTTCAACCACGAAAGCCAAGACTACCGGCGTGCTCGCGGCAACCGGCGACACCTCGGGTGCGGCCATCGTGGCAACCGTCCTTGCGGGAACAGCCGCTATCGCCGCAGGCACCATGGCGAGCCGTAAACGTTCTTAGACGCCTCTGCGCACATGGCAGCTCCCGCGAAGGCCCCGAGCCCCAGCACCGTTTAACAACGCCACCGCCGAGCTCCCCTCCGGCGGTGGCGTTTTCCATATGCGTCCGCAGGGGATGCACGAGATTGTCTTTGGTCTAGCCCAACCGGTATACGCTGGCGTGCGACAATTGGGGCTGCCGATATCACAACACTGAGAGAAGCCCGTCATGGAAGCGCATCAAAAGCAGATAACCGTTCATTCGGAGCATACGGAAGGCGCGCCCGTCATCTACCTCCCCGTGGTCATGGGCGACGGTAGCGATGTTTATGACCGCTGCCGAGAGCTCGACTGTCCGCCATTCACCCTTGTCGCCATTGGCGGGCTCGATTGGAATCGCGAGTTGAGCCCCTGGGCATGCGACGGGACCGTACGCGATGCCGAGCCTTTCGGCGGCCAAGCCGCCGGTTTTCTTGATGAGCTGCTGAATCAGATAATCCCCCAGGTGGAGTCGTCGCTTCCTCAGCCGCCCACCTGGCGCGGCATTGCCGGCTACTCGCTCGCGGGCCTCTTTTCGCTTTGGGCTCTCTGGCAAACCGATGCCTTTGGCCGTGCGGCGAGCGCATCGGGGTCGCTATGGTTTCCCGACTTTGTCGACCGTGCCAGCACGGCGCCATTTGCCGGCAGCCCACAAGCCGTCTATCTGTCACTCGGCAAAAAGGAAACCAAGACGCCCAACCGCATGATGCGACACGTCCTTGAAGACACACGCGCGATGGAAGCGTTGCTCGTCGAGCGCAGCATTCCAACAACACTGGAACTCAACCCCGGCAATCACTTTGCCCAAACCGATCTACGAATGGCGCGTGGCATACGCTGGATACTGACGCATTAAAAATGGTGCCCACGCGCATATACGCATGGGCACCATATCTTGTTTTGGCTGAACGCAGCTGCTACTCAGCAGCCTCCTCAAGCTCGGAGACATCAAACTCAAAGTCGTTACCCGGCAGGATGGCGTTAAGCACAATGCCCACCAGTGAGCCCGCGGCAATGCCGGACAGCGAAATGGTCACGCCGCCCAGCTCCAACACGATGGCGCCGGCGGTGCTGTACGCGATGCCGAGCGAAAACACGAGCACCAGCGCGGCAACCAGCACGTTGCGGTTGTTCTGGAAATCGACCTGGTTCTCGATGAGGTTGCGGACGCCCACAGCGCTGATCATGCCGTAGAGCACGAGCGACACACCGCCGATCACACACGCCGGCATGGCCGCAATGACAGCCGCGAACTTGGGGCAGAACGAAAGCACGATGGCGCAACACGCGGCAATTCGAATTACGCGCGGGTCGAACACGCGCGTCAGGGCGAGCACGCCGGTGTTCTCACCATACGTAGTGTTGGCCGGAGCGCCAAAGAGCGAAGCCAGAATCGTGGCAAGGCCGTCGCCGAGCAGCGTGCGATGCAGACCGGGATCGGCAATGTAGTTGCGCTCGCAAGTCGAACCGATAGCAGAGATATCGCCGATATGCTCGATCATGGTCGCGAAGGCCAGCGGCATGATGGTGATGATGGCCGTCGTGGCAAGACCGTTATCGAACTGCGGCCCAAAGAGTGCAAACACGGTGTTGTCCCACACGATGGGCAGACCGACCCACGGAGCGGCGGCAACGCCCGAGAAATCAACCTCGCCGAGCGCAGCCGCAACGGCATAGCTCACCACAACGCCCAGCAAAATCGGCACGATCTTGACCATGCCACGGCCCCAGATGTTGCAGATGACGATAACGGCAACGCCAATGACAGCCATAAGCCAGTTGGTCTGGCAGTTAGCAATAGCGGAACTTGCCAGGATCAAGCCGATGGAAATGACGATGGGGCCAGTCACCACCGGCGGAAAGAAACGCATGACACGCTTGGCGCCAAACGCGCGGAAGAGCGCCGCCAGCACCGGATAGAGCAGACCGGCACAAGCTACGCCCAGGCAGGCGTAGGGCAAAAGCTCGGTCTCGCCGTTGGGCGCGATTGCGGCATAACCGGCAATAAAGGCAAACGATGAGCCCAAAAATGCCGGCACCTTACCGCGCGACAGGAAGTGGAACAGCAGCGTGCCCAAGCCGGCAAACAAAAGCGTTGCCGATACCGAGAGGCCGGTGAGCACGGGCACCAGCACGGTGGCGCCAAACATGGCAAACAGGTGCTGTAGGCCGAGCAGGAACATGCGCGGGCGGCCGAGCGACGATGCGTCGTAGATGGCATCGCTGACGGCGGGCGTCGAGGACTGGGACATGGATGACCTTTCGAATGGAAGGGCGATCAGGCATATCGGATAACCTGCCCGAACGATACGATCCGAACCATTGTACGCGATACACTATGCCTCGCACGCGCCGCCACCTGCAAACACTAGCGCTATTTCCAAACGCGCTCGGCAATGCGCTTGACCAGCGCGATCTTTGCCCATTGCTCATCCTCGGTCAGCTTGTTGCCAATCTCGCAGCTGGCAAAGCCGCACTGAGGCGACAGATACAGGTTCTCGAGCGGCACGTACTTTGCGGCTTCACGGATGCGCTCGACGATGGCATCCTCGTTCTCGAGCTCTGCCGCCTTGGTGGTTACCAAGCCCAGCACGACCTTCTTGCCCGGGGCAACGTACTTGAGCGGCTCAAAACCGCCGGCGCGCGGCGTATCGAACTCCAGGTAAAATGCATCGACATCCTCGTTTGCGAACAGGTACGGCGCGATGGGGTCATAGCCGCCCTCGAAGGCATAGGTGGAGTGGTAGTTGCCGCGGCACACATGCGTGTTGATGACCAGATCGTCGGGCTTGTCCGCGATGGCGGCATTGTTGAGCGCCACGCCCAGCTCGCTTACCTTTTGCAGGTCGACCGGGCTCATGCCGGTTTTGGCGACAAAATCGGTGTCGCAGTAGATGCCCCAGGTGCAGTCATCAAACTGGATGTTGCGGCAGCCTGCTGCGTACAGGTCGGCGATCACCGTGCGATAAGCGGCTGCGATGGCGTCGGCAAGTTCCTCATCGGTCTTATAGACAGCGCGCAGGCTCTCCTGCTGGCCGTCGCAGCGGTCGAGCGTGACTTCGGAGAACGTCTGGATCGGCGCCGGAATGGTTTGCCGCGCGACCTGGCCCTCCCCCTCGAGCGCCTTGACAAATTTAAAGTGCTCGACGAACGGATGGTTCTCGCCGCTAATGGGGCCGGTTACCACGGCGGTGTCGGCTGTGGTCTCCTCGTCGTGGAACATATAGCCCGTACGCGAGGTACGGCGTTCAATGCCGTTGAGCCCCCACATAAAGTCGAGGTGCCAGTAACTGCGGCGAAACTCGCCATCGGTAATCACCTGCAGGCCAGCGGACTTTTGCTTGTCCACCAGGTCGCGAATGGCCTCATCCTCGACGGCCTTAAGGCCGGCGGCGTCGAGTGTGCCCGCAGCATAGGCGGCACGGGCGTCCTTTACGGCCTGTGGACGAAGAAAGCTGCCGACGATATCGGCGCGAAACGGCGCGTTCAGCGTGGTTAAAGCACTCATAGATATCTCCCTTTGCATTGGTTGCTTTACTGGGACAAAGTATGAGCGCTCATATAGCCATCGTAAAATATACGTTTATAACAGTTTGATATAGATGCTTCCTATATCAGTTGGGACTGCCATGAAGAGATTTGACCTGTACAGGACGCAGCAGTCTAGATATGCTGACGGATCGCGTCGATATAGGCTTGACCGTAGCGCGTAAGCGTCGTGTTCTTGCGCGTGATGATGCCGATCTCCATGTACTCATCCACATCGAGCGGAATCGAGATAATGCCGGGGCCGTTGAGTTCGTGGCTAATCACGCCCGAGCACACCGTGTAGCCGTTGAGGCCCATGGCCAGGTTGAACAGCGTCGCACGGTCGCGCACGCGGATATTCTTGCGACGCTCAAACGTCGAGGTCAGCTCTTCGGAATAGTAAAACGAGTTGTAACTGCCCTGCTCGTAGGACAGGAACGGGTAGTCTTCCAAGTCCTCGAGCGTCACGCTGGAGCGGGCCGCCAGCGGATGGTCGGCGCAGACGAAGACATGCGGCGTGGCGCAGAAGAGCCCTTCGAACACGAGCTCGTTGGCCACCAGCATGCGCTCGATGACCTCGCGGTTGTGCTCGGACAGATATAGGATGCCCAGTTCGCTTTTCATATGCGCGACGTCCTCGATAATCTCGTGAGTCTGCTCCTCGCGCAGGGTAAAGTCATAGCGCGCGGCATCGAACTCACGGATCACATCGACAAACGCGTTGACGGCAAAGGAATAATGCTGGCAGCTCACACTAAAGTGCGGCACCTGCTCGGACGCGCCCTTGTACTTACCTTCGAGCAGATCGGCCTGGTCAAGCACCTGTCGCGCGTAGCCCAAGAAGGTCTCGCCCTCTTCGGACACAATGACGCCCTTGTTGGTGCGCTCAAAGATGTGCACACCCATCTCGTTTTCGAGATCGCGAATCGACGCGGTAATCGAAGGCTGCGACACAAAGAGCCGGCGCGAGGCCTCGGTAATGCTGCCGCATTCGGCAACCTTAACAACATACCTGAGCTGCTGAAGCTTCATAGCGCCCTCCCTAGACGTTCGTGACGTCGAAACCCGTCGCATCCATCTGACGCATAAACGGCGGCATCTCCCCCGTCGCGGCGCAGGCGGCAATCTGATGCAGAGCCCCGGCAACCGCATCGTCTGCCGCAGCGCCGATATGCCAGCGCGCGGCAGCCGTGACAGCCTCGTTGGCATTGGCGACTGCAACGGAGTTGGGAACGGCATCGATCATGGGCAGATCGTTATCGGAATCGCCAAATACGGCCACCTCATCGGGCGTCAGGCCCAAAGCGCGCGCCAGCTCCAGAGCAGCGCAGCCCTTGTCCCAACCTGCTGGAAGGATGTCGAACAGGCGCACGCGGTTGTTGGGAAACACAAGCGAGAGTTCCGGCACCTCAGCGGCAACGCGCTCGCGTAGCTCCGCGAGCTCCTCACGCGAACGGGCACTCCAGATATTCGCCTTGAACACCGGCGCTTCATCGACGACGGGACGGCACGGGGCCTCCTCGCCTTTGAGCCATGCGTTGCCGCCCGACTCCATGGCGCGGCGTACGCGCTCGGGGTCGCTCGTCACGCAATAGGCATCGTTATCCCAAAAGTCGTCACCCAGGCTGTAGACCTTTAGATAGGTATCGTCGGTCTCTTGCTCGAGGTAATCGGCCAGACGCATCAGGGCATCGTTGTCGGTCGCGCGCGAAGCGACCGCCTGACCGTCGACAAACATCACCTGGCCGTTACAGAACGCGCCAGTCGAAAAACACTCGGAACGATTTTTGAACATCCAGCCCATCGCGGACGGCTGGCGACCCGAAACCGGGCCAAAGTGCAGACCCGCCGCCTGCATAGCATGAATGCCCTCAATGGCGTAGTCGCTGGCGCCGTCATGCCCGGCCGGAATCAGCGTATCGTCCATATCGGTCAGCACAAGTTTGATCATGAGGTCCCCATTCGTATCGGTCCTACCTATTGTAACGACCTGCCAAAATAAACCTGTCCCTTTTTGGCAGGTGCGTTAGTATAGGGAACAACAGATTCGATGCGGGAGTGCCGGCGGTGCAAACCACAAGGCTGAGAGGGCATAGGGCCCAATCCTTTGAACCTGTCAGTTAATGCTGGCGTAGGGAGCATGCCGCCTTTGCAGGGGCGCTGTCTATGCACAGCGCCCCTTTTCTATGCCAAGGAGGCATGTGCAGTGATTGATTCGGAACAGCTTAAGCAACATATGGTCAAGGCCGTGGAGGAGATTCGCGCCACCAATCCGATGGCCGGCTCCATCACCAACACGGTGACGATCGACTTTGTCGCCAACGCGCAGCTCGCCGTGGGCGGTTCGGCCGCCATGGTCTATCTGCCCGACGAGGGCGAGGCGCTCGTTGCCGGCGGCGGCGCCATCTATCTCAACATGGGCACGCTCTTCCCCATCTACGAGCAGACGATTCCCCGCGCGGCCAAGGCGGCACACGACGCCGGCAAGCCCTGGGTGCTCGATCCGGTGGGCCTGGGCATCGGCAGCCTGCGCACCCAGCTGGTAAACGAGCTCAAGCAGTACAAGCCCGCCATCGTGCGCGGCAACGCCTCCGAGATCATCGCACTCGCCGGCCTGTGGGGTCTTGAGGGCGAGGCGGCTGATCTGAGCCGCGTGCGCGGTGTCGATACCACCGACACGGTCGACGCCGCCCGCGATGCCGCCGTGGCGCTCGCCCGTTACACCGGCGGCGCCGTAGTGGTCTCGGGCGAAATCGACCTGATCACCGACGGCACGACCGTGGCCAAGTCCCACGGCGGCAGCCCGCTCATGTCCAAGATCACCGGCTGCGGCTGCTCGCAGGGCGGCGTGCTGGCCGTGTATGTCTGCGCCGCCGACCCGTTTACGGCAGCCATCTGTGGCACCGCCGTCTACAACGTTGCCGGCACGCGTGCCGCCGCTGTCGCCGATGCCCCGGCAAGCTTTAAGGTCGCCTTTATCGATGAGCTCTACCGCGCGACCGCCCAAGACATCGCCGATAACCAACTCGAGCTCGAGGAGGCATAAGCCATGTCCGAGCCCGCAACCAATGCCGGCATGAACACGCTCGTCGCTGTGGCCATCGCCCCGTGCGGCACCGGCGATGAACTGTCCGCCGAGGTCGCCGAGGTCGTGCGCGTCATTCGCGAGAGCGGCCTTCCCAACCGCACCACCTCGATGTTCACCGAGATCGAGGGCGACTGGGACGAAGTCATGCAGGTCGTGCGTGACGCAACCTTTGTGTTGGCGAGCAAGGGCATCCGCACCGAAGTCGTACTCAAAGCCGATATTCGACCCGGATTTACCGACACCATGACCGGCAAGCTCGAGCGCATGGAAGCACAGATCAAGAAACAGGAGGAAGCACGATGAGCATCCGCGACAACCTTGATATCTCGGCCTATCTGGTGCTCGGCCCCGAAAACACGCTCGGGCGCCCCGTGGGCGATGTGGTGGCCCAGGCACTCGACGCCGGCTTTACCTGCATCCAGGTGCGCTCCAAGGTGGCAAGCGCCCGCGAGATCATTGCGCTGACCGGCGACGCCGCGCAGGCAATCGCACAGGCCGGCAAGACCGGTCAGGTCGCCCTGTTAATCGACGACCGTCTGGACTGTGTACTCGCCGCGCGCGAGCAGGGCATTGCCGTCGACGGCGTGCACGTAGGCCAGAGCGACATTCCCGTCGAGGTCTGTCGCAAGCTGCTGGGCCCCGACGCCATCGTGGGCCTTTCGGCCCGCTGCGAGGAGATGCTCGAATACGTCAAGACCGCCGACATGAGCCTGGTCGACTACCTGGGCATCGGCCCGCTCCACGAGACCGAGACCAAGCGCGACTGCGGACGCGCGGCCGATGGCTCTATCATCACCAAGAGCTTTGAGGACCTGGCCGCACTCCACGCGGCAAGCCCCGTGCCCATCGTGGTGGGCGGCGGCGTTAAGACGGCCGACTTGCCGCAGCTTAAGGCCACCGGCGTCGACGGCTTCTTTGTGGTGAGCGCCGTCTGCAGCGCCGACGATCCCTACGCCGCGGCCAAGGAGCTTGTCGACACCTGGCAGCAGGCATAGGCATAGGCCGAGCAGCTGATTCGCAACCTCATATCTTCAATAGTGGAAAGCGCATCCCGGTTCGAACGTCCATTCCGGGATGCGCTTTCCGTATGCGACCCTTACCCCGCCAGATACGCTTCCAACGCCGGCAAAGTCGCCTCTGCATCGTGGCGGCCGACCTGGTAGATGCGCTCGAGCTCATCGGGCTCGCGGCACAGCGACGGCACCTTCACCGATTCGCTCGGCCGCACCACAAAGACCTCGCCGGCAGCCTCACGACGTGCCAAGTCATCGAGCGTGGCATTGTAGACCTCATGCCGATGCTCAAGCGCTGCAACAAACTCCGGGTAGTGACGGAACACGCGCCGCAGCATGGGCATCACGCTGTTGGGCTGCTTCACAAAGCCCGCCGGCTGCGTGAGTACCACGATATTGCGGTCATACCCCTGCGCAAACAGCCAAGCGCTGGGAATGGAATCGGCCACGCCGCCATCCAGGTACTTGCGGCCCTCAATGGCGACAGGACGCGTCGCCACGGGAATTGCCGACGACGCCCGGATCCACTCGATATCGCGCTCATCGCCATAGGGCAGGTCGTGATAGACGGCCTTGCCCGTCTCGATATCGGTACACACGCACGTAAATCGCATGGGGCAGGCGCGATATGCTTCCAGGTCGATGGGATCGCGCTCGATAGGCACCTCGTGATAGGCAAAGTCGGCATTGAACATATCGCCGGTTCGCAGCCAGCTGGTCACGCTCGCATAGCGCTTGTCGGCGCAATAGGCCTTGTTATAGCGAATGGCGCGGCCGATCTGGCGCGATTTAAAGTTGTAGCCAAATGCCGCGCCCGCCGAGACGCCCACCATATGGTCGCAGGTCAAACCGTGCTCCATCCAAACGTCGAGCACGCCCGCCGTATACATACCGCGGTAGCCGCCTCCCTCGAGCGCCAGCCCCACCGTGCGCGTCATATTTGACTGTGCCATGCGACCATCTCCGTTCCTGCGTTTTAAAACGGGACAAGTATACCCGTCAACATATATCGTCCCAGTCGCATTTTTATCGAACATCGCATCGTCGCGCTACCGCTTGTCGAATAATAGCCGCCCACAGCATGTGCACCCATATATAATTGTGCACTATTGTTTACACTACTCAGCTGTTATCAACAGCGAACATTAGCCGGCAAATTAACTCAACAACGCGGCAAGGCGGGGGCCTGGATACATGCAAAGCGCTGAGCAACGACGCGTGTACACAACGAGCTCGCCCGACGCAATCCGCCCCGACCTCAGAAAGCCGCTTAGAACATGGATACTGTCAGCAATTACACCGAAACGCTCGAAAAGACCGTCCGTGACCTTCTCGAGCGTCAGGAGGATCTGATCAGGACCGCCTTTACCGACCAGCTTACCGGGCTTGGCAACCGTGGCGGCTTTGCCCGTTCCCTCGAGGAGCTCTGGGAGCAGGACGCCCCCGTTACCATGGCGTTCATCGATATCGACAATCTCAAGCACTGCAACGACGTCTTTGGGCATGACGAGGGCAACCGCTATATCTTGCAGGTAAGTCTCTATCTTAAGCTGTATATGAAGGTGGGCGAAGCGGCGTTTCGCATAGGCGGCGACGAGTTTGCCATCCTATCTACGATTGCAACCGAGGACGACCTCGCCGAACGTCTGAAACACTGCCGAACGGTTCTGCTCAAAAACAACGATTCCGAGATGCCCCACTCGTTTAGCTACGGAGTGTCACATGCCGACCCCGCCCTGGGCGAAGCTTCCAATCGCATGACGCTCGATGCCGACCATCGCATGTACGACTACAAGCTACGTCATGCCATGCACCTCGATCGACGCAATATCACGCAAGTCCACGCCGACGACTTCGAAATAAGCGATCGTATTTTTGACGCCTTTTCGATGCTCAACGAGGGCCGTTATTTCTTTATCGAGAACTTGGACAAACATCGCACCCTTTGGTCACAAGGTGCCTTACGCGATCTTGGCCTTCCCTCGGAGCACATAGACAACTGTCGCGATTACTGGAAAACGCGCGTCCATCCCGACGACCTTGAGGCCTGCATCAACGACATCGACCAAGTCTACAACGGCACCAAGCACCGTCGCGTCATGCAGTATCGTGTGCGCAACGCCGTCGGCGACTACGTCCTTTGCCGTGCTCGCGGGTTTCGTATCGACGGCGACGGAAATGTCCCCTCGCTCTATGTCGGCGAGCTCGTCAACCACTCACTTGCCGAAACCGTCGACGCCGCCACAGGCCTCGGAACGCAGCGCATGCTGGCCAACGCCATCGACGCCTGCCGCCGCGATCGTTGCGAGACAGGGCTTATAGCGGTGCGCGTTCGTGGCACGACAAAGCTCAACGAGCTCTACGGGGCCGAGGCTGTCGACAACATGCTTGCCGAATACGCGGGCCGCATGCTGTCGATCACCCGCGGCAGGAGCCGGGTCTACCGTTCACGAAGCGTCCAGTTTGTCGTGCTCAGCAACGATTTGGACCACGAGGCATTCGAGCAACTGACCCGCCACCTTAAAGAGGCCGTTTTCGCTCCTGTGCAAATCGCAGGCGACACCATTGCTCCCGTCTGTCTTGTCGTCCCAACCTTTTACGAACGCCTGGACTCCCAAGCATCGACTGTTTTGGGCGAACTCGATCGTCGCCTTCGCACAGCTGGCGGGCTTGTCCCCAACGACAGCCTCCCTATACCCGAGGTCGAACGCAAAAGCGCAATCGCCGAACGCATCGATATGCTCACGGGCCTCTATCGACCCAGCGAGTTTATGCGGCGCGCCAACGCATTTCTCGAGGCAAGGCGCGACGGCACCTGGTGCATCGCCACGGTCGACATGGGCCACATGCGCCTGTTTAATGAATGGCACGGCCAGGCCGAGGGCGACCGCGTACTCGCCGATGTGGGCACGGTCCTCAAGGACATCGAGAATGCCGATATGGGCGTCGCAGGGTACTGGGGCCAAGATGACTTTTGCGTACTCATCCCTTTTAAGCACATCACCGTCCATCAAATCTACAACCGCGTTCGCGAGGCCGTAGCCAGACATGATGATGGCGTAGGTTTTTGGCCGTCCATGGGCGTTTACCCCATCGACTCCAATGAGGAAATCACTATCGACGCGCAGGCCAAGGCCATGTTTACCAATCGACGCGCCAAAAACGAC
Organism: Collinsella sp.; assembly: GCA_052346145.1. Classification (GTDB taxonomy): domain Bacteria; phylum Actinomycetota; class Coriobacteriia; order Coriobacteriales; family Coriobacteriaceae; genus Collinsella. The sequence continues at coordinate 33,659 of DAWDVX010000001.1, forward strand.
TTTAAGGAGCGCATTGCCGTTTTCCGCCCCGAGGAATATGAGCATGAGGTTGCGTTCCACCACACGCTAACCGAGTTCCAGTATGCGCTCTCAAACGGCCGCATCACGTACTACCTGCAGCCCCAGGTCGACATGGAAACCGGTGAGATTATTGGCGCCGAAGCACTCACCCGCTGGATTGACAAGGACGGCTCTCTCATTTCGCCCGCAACGTTTATCCCCGCACTCGAGGAAAGCGGCTTTGTGGTGACGCTCGACAAGTACATTTGGCAGGGTGTCGCCTCGTGGCTGCGCGAGCGCATCGATCGAGGGCTTCGTGTGGTTCCGGTTTCGCTTAATGTGTCGCGCGTGGATATCCTTGCCTGCGACGTTGCCGAGCATATGGGGGCGCTCGCCGCCCAATACAACCTACCGCCCGAGCTCATGCGTATCGAGATCACTGAGACGGCTTATACGGGGGAGTCCGAGGCCGTGGACAAACTGACGGCCGACCTGCACACCCGCGGCTTCTCGACCTATATGGACGATTTTGGCACCGGTCAGTCCACGCTCGCGATGCTCAAGAACGTCAACGTCGACGTCATCAAGCTCGACCGCGCCTTTGTACCCACCGATCGCGATCAAGGCCGCAGCACGCAAATCATTTCATCGATGCTCGAAATGGCGCAGTCGCTCCATCTGCCCGTCGAGGTCGAAGGCGTCGAGACAAATGAGCAGGCGAACATGCTACGACAAATGGGCGCCCGCTACGCTCAGGGCTTCCTCTACTACCGCCCCATGCCGGCGAAGGATTTTGAGGCATTGCTCGATGGTGGCAATAACGACTGATACGCTCGCGCGCAAAACGCCACCGCCGAAGGGGGAATTTGCCTCCATTAGCCGACTTATATCCCCAATTCAAACCGAATTGGGGATATGATACAAACCATTGTTCCGCCCAAGGAGGTTATCCATCATGAACGAGTCATATCGCCTGGGTGAGCAATTGATTATTGCCTATCTTCAGCGACTTGCGAATGGCATCTCGACCGCCGAACTCGATGTTGCTGCGCTGCCTGCTGAGCTACGCGCCGTTGGTGAGCAACTGCAAAAGACGCATGCTATCCTGCAACAAGAGCGCCAGCTGCTTGAGCGCAACGCCTATATCGATCCGCTCACCAACTTGGGCAACCGCAACGGACTCGACCGTCACGTCGAGCAACTCTGGCGCAAAGGCGACCCCTTCACCTGCGCCTATATTGACATCGACCATCTCAAGCATTGCAATGATAGGTTTGGCCACGCCGAAGGCAATCGCTATATTCTGAGCATCTGCCGCACGCTCTCCGAAACCATGGAGCACGATGAGATGCTGTTCCGTATCGGTGGAGACGAGTTTGTGCTTATCTCGCTCTCTGCAAACGAGACTGAACTCGAGCAGCGCTTGGAGCAGGTACGTGCCGGGCTGATCGAAGCGAGCTCAGGCGGCAAGGCGCCCATGATCGGCAGCTTTAGCTTTGGCTGCTCGCGCGTCGATCCACTTGCCGGCGACACGCGTCGCCAGATGACGATGGATGCCGATCGCAAGATGTATCGCTATAAGCTTATGCATCGTGTGCAGCAACCGAAAGACAATGACGCGCCGCAACGCCCAATCGTCGATCAACTTCCTTGCAACGACCGCGTATTCCAAGCGATCTCCATGAGCTCCGAGACGCGCTATCCGTTTATCCTCAATCTCGATACGGGCGAATCGCAATGGTCGGTCAACGCCGTGCGCGATTTTGACCTGCCTTCCCAGCACCCTTTTAACTCGGTCGATATGTGGCTTGCCCGCGTTCATCCCGAGGACCGCGACAACGTACGCGCCGAGCTCGACATGGTGATACACGGCACATGGCACTTCCACTACATGCAGTATCGCGTAATGGATGCCACCGGGGCATACGCGCTTTGCGACTGCACGGGCTACCGCTTGGACGGCACCGATACCGAGCCTAACATGTACGTGGGCATTATCATCAACCGAAGCTTGGCAGATACGACCGATTCCGTAACCGGCCTGGGCGATATTCACGCCCTGGTCAACGCCATTGGCGAAATGCGTCGCGTGGCGCGCGAGGCAGGCTTTATTGCCATTAAGGTTGACGATATCGCCGAGGTCAATGCCCGCTTTGGATTCGATGCGGGCGACCGTGTGCTCGCCGAAAGCGCCGCCTGTCTCATGGATTGTTCGCGCGGCAAGGGCCGCCTGTTCCGCTCGACGGGGCCGATGTTCGTGGCGCTTTTCGATGAGCTCGGCCCCGAGGCAATCGACGAGCTCGCAAACGAAATCGAACGATTCCTGGGGTCTCCCGTGCTCATCGGCTCGCTTGAATATCAGCCACCCATTCGTGTGGCGACGCTCCATCTGGACAGCGTTGACCGACAGCCCGTTTCCATTTTGAACGAGCTCAAAGCGTTGCTTGGGAAAGCCGTGCAGGTGCCAGGTACCAAACTGGATTAGCGCCGCGCCCGCGCCGCCCCCCCCATCGTGCGATAATCCTCCGCAGAAGTCACCAACAGCAGAGGGAGTTTGTGATGAAGGTTCTTTTGGTCAATGGCAGTCCCAAGGCAAACGGCAACACCGCCCGCGCACTCGCCGAGGTCGCCGAGCAGCTCAATACCGAAGGCATTGATACCGAGGTGTTTCAGCTGGGCGCCAAGCCCATTCGCGACTGCATCGGCTGCGGTCAGTGCGGCAAACTTGGCGGTCGCTGTACCTTTGACGACGACGTGGTGAACGAGCTCATCGCTGCCGCCGAGCAGGCCGACGGTTTTGTCTTTGGCTCGCCCGTCTACTACGCGCACCCCAGCGGCCGCATCCTTTCGGCCCTCGATCGCGCCTTCTATGCAGGCGGGCATGCCTTTGAGCACAAACCCGGCGCCGCAGTCGCCGTCGCCCGTCGCGGCGGCACGTCGACCACCTTCGATGTGCTCAACAAGTACTTCACCATTAAGCAAATGCCCGTGGTTGCCTCCACCTACTGGAACAACGTGTTTGGCCGCGTGCCCGGCGACGCCGATGGGGATGCCGAGGGCCTTGCCACCATGCGAAACATCGGCAAAAACATGGCCTGGCTCCTGCGCTGCATCGAGGCAGGACAGGCCGCCGGTATCAACGCACCCGAGGCAGATCGCGCAACGACCAACTTCATCAGGTAGAACGGCGGAGCATGAATATCCAGATTTTTGGCACCAAAAAGTCCTTCGATACCAAGAAGGCCCAGCGTTATTTTAAGGAGCGCCGCATTAAGGTGCAGTTTATCGACCTTAAGGAAAAGGAGATGAGCAAAGGCGAGCTCACGAGCGTGATGCAGGCGGTCGGCGGCATCGACAAGCTGCTCAACCCCAAAGCCAAGGACGAGGAGACGCTCGCGCTCATTCAGCACCTCACCCCCAGTCAGCGCTTCGACAAGCTGCTCGAGAACCAGCAGGTCTTGGCCGAGCCCATCGTGCGTAACGGCAAAAAGGCCACCGTCGGCTATTGCCCCGACGTGTGGGGAGCCTGGGAGTAGCCTGTGTTATTTGCCGGCGCGTGGGTATAAGAGCAGGCGTTTGGCATAAGATTCAACTGTAAGCCAAGTCTAACAAAGGAGGGCACATGCCCAACAAACCCGTGAAGATCATCATGCTTACCGGATACCTCGGTGCCGGCAAGACCACACTGCTCAACCACATCCTCGCTAACGACGGCGGCATCCGCGCCGCCGTGATCGTCAACGATATCGGCGAGATCAACGTCGACGCCAGCCTCATCGCCGACGGCGGCCTTTCCGAGACCGACGACCTCATCCCGCTCACCAACGGCTGCATCTGCTGCACGCTTTCGGACGACCTTGCCAACCAGCTGCAGGGCATCGCCGATTCGGGCAAGTTCGACTACATCATCATCGAGGCCTCGGGTATCTGCGAGCCTATCCCCATCGCCTACACCATCTCGAGCTTCTGCGACGAGGCCAAGGTGGGCGGCGAGCCCAAGCTTGCACTCGACAACATCGTGGCTGTGGTCGACTGCGCCCGCATGTACGACGAGTTCAACGGCGGTCGCGACCTGCTGGCCGAGGATATCGACGAGGACGACATCGAGAGCCTGCTCATCCAGCAGATCGAGTTTTGCTCCACGCTGATCCTCAACAAGACCGA
>DAWDVX010000001.1:37832-75571 GCA_052346145.1 Collinsella sp.
GACCGATACCGTGAGCCCTGAGCAAATCGCCGAGCTCAAGGCCATCGTGCGCAGCCTGCAGAAAGACGCCGTAATTGTCGAGGCCCAAAACGGCGAGGTCCCCATGGAGGAGCTGCTCGATACTGACCGCTTCGACTTTATGCGCGCCTACAACTCCGCCGCCTGGATCGAGGCCATGGAGCACCCCGAGGAGCACGACGACCCCGAGGTGCTCGAGTACGACATCGAGACCTTTGTGTACTCGCGCCGCAAGCCGTTTGACCTGCAGAAGTTCACCGATTTTGTTGAGCAGGAATGGCCCGACGAGGTCATTCGCGTCAAGGGTCCGCTGTGGCAGACCGGCGATCCGGACATGTGCTACATGTTTGAGCAGGCCGGCCACCAGATGCGCCTGATGGAGAACGGCCTGTTTGTCGACTCCGCGCCCGAGGGCGAGAAGCAGAAGATCATCGACGAGAACCCCGAGATCATGCAGATTTGGGACGACGAGACGGGCGACCGCATGACGAGCCTGTGCATCATCGGCCGTCACATGGACAAGGATGCGCTCATCGCCTCCCTCGATGCCTGCCTGACCGACTGGCACCGCGCCTAGGTTTATCCAAGCGGGCATTTTTCCGCCCACGTAACCGCCTAACCACCACGAAGGTACCCTTCGTGGTGGTTTTTCGTTCTGAGCCAAGGAGATTCATGTTCAATATCGTGCTGTATGCACCCGAGATTCCGGCCAATACGGGCAATATCGGCCGTACCTGCGTGGTCACCGGCGCCCATCTGCATCTGGTGGAGCCACTGGGCTTTTCGCTCGATGACAAGACGGTACGTCGCGCCGGTCTGGGCTACTGGCAAAACTTGGACGTGACGACCTATGCCGGCTGGGAGGATTTCCTTGCGCGCAACGGCCTCTCCCCCGCCGACGATCGTCTGCATCTGCTGACCAAAAAGGCACGCCGCACCTATGCTCAGAGTACCTACCACGATGGCGACTACTTGGTCTTTGGCAGCGAGAGCTCGGGCATTCCCGAGGAGCTACTTGCCGCGGCGCCCGAGCGCTGCGAGCGCATCCCGATGCTGCGCGATTGCGATTCGCTTGACAACGCCGAGGCATGGGAAGCCCACGAGGAATCGCTCGGGCATACCGAGGACGACCACGAAGCCATCCTTCGGCAGGATATCTGCGGCAACTTCATCAATCCGGACGACTACCGCATCAGCGCCCTCAACCTCTCCAACAGCGCCGCCATCGTCCTCTACGAGGCCCTGCGCCAAACAGGCTTTCCGAGAATGTGACAAAGGGACTGTCTCGTTGTCGCATTCGGTTATAGGTAGCGGCCGGTGATGCTTGCGGAGCAGGCTGCGATGTCGCCCGGCGCGCCGGCGCAGACGATTTGCCCGCCCGCGTCGCCACCGCCCGGGCCCATGTCGGTCACGTAATCGGCATTGCGGATAAGGTCGAGGTCATGCTCGATCACGATAACTGTGACGCCCTTGGCAACAAGGTCATATCCGTGCCACAGCACGCGATCGCGAAGGCACTCGCCCAACCCCGAGTGTGGACGCAACGTTCAATGACGTCCGCGCCCGACCTACACCGATTTACACCAAACGCCGCCAAGGCCCTCAGTCACCAAAGAACGCGGCCGGCTATCCTTCTGCGGAGCAAATCTCAACCCCACCGCTCACGGAGGCAGTCTCCACACCGACAAGTCTTGCAATACGCTCCTGTTTTTCAATGATGAACCGCTTATGGTAGAAGATGTTGGCATATTGCAAAACACGATTCATCTGTGAGACATCAAACAAGGCGCCAACAACGCCGCCAAACACGGGAATGGCCTTGCCGAGAGATTTTTGAGTGATATTCCTGCCAATTTGTTCGAGTACGTTTTTGAAAACACTATTCTCGAGCGACTTCTTGCCGGCATTCTCGAGTGCCTTACGCGCAGCGACATTAGCAAGGGCGCGAATCTGCGTGACAAGCATAGCCGCACCGCCCCGTGCCGCCATTGCCGTCCAGCCTTTCTTGACCGTCTGCTTCACACCCTCCATCTCGGCTACAAGCATCACTTTACCGATTGCGACAGCCATGCCATCAGCAGAGCCTGCAGACGGAGCCATCGCGTTTGAAAACACATCGCCCGCAATGACCATTTCAGCCGGATCCTCTTTAACGTTAAATCCGTACATCATGGCAACCGACTGCACAGCGCGATAATAGAGAAACATGCTGAATACGATATTGAAGGGCAGGCCGGCAAACCCCGGAGCACCCGTCACCGCACCCTCGGTCGCCGCAAGCAGCAAGTGTCTACCGTTCTCACCTGCCGCAATCCTCGCGACGTCAAAACTGCGAAGCATGAATAACTCGTCAATCGAACGGATAGTAACGTCTTCAAGAGTGGTGTTTGCGACCTCAACAATCTGCGCCTCAGTAACGCTGTACTTGGCAGCCTGCTCCTCGATAGCCTTGAAACCATCGACAACCTGCTTCATAACCTGTGCATATAGCTCTTGTTGTTGAATCTCACTTGTAAGCTCATCGACCGCATCTCCAACGGCGGTGCGAAGATTCTCAGGTATCTTTAACCCAGCCATATCGGTCAGCTGTTTAAGCTTTGAAGGCGCCACCATCTTTTCGTATTGCTCGGTCAATACCTCAAGCTCGGCAAGCTCTCGATTGGTCAGTAACGGATCGGGCAACACCCAATCACCGTTATCGTCAACGAGCGTCGATGACAGGCCGAGTTGCTCTTGTCGCTTTGCACTGTAGCGTTCATTCGCCGCGGCTGCAGTTGCAGAAGCAATCCCATTTGCAAAGTCAGTAATACCTTTAAGCGCATTATCCGCCAACGGGCTAGCGGCGTCCGCCAATTCACTCGATTTCTTTTGGGTCTCCTTGACCACATCCATAATGGCGTTTTGCGCGCCATTTAATGCTCCAAACATTATGTTCTCCAGCGAAGAAGAACCGACACCCGGCTTCCGCTGCTTTTCGGGCTCTGCCTCACCAAACTGTTGTCGTTTATCAGACACACTATTCACCCTTACTTAAACGTAACGTTAATATCGACATCGTCACCGCATAGGGCTTTGACCTGCTTTTCGATCAATCCGCTGGCTCTATCATCAGATTCTTTGAGTATATCGCTCTCTTCAACCTTCTTGGTCTGCTCTTTCTTCGCCTGTTTCAACAAACCGTTCAGATCGTCCGTACTTACTTGATTCCAGTTCAGAAAACCATTGTCCTCAACATATTTCTTCAGTGTATTGGGGTCTGTTGAGAAAGAGGTAATTTCCGAGTGAGGCAATGTAACCTTTACGCTCTTGACCTCTGAGTTCTCGTCGTTCATATCAACCCGCTTGATTTCAATCTTCATTTTATCGGCATCGATCCCGATGTCAGCCTTGCCGTCAATCGTTGCGACATATCGCTTAGACGTAAAGGGGTTTTCCCATCCAAGCGGATTCCCCGCTTCATCGATTGAGAGCAGCTGCGTGAAGTTATATTCGTACGTCACAAGCTTTACGACCGGCGCGATCTCCTCGCGAATCGAATCATCGGTGATCGTTGTAGGATTACGTGTCAAATACATCCAGATACACCCGGCAGTCGCCACGGCCGTAACAGCCAGCAAACCGCCAAAGATTAGCTTTTGCGTTATTGTTGTAAACAAGTTTGTTTTTGTCATCCTGCTTCGCCTTTCTTTTATGGGCCTGACTTCTCCATCATCTTCCATCGTGTACATGACGGCACGGATCATTCTGTCAACGGCTTAATGCAAAACGCGACCGTTCGGAGAAAACGGTCGCGCATTCTTTCCAATTCCCGCGAATTATTCCTTGACGCTGTAGCTCGATACAGTTGGTGCAACCCTTGAAGCGTCAACCTCACTCATTACCTCAAACTTCACCTTCTCGCCAGGCGCCCAGGCGGATGTATCTGCGTAGCATTCTTCCGCCCTTACACCATCGGCATCGTAAAGGGCAACATTTAGAAAAACGTTTTCGAACGATATGTCAGAGGTGTTTTCGACGATTGCAGTGTACGTATAGAGGCCGTAGCCGTCGTCACTTTTCTCAAAGGTCGCCGATGAGAGCAGGCCGTTGATAGCTTCATCATTATGCGTCTTCTCCTCCACGGTCCTACCGTTCTTGATTAGCTCGTCAAACGCATCTCGATACTCGTCATCGACCGTCAAGTCATACCGATCAACCAGTTTCTTAAGCTGTGCAGATCGTGCGTCATAGGCCTTTTCCCATTCGTCGTAGTACTTGGGATCCGATTCCGCATACTTCTTGACAACATCAAGCTGATTATCAAGCAGATTGAGATAGGCAATGACGTCTTCTTGCATCTTAGTGTCTTTAAATGACGCCTTTTTGAGTTCTTTGTCGTTATCGATCTCGGTTTTAATTGCCTCTTTTCGAACTTTATTAGAGCCCAGATCAGCATCCTCTCCCAGTGAATCAAGGTAATCAGACCGCTTTTGATAGCCTTGAGCAATCACGGCCATTGCACGGTCGTCGGCATAATCAGGCTCATCGTTTTTCTTCTCGGCCTGCGAGCAGCCGCTCAGCAGAAGAGCCCCACAAAACACCGTCGCAAATAGCGCGATCGCCGCAGCTATCCCATAACGCCTTTTCATTTCGTCCTCCTTTAAATACAAAACAAAACACGATATCTAGCCACCTCGTCAAAAAGCAGACGAATTGGCAACGCAGTGGCACTATTTGGTTCTAGGGCGTGAACTGGATAATCATCGAGGGAAGGAGTGAGCTCTGTGCAATAAACTCCCCTCGTCAAAATGTCTAGCTAAAGAGGACGGGCAGACGGCGGACGGTCAAAACTGGTCGCGTCCGCCCGCCTCCAACGGTCGAACGTCGATGCGCTAACGTTCAAAAGCGCGGCGGCCTCTCGCCTCGTGACCTCACCCCCTTCATATGATCTGATGACATCGCGATAGCTATCTGGGCGTTCGAGTGCCGGCCTCCCAAATCTCACGCCACGCAGGCGCGCCGACGCGATACCCTCCGCCTGGCGCTGCTTGATGTTTTCGCGCTCTAGCTGCGCCACATAGCTCAAGATCTGAAGGACCAGATCCGCCATGAACGTTCCCGTGATGCCATCGGGCTGCTCGCGCGTATCGAGTAACGGCATATCAAGCACCACGATGGCAGCACGCCTATTCACCGTGATGCGTCGCCATTCATCGAGGACTTCACGATAATCGCGACCCAAACGGTCAATACTTTTGATTACGAGAACGTCACCCTCGCGCAACCTGCGAAGAAGACGCTGATATTGGGGGCGTCTAAAGTTCTTACCGCTTGCCTTGTCAGCGTAAATCCGACCCTGTTGGACGGGAAACCTTCCCAGTGCGTCCAACTGGCGATCCAAGTTCTGGTCTGCGGAAGAAACACGCGCATACCCAAAGATTCGATTGTCCATAATTGCCCCTATCGGCTGCCTCTTGGCAGCATCAGCTCAAGCGAGAGCCCACTCACTATAGGGCGTGCAAATTTCGCGAATGGGCTAAGGTCATTTTGGCCCTCAGACACAAGCTGTTCAAGCGCTACATCGATAACATGCTAGCTTTTAACAGCAATTAACTGCTTTTTACCAGAATTGGCTAGAAAAGAAAAGCGTGATGCTGACAGGCTTTCCGGGAATGTGACAAAGGAACTGTCCCTTTGTCACATTCGGTTATAGGTAGCGGCCGGTGATGCTTGCGGGGCAGGCCACGATGTCGCCCGGCGTGCCGGCGCAGACGATTTGCCCGCCCGCGTCACCGCCGCCCGGGCCCATGTCGATCACATAGTCGGCGTTGCGGATAAGGTCGAGGTCGTGTTCGATCACGACAACTGTGGCGCCCTTGGCGACGAGGCCGTCGAACACACTCAGCAGCACCTGAACATCGAGCGGGTGCAGGCCGATCGTGGGCTCGTCGAACACAAACACGGCATCATCCTGCACGCGGCCCATCTCGCTCGCGAGCTTAAGACGCTGCGCCTCGCCGCCCGAAAGTGCCGGCGTGGGCTCACCGAGCGTGAGATAACCCAATCCCAGGTCGTGCAAGGTCTGCAAGCGCGCCTGTACCTTTTTGAGTCCCAGCGTGGCGTCGAGGGCCTCGTCCACACTCATGTCCATGAGCTGCGGCAACGTCAGTAAGCTCCCGTCCTTGCCCTCGCGATGGATATGCGAAGCCGCGTCTGCATAACGTGAGCCGCGACATGCCGGACAGACGATCTCGACGTCGGGCAAAAACTGCACGTCGAGCGATATCGAGCCCGTGCCATCGCACGTAGGGCAGCGCAAAGCGCCAGTGTTGTAGCTAAAGGCGCCCGCCTTGTAGCCGGCTGCTTTGGCCTCGGGCGTGCGGGCGAAAGCGTGACGCAGCTCATCATGGATGTCGGCATAAGTCGCCACCGTCGAGCGCACGTTGGCGCCGATGGGCGTAGCGTCAATCAAATTTGCGCGGGCAATGCCCTCGGCATCGACCCAACGCACATGGCTTGGCAGGCGCTCGCCAGTTGCCTGAGCCTTGAGCGCCGGGATGAGCGTCTCGAGCACCAACGTCGTCTTACCCGAACCCGAAACGCCCGTCACCGCGACCAAGCGACCGCGCGGGATATCGACTTCGAGCGGTTTGACGGTATGGATGGCATCGGTCGCCATGCGGATATGGCCCCGGTCGAACATTTCGTCGTCAGCCACCTGCGGCCGCAAGCGCTTGGGCTCCGAGCGCAAAAACGGGGCGATGCGGCTGTCCTGCGATTGCTCGACCTCGTCCACCGTACCTGCAGCGACAACATTACCGCCGCCTGCTCCGGCAACGGGGCCCATCTCGACCAGATAATCGGCTTCCGCCAGTACGCGCGTGTCGTGGTCGACAACAATCACGGTGTTGCCGTCATCCACCAGATCGCGCATCACGCCTACCAGGCCGTCGACATTGGCAGGATGCAAGCCAATCGAGGGCTCGTCCAGCACATAGAGCACGCCCGTCGATCGGTTACGCACCACGCGGGCGAGCTGTACACGCTGGCGCTCGCCCGTGGAGAGCGTGGCACCGGCGCGGTCGAGCGAGAGGTAATCGAGCCCCAGGTCGACCAGTCGACGGGCCGTGCTCAAAAACGAATCGCAGATATCCGTCGCCATGGGCTGCATCTCGGCCGGCAAGGATGCGGGCACCCCGCGCACCCACTCAATCGCCTCGCCCAATGTCATGGCCGCGGCCTGCGCCAGATTGATACCGCGCACCTGGGGATGGCGTGCGGCCTCGGAGAGACGCGTGCCGCCACAGTCACGGCATGGCCCCTCGCGCAAAAAGCGCGCCACGCGCTTGAGGCCCTTGTCGTCCTTAACCTTGGCGAGCGCATTCTCGACGGTATAGGCAGCGTTGTAATAGGTAAAATCGAGCGGCGTGGCGCCCTCGCCGTTTTTGGGAACGTAGAGAATGTGCTTTTTAACCGCCGGACCGTGGAACACGATGTCGCGCTCTTGAGGCGTGAGCTGGTTAAACGGCACGTCGGTGCGCACGCCCATCTCGCCAGCCACCTGCTTCATCAGATCCCACATGAGCGTACCCCAGGGAAGCACCGCGCCCTCGTTGATAGTCTTGGACTCGTCGGGCACCAGGCTCGCCTCGTCCACCTCGCGCATGACGCCGGTACCGCCACAGGTGGGACATGCACCGCCGCTATTGAAAGCCAAATCCTCGGCACTCGGCGCGTAGAACTCGCGGCCGCATGTCGGACACGTGAGCGACAGGCCTGCAGCCACGTTAAGGCTCGGCTCCACGCGCGCCCCGCAATGTGGGCACACGTGATGGGCGCAACGGCTAAAGAGCAGACGCAGACTGTTGTTGAGCTCGGTCATGGTACCAAAGGTCGAGCGCACGCCCGGCACGCTCGGACGCTGGTGCAGCGCGAGCGCCGCCGGCACGTGCAATACCTCGTCCACCTGGGCGTGCTCGGCCTGTGTCAGACGACGTCGAGTATAGGTGCTGAGTGCTTCCAAGTAGCGACGCGAGCCCTCGGCATAAAGAACCCCCAGCGCCAGCGAGCTCTTGCCCGAGCCCGACACGCCGGCAATACCCACGAGCTTTCCCAGCGGAATATCAATATCGATGTCCTTAAGGTTATGGACGCGCGCACCACGCACCTCGATAGCCTGCGGGCTCATCTTCTGTTCCGTCACCTTTATCACCCTACTCATGCCATAAAATGCGATCGCGAATGTACTCGCCCAGCATGGGCACGGTAAACCGGACAAGGCCGTATCCGGCAGCCTCGACGACGCGCTCGCGAATCAGACTTGCACGATATTTACTCGCCCAGCTCTGGGTACGGTCACAGCGTTCAATGATATCCGCCGTGCGCGTCGGCTTGTCCTCGTCAACCGCCATAGCCTCGATAAAGAGGCGCTGAGGGCTGCGCAGACCGTAATACAGAGGTGCGTCAACCGCTTCGTAGAACTCGGAGACGGCATCCGCATGGCCATTCTCGACATCGCGCCTTTCGATGACCTGCGAGCCACGCCGGACAGCAGACCGCCACATGTAATAGCCCACCAGCTGAACCATATAGGGATGCCCCATGCTCTTGCGCGCCGCAAGGTCCGCCGTCTCCGCGTCAACGTAAAGACCAGCGTCTTTGACCGTCTGGATATACGAATCGCGCACTTTGGGCAAAGATATTGCCCCCAACGTACGCTGCTGGGCACGCCGCAAAAACGTCACGCTCGGCTCTTCGAGCAGATCGTCAACCATACTGGGCAAGCCGGCGAACGCCAGCGCAAGACCGCGCTGGTCGCTATCGGGCAAGCCCGTGGCATCCTGGTCTCCGAGCACCTGCTGATAGAGGACGGCAAGAGCCGCCAGTTCCTCGATAGACGCCGATTGTGCCTCGTCAATCGCAAACAAGACGCCCTTGCCCGGACCGAGCTTCTTGAGACGCTCGTTGACCAGCCCTCGCAATGTCTCGCCTTTTGCCCGCGCCGCCTCGACCGACATCCGGCCAAACGACGGCCCAAACTCCATTGACGTCACAACGGGTTTATTCGAGCGAAGCGCGTCGGTCAAGCGGTCGCACAAACCAAGCGAAGCGGAATCGGAGACAACCGCCCATCCGCGCTCGCTGGCTAGACGTTGCAGCTCCCGCAGGAGAACCGTTTTGCCATAGCCGCGGTTTCCCGTAATGAGCATGAGCCTGCCCGGCGCTCCGGCGCCGTTGTCGAGCCCTTCCTCAAAATCTTCGATGACCGACTCGCGACCGATGAGTATCGGAGGCCGCTTACCAGCTGTGGGCTTAAAGGGATTTGGATTCATATCGGCCTCCTCGGATTGGCAAACCCTGGTAACAGTTATACCAACTTATACCGAGTTATACCAATAGCATGTGACAAAGGAACTGCCCCTTTGTCACATGTGGCCGAAAAACTCGGCGTCTGCTGCTCGCCAGGGGCGGAAGGTGGCGGGATCGACCTTTACGTGCGCCGCAGCGGGTGCGTCGTACCATTTGACCGTGTAGCCGGCGCCGTGGGCGCAAAAGACCGAGTCGGGCGTGTTGGGCAGATCGGCCTCGGGCTCGTAGGCGGCGGCCTCGATTACGCGCTCGCCATCATGGCAAGCCGCATAACCGGCGAACTCCAGGTACAGATGCCCGCGACCGCTCGTGTAGGCAGCCACCTCCAGCGCATAATCTTGCACCTCGGATGCCGGAACGCGACCCACAAGCTTCGCTCGGTCTCCCGCCATCGTCGGCGGCTCGTACTCGGCACCCATGCGTGTGGCATCTGACAACGCCCGGCCCACGCACTCCCCCGGCACCTCGAGCTCAAAGTGGTACCACGGCTCCAGCAACACGTCTGCGCCGACCTCGCGCGCCTGCATCAAACCCTGGCGAATCGCGCGATACGTGGCCTGGCGAAAATCGCCGCCCTCGGTGTGTTTGGCATGCGCGCGGCCGCCCGTGAGCGTAATGCGCACATCGGTGATGGGCGAGCCCGTCAGCACGCCCAGGTGGTCGCGCTCCATAGCGTTGGTGAGTGCCAAACGCTGCCAGTTAAGATCGAGCTCGTCGGTCGAGGTCACGGTGCCAAACTGCACACCCGAACCCGCCGGCAACGGCTCCAGGCGCAGATGCACCTCGGCATAGTGGCGCAGCGGCTCAAAGTGGCCCACGCCCTCGACCGGCCGCGAAATAGTCTCCTTATAGAGAATGCCGCCGGGCTCAAACGCAACCGAAAGGCCAAAGCGATCGGCCAACACCCGCTGCACGACCTCGAGTTGCACGGCGCCCATCAACTGCAAATGGATCTGCTCAAGATGCGTATTCCAGCTTACGCCGAGCATGGGATCTTCGTCCGCCAACTCACTCAGCGCTTTAAACACCGCATGAACGTCGTGTTCGCCCGGCAGCACCGTATAGGTGAGGACCGGAGCGATGACGGGCGCATCGCCCGCGGGCTCCGTGCCCAGGGCGTCCCCTGGGCGAACGTGCGCAAGACCCGTCACGGCGCAAATACCGCCAGCAGCAACTTCTTGGGCAAGCTCATACTTCTCGCCGTTATAGATGCGTACCTGATCGACCTTCTGTTCCCACGCCTCGGCACTAGAATGCCCGCTGATCATCTGTTTTGCGCGCAGCGTGCCGCCGGTCACTTTAACCCAAGCCAAGCGCTCGCCACGATCCCCGCGGCTGATACGATAGACGCGCGCGGCAAACTCCGGGAGCCACGCCTGCTCACGCATCAGCGCGCATATACCATCCAGTAGCTCGTCAACGCCTTGGTCCTTGAGCGCCGAGCCGGCAAAGCAGGGAAAGAGCTTGCGCTCGGCAACCATGCGCGACAGCGTTGCGACAGAAAGCTCACCCGCTTCAAGAAACTCCTCGAGCGCCGCTTCGTCCAACGCAGCAGCGTCCTCCTGAACGGCGCCGCCCGCCAGCAGCTCGTTGGCATCCAGGCAGCCCTCGGAAAGACGCTGCCCGAGTTGTGCCAGCAAAACATCGCGGCCGGGATTCTCCAAATCGATCTTGTTGATGAAGATGAACGTCGGGATGTCATAGCGTGCAAGCAGGCGCCACAGGGTTTCGGTGTGCCCCTGCACGCCATCGTTGGCGCCCACCACCAGAATCGCGTAGTCCAGGGCACGCAGTGTGCGCTCCGCCTCGGCAGAAAAATCGACATGGCCGGGAGCATCCACGAGCATGACGTGGGTATCGCCGTGGTCGAGCACGGCCTGCGACGAGAAAATCGTGATGCCGCGCTCGCGCTCGATCGTGTTAGTGTCCAGATGCGAATCGCCATCGTCCACGCGGCCACGCTTGCGAATGCGGCCCGCGTTGAACAGCATGGCCTCGGCCAACGTGGTCTTGCCGGCATCGACATGCGCCAAGATTCCAACGACCGCTTGCTTCGACATGGCTCTCCTCTTATTGCAAGCCCATCGCACGCGGCAACGGGCGTTCACGCTCCACACTGGATGATACAATTTACGGGCCGGTGGGCGAAGCGGGCCCTATCCCCCGACCGAGCTCATCGCCCCGCGTTGCCGCGCGGCGATTTTCGTAGGTTCGCGCCTTGCGAAAGCCGGCACCTCCCCTTTTTGTCTGCCCGGGTTCATCTGGGGCGGTAACAATGCGAGTCCCACAACGACGCGTTTTACCAAAAATGGCCCCACTCGGGGCCATTTTTTATTTGAGCTGGGTGATGATACGTGCCTTGGCTCCTACGCCTCGCGCAGCCAATCAAACGCGACACGCGCCGTGCCGTCGGACACATAGACGATACCGACACGCTCGAACCCCGCCTTGGCGATGGCGCCCTGCATGGGCAAGTTGTCCTCGTGCGTGTCAATACGCAGATGGTCGGCGCATTCCTTGGCAAAGGCAAACATCGCCGCCGCGATACCGTGCACGGTGCCGTCGGATGCCACGCGATGCAGCACGGCATACGGAGTGTCGCTGCGCCATTGACCGTCCTCAATCACGTCATAGCACTCGTCCGGACCCGGTAAAAAGGCAAACGTCGCCACCACGCGGCCGTCGACTTCACACACATAGCTGCCACCGGCGGCGATATCGGCAGCCAGCTGCTCGGCAGAAGGCGTGCCCTCGGGCCACTGCGTGGCGTTGCCATGCGCGCGCATAAAGGCGCGGGCCGTGTCATAGATAGCCCTGACGGCGGGAATGTCGGTATCGAGGGTTTTTCTGATCATCACGCGGCGACCTCACGTTTATTGGTATCACTTTGATTGGGCAATGATACCAGCGTTTGGAGAGGGGCACGAAGCAGATGGGGAGCAAAAAGCGAGCCGCTTGGTCAAAAGCCAAAAGCGAGTTTTTGGGCGCTGCCACGGGCGGCGATATGAGCGACCTGTTTGCGCGCGAAGACGAGCGCCGCGACGCCCTGAACGCCGAGCGCGACGAGGCCTGGCGCTACAAATCGTGCGAACGCAAAAACCGTTACGACACGCGCGCCGAGGTCGAGGCAGTTATGGCCGACTGCGAAAGCCGCGGGCGGCGCGGTTTGGCCTGCTACAAATGCGAATACTGCGGCGGCTGGCACCTGACATCGCACCCTTGGAAATAGGCACCGCATCGGCACGGCACCGACGGAGCGCCAACCATCGCACGCAAGCTACGGGCGCGGCGGCACCAAGACATCGTAACGAACGGCCTTGCCCGCAAGTTGATAGCTCGGCTTAACACCGGCAAGCAGTGGCCCCTTCACCGGCCGCTTGATAACCAACTTGCGCGGGTGCACCGCAAGCGCAGCCTCAACCAGCGTCTCCTCATCGGCGCACGGCTGCTCCAGATGGTGCAAGAGTTGGAATTTCTTTTTAACCGCCGCGCTCTTGGTGCGTCCGGGAAACATGGGGTCCAGATACACCACGTCGGGAGCGGTGAGCTCGCCCCGCCCGATCAGCTCAGCTGTATGGTAAAGGCCGGCAATGCTGTCCTCGCCCGCATGTAAGCGCATGCGCGCCACGGCTGTCGCAAGCGCCGGATCATCTGCCGCGCGATCCAAAGCATCCTTGAGGAGCGCCGCGATCACGCAATCCTGCTCATACAGATCGACGGTAAAGCCCGCGGCCGCCAGCAGCAGCGAATCCTCGCCAAAGCCTGCCGTGGCGTCAATCGCCCATGGGCTCTCGATGCCTTTTGCGCGCGCAGCCTTTACCAGCAGTTCTTGCTGCAGACGGCCCTGCTTGAGCCGTGGAAGCATGCGGCCAAAATCGGCACGCAGCTCCATCGTGCCGTCGGTGAGTGTGAGGCCCTCGGACTTCCCGATCAGCTCAAGCCCCGCGGACCGAGCAACAGAAAAGGGATCGACGACGCCCATGGGTACTCCTTAGCAAGCAAAACGAATACGTGAGCGCCGTTTGTGTCGGCACCCAACCGTCCGCTATTGTCCCACATGCGACATGGCCCACAGCATCGCAATACAAAGCACCGCCATCAATCCCGTGCACACAGTAGCGATCACGGAATCACTCATGCGCCTTCCCAACGACCGCGCCTCACGTACCTGCTCTGCTCCGTACATCATGGTTCCTCCTTCGGTCTAGCTCTTACCATGGCCCCATCATCGCAGCGCCGCGCATACGCTGCCATCGATTTGGCTTACGCCCAGCTTTCCTTTTTGAAAGGTTGGACCGCACAGGCAAGAGACGCTTTCAAACGCATGCATCGCCCCGTTGAACTACAATGTGCTTCACCATATGTGCAGTACATTGGGTGCGCCAAGTTGGCGTACTCGTATCGAAAGGACCAGCCATGAGCTTCACTCGCAAGACTCTCAAAATCCTTGCTCTCATCTACTTTGTTTTGGGCATCGCCAGCCTCGTCACCGCCGGCGTCGGTATCGCCACGGGCGGTCTCGATTCCACGTACGGTTCGTACGCCACGCTCGCAGCGGTCGTGCTTATCGCCAAGGGTCTCGTCGACCTTGCTGCAGGCGTCGCCGGTGTCAAGGGCGCCAACAAGCCTTCGCAGGTGGACGGCGCGTTTAAGCTCGGTATTGTTGCCGCGGTCGCCACGCTTGCCCAAGCGGTGCTCACGCTTCCCGCGTTTGGCGGCGACGCCATCAACTTTGGCGCCTTTGTCATCGTGGTGTACGACCTGTTCTTTGTCCAGCAGGCACACGCCGTTAAGGCCGAGAACAAGGACCGCCTGTAAGCGCTCGCTTCTCATAACCTCTGCAGCCAAGCAACTAAAAAGGGCCGATCGCGCATCTCCGCGGTCGGCCCTTTACGTTTGCCCAGATAAAACCTACCAAAATAAACCTGTCCCTTTTTGGCAGGTTGTTAGCTGTGGCGGTACTCGGCGATGATGAAGTCGATGTCGGTTTGAAGGGTATCCAAATTTGCCAGGCGTTCTTTGTCGGCAGGGCGTGTGCGATAGTAGTACGGCGTCATCTGGAACACCGCCTCGATATCGGCCTGGGTCTGAAGCGTAATATTCGCAGATACCCGCTGCGTTCCGACTAACTCGAGCTCGGTGGTCTTCGGCAGCTTCTCATCGTTAAGGTACGGCGTGTCGTAGAGCACCTCCTTGAGCCCAAACAGATGACGGGCACCCGGCACCACGGTGTAGAGCGAACCCTCCGGCGCCAGCACGCGGGCAAACTCGCGCTCGTTAAAGGGAGCGAAGAGCTCGGTCACCATATCGAAGGCGCCATCGGCCACAGGGATGTCCTTCATGTTGGCCACGAAGTAGGTCGCATCGCCGCGCTTGGCCGCCAAGCGCACCATCTCTTTGCCCAGGTCGAAACCGTAAGCATCCACGCCCGGCACCGCGCCCATGGCGCTGGTGTAGTAGCCCTCGCCACAGCAAATATCGAGCAGCGTCATGGGGCCGTTCACAGACGCGGCGCGCCCAGACACCTGCTTGCGCGCCAACTCAACCATCGCATCGCGCAACGGCGCATAGTAACCGCAATTCAGAAAGTCACGGCGGCTGCGTGCCTGCGACTTGGGATCGCCCATAGAGTCGCCGCTCTTGGACGAGCGCAGTAGATATAGATAGCCCTCGCGCGCACGGTCAAACCGGTGTCCACCCGCGCACACAGCACCGCGCTCGTCGTCCACCAACGGCTCATGGCAAACGGGACACAACAACATGGCAACTCCTTAGCGCGAACAACACAACGCCCACCATTGTCGCACGCCTTCCCCACCTAGTCATTGGGGGACGTTCTTGAACGACTAGTCGTTTAAGAACGTCCCCAACGACTAGCCGATTAGGAGTATCATCATCTGCGCAAATAAGCACGGAAAAGCATATTAGAGATTGAGAGCGTATGGCTGATACCGCATCTAAGCACATTGACATGACCACCGGTTCGCTGTGGCGCAATATTCCCCTGTTCGCCTTCCCCGTGGCCGCCACGAGCATCTTGGAGCAGCTGTCGAACCTCATCGCCACGGTCATTATCGGTAACTTCTCGGGCGACCAGGGAACCCTCGCCATGGCGGCGGTCGGCTCCAATGTTCCGCTTACCAGTCTTATGCTCAACCTGTTTATCGGCATGTCGCTTGGCTCCAACGTGGTCATCGCCAATGCTATCGGCCGCAACGATCAGAACATGGTCAAACGCGCCGTCCATACCTCGATTCTTATGGCACTTGTGGGCTTTGTCGTCATCGCTCTGGGCGAGATCTTTGCCGAGCCCATGCTCGCCGCGCTCAACGTTCCCGCCGAGACTATGCCCCTCGCCTCGCTCTACCTGCGCGTCTTTTTGCTCAGCATGCCCTCGATCTTGCTCTACAACTTTGAGGCCGCGATCTTCCGCTCCGTCGGCATCACCCGCATGCCGCTGCAGGCGCTTGC
The DNA here is from genome assembly GCA_052346145.1 of Collinsella sp. Classification (GTDB taxonomy): domain Bacteria; phylum Actinomycetota; class Coriobacteriia; order Coriobacteriales; family Coriobacteriaceae; genus Collinsella. Next base: position 53,670 of record DAWDVX010000001.1, read on the forward strand.
CGTATCCACCGTCCTCAACATTGGTCTGGACCTCATCTTTGTCCCCGTACTCCACTGGGGCGTCGCGGGTGTCGCCATCGCCACCGCCATCGCCTACACCGTCAGCGCCACTACGCTCTTTATTCGCCTGCTCAAGACCGACTCCGTCGTCCGCGTCACCCTTCGCGACCTGGCTATCGACCCCGTCGCCCTCAAGCGCATCGTCAAGATCGGCCTGCCCGCCGGCATCCAAAGCGCCGTGTTTGCCGTCGCCAACATCATCATCCAGTCCGCCATCAACAGCTTGGGCACCGAGGTCATGGCGGCATCGAGCGCCGCCATGAGCCTGGAGTACGTGTGCTACAACCTGCTCAACAGCTTTAGCCAGGCTTGCACTACCTTTGTGGGACAAAACCACGGTGCCCGCCAGATCGGCCGCTGCACTAAAACGCTCAAGGTCTGCCTGGTCGAAGGCGGTATCGTTGCACTCACCACGATTATCGTTATTGTCGGCCTGGGGCGCGAGATCTTGTCGCTCTTTAACAGCGATCCCAACATCGTCTCGATCGGCTATATCCGCGTGTGTTCGATCTTCCCGGCGTATGCCTTTAGCATGTTCTACGAAAACATGTCAGGCTACCTGCGCGGCTTTGGTATCTCGCTCACGCCCGCCCTCATCACCATGATCTGCGTCTGCGGCATCCGCTTCTATTGGGTATTCTGCGTGTTCCCGCACTTCCGCACCTTTGCGAACATTATGATGGTCTACCCCATCAGCCTGGGCACCACGGCGTTCTTTATGGTCGTGGCGGTACTACTTTGCCACCCGGCACGCACCTATCGCGCCACCCAAGCCAAAGCGACAGCCCGCTAAACACCGCACTCAACACCACGCCAGTCATTAATTGACAATATGCGAGCTCATATAGTCGATAAAACGCCTCGTGGCGATAGGCATGGTATCCCAGCTACGCCAAGCTGCCACCACGTCGCGCGAGGGAGCATGCACGATGGGACGTACACGAATATCGGCCCGCATGCCCTCAACGGTACGACGATACAGCATACTCACGCCTAGGCCCTCCTCCACCATCGCCATGATGGTGTAGTCGTCGGTTACCTCACTCGTCACGTGTGGCGACAGCCCATGCGCCGCGAATGCATCGAGCACCAGGCTCTGTTCGCCCTCATCCAGCAGCACAAACGGCTCGGACGCCAGGTCGGCAAGTGTCACCTTTTCCTTTGCCGTCAGCGGATGCGCGGTCGGCAACAATGCCACCAACTCGTCGTGATAGACCACGCGCTTCTCGAGCCCAGCGGTAAACCCGCGCGCCGTAAAGCAAAAGTCAACCACGCCATCGTGCACCCATTGAGCGTTGCGCGTGTAATCGCCCTGCTTGAGGGTAAAGCGTACGCCCGGGTGCAGCGCACCAAAGTCGCGGATCACACGCGGCAGCACGGTACGACTCACGTTGGTAAACGTCGCGATACGAATATCAGTCGAGGAGAGTCCCAGCAACTCCTGACGTTTGCCCTCAAGCTCGGCCTCAGCAGTTACGATCTGTCGCAGATACGGCAGATACTGCTTGCCATCGCGCGTAAGCGACACACCCTGCTTACCGCGCTCGATAAGCGTGGTACCCAGCTCGCGCTCGAGCGCCTTGACGGCCTGGCTCACCGCACTTTGCGTATAGCCCAGCTCGTCCGCCGCACGTTTCAGACTGCCGCAATCGACCACCATACATACAATCTGATACCGCGATGCCATCGTGCCTCCCCATCGATGTTGCCGTAAAACGTTTTGCCAGGGCTTTTTCTGTCAACATTAGCATTTCTTAATCATACTGAAGATACATTCGCTTTACTACATCCACATCTGGGAGCAGAATCCTTTTTGCGAAACCGTTCTGTAACAAAAGGAGTCCCATGGATCGCAAAAAAGCAATCGCGCTCTCATTTTCCGTTCCCGTCGCATGGGGCTTTTCGTATCCCCTTATGAAGATCGGCATGGACAGCATGAACGCCACGAGCATCGTCGCGCTGCGCTGCATCATCGCCTTTGCGGCTTGCCTGCTGCTCTTCCACAAGCACGCGTTGCGCATCAACCGTAACCTTATGGTCCGCGCCGCCATCATCGGCGCCATTATGGCAACCGAGCTCACCTGCATGTGCCTGGGCTTCAGCCTCACCTCCGCCTCCACCGCCGGCTTTTTGCAGAGCCTGACGGTCGTGATCGTGCCGTTTGCCAACGCCGCCCTGCTGCGTCGCGCCCCCGAGCGCAAGGTGCTCATCGGCACGGCCATCGTCACCTGCGGCATGCTGCTGCTCTCGGGCGCCGACTTTACCAGTCTGAATCCCGGCGCGCTCATCATGCTGCTCTCCGCCTTTATCTACGCTGGACACATCATTGTCGCCAAGCGGTTTGTCGAAGAAGTCGATCCGCTTGCTCTGGGCGTTTGGCAGCTGGGCTTTGGCGGCTTGTTCTCGGGCATCGCCGCATTCACCTTTGGCGGCTTCACGCTTCCCAGTACGCCCAGCGAGATCGTGGTCGTCGTTGCCCTCGCACTCATCTGCTTTGCCTACGGCTTTATCACCCAGACGCTCGTGCAGCCCCACGTGCCCGCCGAGACTACCGGCTTCGCCTTCTCGCTCGAGCCGGTCTGCTCCGCCGTCTTCTCGTTCTTCCTGGTCGGCGAGGTCCTGAGTCCCATCGCCTTCTTTGGCGCCGCCCTCATCCTCACCGGCGTCATGGTGGCAACCGTCGAGCTTCCGCGCCTTCGTGCACATGGACAGGCCCGCATGGCAGGAGCGCCCGAGCACGTCTCGTAGACCCCACTCCTTATGCAGCCGCGGCATAAAGATCTCCAGACGCCTTTACAATAGATGTCAACAGAGCATCTGCCATAAAGGAGCCCCATGGACACCGCAACCCGCGACCGCAACATAGCAACTTGGTTGAGCGATGCGCCGCGGCCGGTACGTGAAACTACGAACCGGCTGCTCGAGCGCATCGCCCTTTTGCGTGCCAAGCAAACCATCTACCCGGCACAAGACGACATCCTCAATGCCCTCGCCTACACGCCGGCCGACCAGGTCAAAGTTGTCATCTTGGGTCAAGACCCTTATCACGGACCCAACCAGGCCATGGGGTTGTCGTTCTCGGTCCCCGCGACGCAAACCAAGTTGCCGCCGAGTCTGCGCAACATCTATAAGGAACTCAAAGCCGATCTGGGCTGCCCCATTCCCGCCACGGGAGACCTAACCCCCTGGGCACAACAGGGCGTCCTGCTCCTCAACACTACGCTCACCGTGCGCGAGCATGCCGCGAACTCGCACGCCAAACTGGGCTGGAGCACGCTCACCGACTACATTATCGAACGCTGCTGTCAGCTGCCCCAACCGGTCGTCTTTTTGGCATGGGGCCGCTTTGCCCAGCAGATGGTCGATGGTAAGCTCGCCGCGACCGGCGCGGGCAAGGCAACCGGCAAGTTCTGCCTGGCATCCACGCACCCCTCGCCGCTTTCGGCCAACCGTGCCACGGCAGAACTCCCCGCCTTTATGGGGTCGCGCCCCTTCTCTGCTGCCAATCGGCTACTCGAACAGCACGGCTCGACCCCCGTCAACTGGGCTTGCCTCGGCTAAAAATCGATACATCAAAAACGCGCCCGACGGCTTTCCATCGGGCGCGTTTCCTATTCGGGCCAAATAAATTGCGTGCGGCCGGCCTCGCCGCCATCGATCAACAGGCTCTGCCCGGTCATAAACCGGTTGGTCACGCCCACAAAGTAGATCCACTCGGCGATCTCTTGGGCGGTGGCCCAGCGTTTAAGCGGCGTGAGCTCCATAATCTGGTTCCACAGGTGTTCGTCTTCCATCACGCAACGGTTGAGCGGCGTTATAACGCCGCCCGGGTCCACACTGTTGGCGATGGCCTGCGGTGCCAGGCGGTTTGCAAGGTTCTTGGTGTAGGCGATAACACCGCCCTTGCTGGCGGCATAGGCGGGAAACTCCGATCCCGTATGTCCGCTCGCCGACCCCACATTGACCACGGATTTGATAGCCGGCGCAGGCTTGGCGGCGAGCCCCTCCCCCACAAAGGCGTAGCGCTCGGTCACGTTGATGGTGCCACACAGGTTGGCGGCGATGTCGTCGGCCGAATCCTGCGTACCGGCAACGTTCACGATTACCTGAGGCTCAAGGTCGCTTGGAAACGAGTCCGGCTCGCGGACATCAACGATCAGATGGCGGTAGCGCTCGTGTTCGATCGCCGGCGACAGCAGATCAAAGCCCACGACCTCGTGGCCCTCATCCAAAAAGCGCTGCACGCACGCGGCTCCGATACCGCCCGAAGCGCCCGTGATCAAAACCCGCATACTTGCTCCTTAGGCGGTTGCGTGGCGCTCGAGGTACTCGGAACCCACATTCTCGCGCTCCCAGCCGCGCACGACCTTGTAGCCCACGGGGCTCAGGAAGACCTCGCACAGCAGCTCGGCAACAGCGCCGGTCAGCGAGCACATGAGGACCTGCACCCAGGTCCAACCAAAGAACGTGTGGCTCACCACGATGGCGAAGACCAGGTTGTCGATAAACTGGCCAACACCCGTGGACACATAGGAACGGAAGGCAAAGCTCGCAAAGTTATTCTTCTTGAGCATACGGCCGAGCGACTGGTTGAGCGTGGAGTTAACCACGGCAGAAACGAGCATTGCCAGCGAAGAGCCCAGCACCACGTACCAGGTGCCGCCGATGGTGGCGTTAAGGGCGGTGTTGACCTCGATCATGCCCGTGTCGTAGTAGGCGCCCCACATGCCGGGCGTGAGCGAACATGCCCAAAAGCACAGGCTCACGGCCAGGTTGACCAGTAGCGCGAGGATGGAGATTTTGATGGATGCCTTGGCGCCAAAGCGCTTGCAGATCATGTCCTGGCACAAAAACGAGACCCAGCTCACCACAAAGCCGCAATCGAGTGCCAGATACGGCAGGCTGATGAGCTCTTTGTTGGCCAGCAGGTTCATCATGATGACACTCACGAAAAACAGCGAAACCGTTGCCGCGGGAATGCTCCGCAACAGGACCTTGTAGTCCTCCATGACCTTCTTGATCATTATGTACTCCTTTGGTTTTAGGTTTAACGAGCAGGATATCGGACCCGAACTGCTCGGACGCCCCGGTCTTGAGACGACGGTGGGTATGATAGCCGCTCACACGGCATCAGGCAAGCAAACGGCGCGGCAGCCCCGCAGGGCCACCACGCCGATGCGCTAAAACGCTACGTTGCCAAACTCCGACAGGATAAGGTCGGGATTGTGGTCGGTTGCCCAATCCACGTTCCACGGGCTCGTGAACAGCAGCAACTTGCCGCCGCGCATGTCCTCGACGCGCAGCGTGTCGCGCGTGAGCGAAAGGCCCGGGATATCGATGGTATCGGGGTCGTTCTGAATCCAGCGGATGTCCATATAGGGCAGCGGCTGGCGACGAACCTCAACACGGTACTCGGCCTTGAGGCGACGCTCGAGCACCTCAAACTGCAGCACGCCGACCACGCCCACGATGACGCTCTCCATGCCGGCACCCAGCTCGCGGAAGATCTGGATGGCGCCCTCCTGGGCAAGCTCCTCCATGCCCTTGACGAACTGCTTGCGCTTGAGCGTGTCGACCTGCGTAATGCGAGCGAACATCTCGGGGGCAAACGTCGGGATCTGCGGATACTGCACGTGGCGCTTGCCGGAGCACACAGTGTCGCCGATGCTAAAGATACCCGGATCGAACAGGCCCACGATATCGCCCGCGTACGCCTCGTCCACGATGGCGCGGTCATCGGCCATCATCGAGGTACCCGTGGCAAGCTTGAGCTTGCGGTTGCCCTGCACGTGGAAGGCATCCATGCCACGCTCGAACTTGCCCGAGCAAATGCGCACAAAGGCGATGCGGTCGCGGTGGTTCTTGTCCATGTTGGCCTGGATCTTAAACACAAAGCCGCTAAAGTCGTCACGGCAGGGATCGACCGGCTCGCTGGTGAGCGTATCGGTATAGGCGCGCGGCGTCGGGGCCAGGCGCAGGAACTCCTTGAGGAAAGGCTCCACGCCAAAGTTGGTGAGCGCCGAGCCAAAGAACGCCGGACTCAGCTTGCCGCAGGCCACGGCATCCAAGTCGAGCTCGTCGCCGGCGCCATCGAGCAGCTCGATATCGTCCATCAGGTTCTTATGGTTCTCTTCGCCGATGAGCTCGTCCATGGAAGGATCGCCCAGCTCGGCCTCGACCTCGGCAACCTTCTTGGTGGCATTGGCGTGACCGTCGCCCTCAAAGGCAATAACGCGACGGGTCTGACGATCGAACACGCCGCGGAAGTTGCGACCGCTGCCGATCGGCCAGTTCATAGGATACGTATTGATGCCCAGGACATTCTCGATCTCTTCCATGAGTTCAAACGGATCGCGAGCCTCGTGGTCGAGCTTGTTCACAAAGGTGAAGATGGGAATATGGCGCAGCGTACAGACCTTAAAGAGCTTTTTGGTCTGGGCCTCGACGCCCTTGGCGCCGTCGATGACCATGACCGCGGCGTCGGCCGCCATAAGGGTACGGTAGGTATCCTCCGAGAAGTCCTGGTGGCCGGGGGTATCGAGGATGTTGACGCAGGCGCCGTTATAGGTGAACTGCAGCACCGAGGAGGTAACGGAAATACCGCGCTCCTTCTCGATGTCCATCCAGTCCGAGACGGCATGCTTGGCCGAGCTCTTGCCTTTGACCGAGCCGGCGGTCTGAATGCTGCCGGTATAGAGCAGCAGCTTCTCGGTAAGCGTGGTCTTACCGGCGTCCGGGTGGCTGATGATCGCGAATGTGCGACGCGACGAGATTTCATCCGACAGGCTTGCCATGCGGATCCTTTCTTGCATTGAGTGCATTACGTCGATGTAACCGCACTATTGTAGCCGCGAAATCCCGCTCTAGGGCGCCTATCAGGACAAATTCATCAGTTGGGACTTTGGTTGCCGGTCGGCGGCGGCACTCCGCAGCAGTTTGTCTCGGTCTGTAACATCTAGACGGGTTTTGAACCTCTACCTGTTACAGATCGAGACAAACGGATGGGCCTGCCGGCAAAATCTCAATCTGTAACAACTATCTTCCAAAACCAGCCCTTAATGTTACAGATTGAGACAAACGAACGGATCCGCCGGCAAAATCTCGAACCGTAACAGTTAGCCGCCCAAAACCGCTCCAGATGTTACAGATCGAGACAAAAGGACCGGCGGATAAACAACATCTTAATCTGTAACAACTAGCTGGGAAATTCGGGTCTTGTTGTTACAGACTGAGACAAACGGTGGCCGATCATTCCGATTTCCCTCTTGCGTAACTGTGCATAGTGTATATATACTGTGTTTACCGGTTATATACACGTGTAGCCCATCAGCTAAGGAGCCGCTGTGGACATCATCCTATCCAATTCGAGCGACAAGCCCATCTACGAGCAGATATCCTCGCAGGTCAAGACCCAGATCCTATCGGGCGCACTCGCCGCGGGGGCCAAACTCCCCAGCATTCGTGCGCTCGCGAGCGACCTAGGTGTGAGCGTCATCACCACCAAGCGCGCCTACGCCGACCTGGAGCAACTCGGGTTTATCTGCACCGTGCAGGGCAAAGGCTGCTTTGTCGCCGAGGGCAACCAGGAGCTCTTGCGTGAAAGCCAGCTCTGCAATATCGAAGAGCTGCTCGCGCAAGCGGCAGCGCAAGCCGACACCTTGGGCGTCACGCGCGACAAATTGCACGAGATGCTCGACCTGGTAGCTCCCGAAACCATGCAGTAGCCATCTGCAAGAAAGGCTATACCATGCAAAACCTGTTAGAACTCAAAGCCGTCTCGCGCCGGGTGAGCAACCGCTTTTCGTTGCGCGATGTCACACTTGCCGTAGAGCCCGGCCAGATTGTTGGCTTTGTGGGCGCAAACGGCGCCGGCAAGACAACGACCATCCGTGCCGCGCTCGGCCTCATAAAGATAGATGCTGGCGAGGTATGCCTGTTTGGGCAGCGCTGCGATGCCAATGCGCCCGATGAGCAACAACGTCGCACGCGCTCTCGCATCGGACTCGTGCTGGACACGTGCCCCTTCCCTTCCACGCTCAAGGTGACGGAGGTCGAGGCGCTCGTAGGTCCGGCGTACCCCACCTGGAACCACGACACCTTCGCCAGCCTCATCGACCGGTTTAGTCTGGACCCCAAGGCAAAGGTCAAGGACCTCTCCCGTGGCATGGGCATGAAACTGCAGCTCGCGTGCGCGCTCAGTCACAAGGCCGAGCTGCTCATCTTGGACGAAGCCACCGCGGGCCTCGATCCTATGGCGCGTGAGGAGCTGCTCGATGAGCTGCTCTCCTTTGTCGCCGACGGACAGCGCAGCGTATTGTTCTCGAGCCACATTACCTCCGATCTTGAACGTGCGGCAGACCGCGTCGCCTGCATCGATAATGGCTCGATCGTGTTCGATTTGCCGCGCGAGGACATTACCGACCGTACCGGCATCGCCCACTGCACCCAGGCGCAAGCTGCCGAGCTGATGGCTTGTGTCGAAGGCGCTCGCGCCACCCGTCATACCTACAGCGTTGACGTACTCGTACCCAACCGACGAGAAGCGCTCGAGGCCTTTCCCGAGATTCCCTGTGACCGGACAACCATTGATGACTATCTGCGCCTTACGCTGAAAGGAACCTCCAAATGAAAGCTTTTATGTCCGAGACCGCCATCATGCGCTCGTTTCTCCCGAGCATCGCCGGCGTCGGCCTGTTCATATTCGTCGTGCTGACCCTTGCCAACGCATCGGATGGTGACTCTGGCATGAGCGCCGGCACCTGTGCGGTCAGCGCCATGTCGCCCATCATGATCATGAGCTCGCTGGCTGGCTACGATAACCAAAACGGCTGGGAGCGCTATCGGGCAACGCTGCCGTTCTCGCGCAAAGACATCATCTGCGCGCGATACCTGTGCATTATTGTCTTCTCGGTCGTCATGGCATGCGCGGCTACGCTTCTGAACATCCTCGCCCTTCCGTTCTTCGATCACATGGGCATCCCTTCGACAGGCCAGACGGTCTTTGAAATCGCGACCGCCTCGGCGGCGTCGATGCTCATCTCCCTCATGATGGTGTTTTTGGCACAGCCGATATTCTTTCGATTTGGACACATGGAGGCGCTGCGCCTATCCGTTGGCCTGTTTGCCCTGCTTGGCTGCGGCACCATGGCAATACTGAGCTCCTCCAACCCCATCAGCAACTGGCTCATGTCATTTGCCGGGGCAAATCCCGATCCCGCCGTCATCAGTTTCCTGTGCGCAGGAATTGCCGCCCTGGCGTTCGTGCTATTTGCAATCAGCTGCACCGTCAGCACCAAGATCTATCGAGCACGCGATTTGTAGCCGCAAGCGGTATCATCGGACGAGCGCCGTAGACCCGGCGTAGTCGTTCTTGAGGAGGCGCCACACCCGTGTCGTGGGTTGTTGCAGCGTTTGCATCGGCATTCTTTGCCGGCATCACATCAATTTTGGCCAAATGTGGCATCAAACACACCGATTCCGATGTTGCGACCGCCATCCGCACCTGCGTGGTGCTCGTCTTTGCTTGGATAATGGCGGGCATTTCCGGATCCATCGGAACCATTGGCAGCATCGCCGCCAAGTCTTGGCTGTTCCTCGTTCTCTCGGGACTTGCAACCGGCGCTTCGTGGATCTGCTACTTTAAGGCGCTCAGCATTGGAGACGTCAATAAGATCGTGCCGGTCGACAAGATGAGCACCGTACTCGCCGCGCTGATCGCTATTGTTCTCTTTGGCGAGACGAGCAATCTGGCCGTAAAGCTTATTGGGACGGCCGTAATCACCCTCGGCACGTTCCTGATGATTGAGAAGAGGCAGTCAGCTGGCGTGGACCAGAAGCAAGACCGGACCTGGCTCGTCTACGCCATCGGCGCCGCCGTTTTCGCGGCGCTCACGTCCATCCTTGCCAAGGTTGGCATCGAAGGCGTCGAGTCTAACCTGGCAACGGCGATCCGTACCTGCGTGGTACTCGCCATGGCGTGGGGGATTGTGACGGCCAAGGGAAAGCTGGAGCAGGTCGCACGCGTTGACCGATATGAACTCACATTTCTCGCAGCATCGGGCATTGCGACCGGTGCATCGTGGCTGCTCTACTACTACGCGATTGCCGCCGGGCAGGTAAGCGTCGTGGTGCAGGTCGACAAGCTCTCGATCCTTGTTTCGGTACTGTTCGCGCGCCTGGCCTTCAACGAAAAGCTCTCGCGCCGAAGCGGCATTGGCCTTGCCCTCATCGTTTTGGGCACCGCCGCACTCGCGATATGGAAATAGTAGCGGAAACGAACGGGGTCCAGTCCACCGGCAAAACTATGACAAATGGCATATCCCCCGCCAGCGCGTAACGTCCTACAATAAATGCGTCACGGGCCTTGGCCCAATCTCGATCATCCAAGGGGATGTCTTTTTGGTCATTGTTCTTTAGGGAACGGTCAATTGCATAGAACCATGAAAACGGCCGTCCAACGGTCGTGGTTTGTTGCGCCGTTCCGCCTCCGTCATCTGCCAATTTGCACCTGATAGGAAAGAACAATGCAATCCCAGGAATCTCAATCCTTCCCAGAAGCCAGCAGCTTCGACACAGCGCTCGTGCGCTCTAAGATCATGGGGCCCAATCCCCTCAAGCTCTGCGAAGAGCTGCTTCGCGATGCACGTATCCCCCGCGGCGCCCGCGTCTGCGACCTTGGGTCGGGCACCGGTATCACCAGCGCCCTGCTCGCCCGCGAATATGGGTTTGACACGTACGCTGTCGATCTGTGGAGCGACCCCGAGGAGAACCGCGCATTCTTCGATTCGCTCGGTATCTCGCGCGACACGATTCATCCCGTTCATGCCGACGCCACGCAGGGCTTGCCGTTTGAGCGTGACTATTTTGATGCGGTCGTGAGCATCGACTCGTAAAACTACTATGGCCGCAATCCGCATTACTTGGGCGAGCGTCTGCTCCCCTACGCAAAGCAAGGCGGGGTGCTCTACTTAAGCATCCCCGGCATGGTCCGCGACTGCCACGGCAATCTGCCCGATTGCCTGCTCAAATCCTGGACACCCGAGCAGCTCGATTACATGCACGACATAGCTTGGTGGCGCGCCATAATCGAGCCGACCCCCGGTGTCGAGATCGTCTCGATGCAGCCTATGCGCTGCACCAACGAGGCATGGGCGGACTGGCTCGCCTGCGACAACGAGTACGCAGCGGGCGACCGCGCTGCCGTTGAAGCCGGCGCTCTCGAGTATCTCAACACCATCGCAATCGTGCTGAGGAAGCTCTAAACAACAGCCGCGCGAGGCCGTAGACATACGGCCTCGCGCGGCTTTTTCTAAATATGAGTTTTTAAGAGCAGACCCGCAGCAGTTACATCCTCACACCGGGCTTGGGATGTTTGTACTGACCATGGGAGGCCGTTCGCTTGCCGTGCGAGATGGCGAACTTGGGACAGCAGTGCAGGCAGCGCAAGCAGGCGGCGCACTCCGGCTTTGTCCAGACGGGAAGCCCGTCACGCATCTCGATCGCCGCCATGGGACAGCGCTTAGCGCAGAGGCTGCAGCCGATGCAGCGATCGGCATCGACGGCAAACTTACTCGTCTGCTGCATGCGCGGCAGCCCAATTGCGTGATACGCGCACGATGCAAACAGGGGCACGCGATGGCGCATCATGTTGCCCGTACGCCGCGCCCGTACCGCTTCGACCACGGCATCAATCTGCGCCTCGGCAGCCTTGTTGATGCTCTCGACCTTTTGAGGATCTGACAGGTCGAAAACAGGCGTCCAGGTATCGGGCATCTTGACGCTCATCGCCGCGTCCAGCTCGAGCCCACGCTCGCGCAGCAAATCGCGGGCAAACTTCGCCGATTGGCCGGTCGTCGAACCGTACGTCGAGACATAGAACGTATAAGGTCGCCCGCCGTCCTTTGCGCCAGCGGCAATCGACAGGTCGGCAGTCTTTAAAAACTCTATCATTGGCGTCGGCAAGCCCCAGGCATACACCGGGGCAACAAATCCAAGCTGACAGGGCCCTCCCGCCAAGGCAAGACGAAGGGACTCGGCATCAAAGCGCTCAATCGACATGACCTTATCGCCCGTTGCCGCTGCAACACGGCGCGCCACATGCTCGCTGTTTCCCGTCGCGCTAAAGTACAGAATCATTTCTTATCCTCCGAGCATTGTGCCGCGATAAAGCCGCGCTACTTGCGCAGTGACTTGGGCAACGGAATGCCGGCGGCGATGACGGCGGCGATGATCATGCAGACGATGCCCTTGAGCGGGAAGCACATGAGCAGCAGGCCCACGACCATGACGGGCTGGCGCATGACGGCGCCCATCGTCGAGGCCGTGCAGACGGCAACGCAAAAGACCGGATCGGCGCCGGTGAGGATGGCAAGGCCGTAGCCCAGGCTTACGCCCGAGAAGATAACCGGGAAGAAGTGGCCTCCGCGCCAACCCATGTTGATGAGGGCGGGAGTCAGCATAGCCTTGACCAGACCGGTCGCGATAAGCACACCGGCGGGGATGGTCAGGTAGGTTTCCATGAGGACATCGGCCTGCGTCTCGCCGGCAAACATGGTGTAGGGCAGAACCGTTCCGCAGATGGCGAGCGCCAGGCCAGCCAGCATGGCCTTGACGACGGGGCGCTCCCCTATGGCATGGGCCAGCGCCTCGCTCGCGTGCTCCGAGACAAAGTGCAGCCAACCGCAGACCGTGCCGATCAGCGACAGGGGGATAAGCCATGCGAGCTCGAGGTTGCCCACCTCGGCAGCCTCGAACCTGGGCATGCCCATGCCGCCGCCCATAAGCTGGCCGAGCAGCAGATAGGTTCCCAAACCACCCGCGATCGCGATGCCGTAGACCACAGTCTTCTGCGCCTTGGGGAGCTTAATGGTGATCTCGTCAGACGTGGAATCCTCATCGCCATCGGCGCTGCCGGCGAGCGGGGCCACAAAGCCAAAGACGGGCGCGGTAAAGAGCGCCGTCAGCGCGGCCTGGGTACCCAACAACGTGAGCTCCCTAAACTCGGCGCCAAAGCGGCGCATGCGGTCGCCGACCCAGCTGCACAGACCCGCGATAACGCCGGTCAGGCCGGCCTCCGGTCCAATACTTCCGCCAAACAGCAGCGGCAGCAATGCCGCGAGCGAAAGCTTGCCCAGATTGTCGTACGGGTAGCGCCCGTCTTGCTTGACCTTGGCCATCACCTGGTTGAGGTCGTCGGTCTTGGTGCCGGTCAGCTTTTCGTACAGACCGATGAGCAGACCGCCCAGCAGGCAGACGAAAAACGGATACGGCAAAAAGCCGAACGGGCCGCTCGCGAGCTCGGGCGAAGCGGCGCCCAACATGTGCGGGATCTCGGTCCACAGATAGTCGATGCCGTACTCCATCGCAAAAAAGAACAGCCAGACTGCGGCACCTGCGAACGCGCCGGTCACGGCAACGCTGACCAAAAACAGCGCGCGGTTTTTAGGTTTGGCAAGCTTATCCATCGGGCCCTCCCGTAGTCAAAGTCGACATAGATACGTTGTATTTTAAAGCGGTTGCGGCGTGAGCGCGCCAACCATCTGCACCATTAACAGCACCGTTGGGCACCGCATGCGACGAACCCGATGTCTAGCGACCGATAATTGATGCGATCTCACACAGGTCATCGGCAAAGTAGATGCCTTGTTGGCGCTGCAGGCTCGATAGGCCCTTGTCGATCATATGCTCGAGCAGTGCCTTCAGGTCATTGTAGTAACCGTCCAGGTTGTACAAGATGCACGGCGCGTTGAGGTGCCCCAACGACACGGCAGACATAACCTCGGCAATCTCCTCGAGCGTACCCGTGCCACCCGGAAAGGCGATAAACGCGTCACCAAGCTCGATCATCTTCGCCTTGCGCTCGGCCATATCGCTCGTCACGATAAGGTCGTCGATGCCGTCGTGCTGGAACTCCGCCTCGATAAAAAAGCTCGGCTCCACACCCGTCACGTGGCCGCCGGCATCGAGCACGCTATCGGCAAGCGCGCCCATCAGGCCCGACTTGGATCCGCCGTACACCAGCGCGTGACCATGAGCGCCAATCCATGTGCCGAGCTCCTGCACCGCAGGCAGAAACGCCGGATCGTTGCCGACGCTCGCGCCCAGGTACACCGTGATATTCATATGCAATCCCCCTTGTTGCGCGATGCGCTAGCCCTAACGTTGCCGGCGACGGTACTCGCGCACGCGACGCGACAGGTCGGCGAGCTCGTCGCGGTCGAGCTCTTCCAAATGCTCCAAGTCGTCCATAAAGCGTGCCATGGTGTCCTTTTGGCGCAGCTTGATGAGCGTGTTGCAGTAGCTCACCGCAACACCCGTGAGCATGGCGATGTAGAAGATGCTGATGACGCTCAAGATGACGGTGATGGCGCGGGCAACCGGCGTCTCGGCCGGAATATCGCCACAACCGATGGTCGACACGGTCTCAAAGCTAAACCAGAGCCCGTCGCCAAAGGTGAGGGTCGTGGGCTCGGACAGCCAGACGGCCGTTGAGCAGAGCAGGAAAAAGACAAGAAACACGCCCGTTATGTGGGCAAAGCCAGCCTGATGCAACACATCGGCAAGTGTCCTCAGCTTTTTCATCGCGACCCCTTCCGCGGACAATCATTCACATTTGCTCGATATTGTCCCACGCCTCCCCCGCAAACGGAACTAGTCATCGGGGACGTTCTTAAACGACTAGTCATTCAAGAACGTCCCCAATGACTAGTCGTTTAAGAACGTCCCCGATGACTATATCTGTGGGCGAACGGGGCACCTGAGCTGGTATCCTTATGCGGTAATGTCTCGATTCGTTAGGATTGCATGTGAGAACTGCCGCTGTCCTTCGTTCAACTATATATCGTGCCCTGGTCATCGTGCTTACCGCACTTACCGTGCTGGGCGGCGCCATGCCCGCCCCCGTCTATGCCGGCGACTCTGATCAGCAGGTCAAAACGGTCCGCGTTGGTTGGCTCGTCAACAACGAGGGCTTCCAGGACGGCATCCCCGGCGAGCGTCTCTCGGGATGGGGTTACGAATACCTCCAGACCCTCTCGTACTACACACCCGGCTGGCAGTACGAATACGTCTCCGGCACCTTCACCGAGCTTATGGAGAAGCTCGAGACGGGCGAGATCGACCTCATGCCCAACATCTCCTACTCCGAGGAACGCGCCCAAAAGCTGCTCTTTTCCTCGAACCCCGAGGGCACCGAGCGCTACTACATCTATGCCAGGCCCGAGCGCGACGATCTGGCCAAGGGTGACCCCCGAGCGCTCCAAGGCCTTACCATCGGCTGCAACCCCGGCGTTATGCAAACCTTCGTTGGCCAGCAATGGCTCGCCAACGAAGGAATCGCCTGCACATACAAGGAGTATGACGGAAACTCCGTTCTCTTTGATGCGCTGGCAAACGGCGAGGTCGATGCCGTCATCATGAACGACACGACCTCGTCGCCCAGTGCCTCCCCCATGTTCTACATTGGGTCGAGCGACTACTATTTTGCCGTCCCCAAAAGCCGCCCCGACCTGATGGACGACATCAATGCCGCCATGACAGCAATCGCCCGCGTCAACCCACGCTATAACGACGAAGTCAAATCTCACTACTCGGCCCAAAACAGCGGTTCATCATCGCTCAACGGCCCCGAATGTTCCTGGCTCAAAGCAAACAACAACACCATCACGCTCGGCTACATTACGGGCAAACTCCCCTACTGCAACGAAGACGAAGACGGCAAAATGGAAGGCTCGCTCGCATCGCTTGCGACGACGCTACACGATAAAATTGGCATTACGGTCAAAACCGTCGCCTTTGATAGCTACAAGATGATGTCAAAGGCCCTGTCAGAGGGAAGCATAGACGTTGCGCTGCCGGCATACCGAGATTACTGGTTTGCCGAGCAATCAGGCGTTGTGCAGTCGGTATCGTTGGGGACCATGTCCCTCACCGCCATCCACACCGGCAGTAACCTGAAAAAAGACCTTCAGAACATCGCCTGTACCAAATCATCGTTTGTCAACCGAAATGCACTTGAAAGTCTATTCCCCACAGCGACCGTAACCGAATACCAATCCGACGATGAAGCGTTCGACGCCCTCAGGAAGGGAACGGCGCGCTGCATCGTCGCTCCCAGTTCACGCGTAAAAACCATCGGTGACCGTTATGATCTCGAGGACTGCGAGACGGTCGAGCTCCCTGACACCTGTGACCTCGCGTGCTTGATGTCGCGCGGCAAGCCCGAACTGCTGGGAATCATCAACAAGGGCATCATCAATGCCGGAGAATCGCTCTCCGCAAGTAATTACTCCTCCACGTCGTACACGGCCCAGGAATCCAACACGCTTCAATTCCTTTATCGCAACCGCACCGCCATTGCAGCTACCCTCATCGGTATGTTGTCGGTCGGCATCGTCCTGCTCATCTGGGCGCTCGTGCGCGCTCGAACCGAGCGCAAAAAAGCCGATGCTGCCAACGCCGCTAAGACGGCATTCCTCACGCGCATGAGCCACGACATCCGTACGCCGCTCAACGGTATCCTGGGCCTTATCGAAATTGAAGAATTGAAGGAAGGCGATATGCAAGTCGCCCGCGAGAGCCGTGCCAAGGCGCGCGTTGCCGCCAATCACCTGCTCTCGCTGATCAACGACATCCTCGAGATGGGAAAAATCGAAGACCGCAAGCTAACACTGGAACATGCGCCTTTTAACCTCAAAGAGCTTTGTGACGATACGCTGGTGCTGTGCAAGCTCCGCGCGTCCAGTAACGGCATCACAATGCAGGACAATAGTCTGCCGTACGCCACGGGGCCATACGTAATCGGCAGTCCCACCCATATCCGACAGGTCATGATCAACCTGTTAGACAACAGCATTAAGTACAACAAGCACGGCGGCTCCGTCACCTTTAGTTCACAGACCAAGCCACTCGATAACGGGCGCGCGCTCTTTTGCTTTAGCGTTTCGGATACCGGCATTGGCATGGCTCCCGAGTTTTTAAAGCATATCTATGAGCCGTTTGCCCAAGAAGGTGACGATGCGCGCAGCAAGTTCCAAGGAACCGGCATGGGCATGCCAATCGTCAAGTCGCTTATTGAACTGATGGGCGGCACCATCGAAGTCACCAGCGAACTCCATGTGGGCACCACGTTCTACGTGGAAATTCCGCTCGATATCGACAAGAACCCCCGGGCGCGGGCGAATACGGTCGAGAGGGCGCTCGACTGCTCGCTCGCCGACATGAACGTGCTGCTCGCCGAAGACAACGAATTGAATGCCGAGATTGCCCAGACGCTGCTAGAATCCGAGGGCGTCGTGGTCACCCGCGCCGTCAACGGCAACGAAGTCGTCGATCTGTACCTGTCTCATCCCGCCGGCAGCTTCGATGCGATCCTGATGGACATTATGATGCCGGACATGGACGGTTACGAGGCAACCCGCGCGATTCGCCTGAGCGAGAAGGTCGATGCAGCCGATATCCCCATCATCGCGCTCACCGCCAATGCCTTTGCCGAGGACGCCAAGGCGGCACACGACGCCGGCATGAACGCCCATCTGTCCAAACCGCTCGACTTTAACAAGCTCAAAAACATACTCGCCCGCATCAAGAAAAACGGATCCGTTTCGCTATAGTTTGTGCTCAACCACCACGCACGACCAGAAAGGAAGCCAACGATGTTTAGGCCCTTACGTCGAAAGAAACGCGCCATCACTGACGAGGAAGCGCGCGAACTGCTCGCCACCTGCAAGCGCGGCGTCTTTGCCGTCAACGGTGACAATGGCTACCCGTACGCCATTCCCGTCAACTACTTCTTTGACGCCGAGCACGACAAGATTTATTTCCATGGCGCCAAGGCTGGCCACAAGGTCGACGCACTCAAGCGCGATGACAAGATCTGCTTTACCGTTTACGGCAACGAGTGGTACAAGGACGGCGACTGGGCTCCCTACGTTATGAGTACCGTTGTCTTTGGTCGTTGTCGCCTGGTAGATGAAGCGCCCGCGTTTATCGAGGACAAAGTCCGCCAGCTCGCGCTTAAGTACTACCCTTCCGCCGAAGAAGTCGAGGAGGAAATCGCCAAAGACATCAAGGGCGTCCAACTCTACGAGATTACGATTGAGCATCTCTGCGGTAAGCAGATTCACGAAAAGTAAGCCCCTCAGCAAGCCTCATCAATAGCAATATGGCCCGGTTCCAACCCACCTTGGAACCGGGCCATATGCTTATGAAGCGTCGGCGGCTATGTGCGCAAGCGCCTCAACGAGCTCCTGCGAACTCACTGGTTTACTCAGGTGCGCGTTCATGCCCGCCTCACGCGAAAGCCTGCGATCGTCGGCAAAGGCGTTGGCGCTCACGGCGATAATCGGCGTGGTCGCGGCATCCTCGCGATCGAGCGCTCGAATCCGACGCGTGGCCTCAAGGCCATCGATACCGGGCATCATGATATCCATCAACACCACGTCGTACTCGTGCGGCGCGCTCGCGGCAAACATCTCGACGGCAGACTCACCATCCTTAGCATGCGTCACGACGGCACCGGCGCGGGCGAGCGTAAACTGTGCGATCTCGGCATTCAGGTCGTTATCCTCTACGAGCAAAACGCGCAAGCCCTGGAGCGCATCGCCGTCGCCCGCATTCACGCGCACTGCCTGAGGAATCTCGGAGCACTTGCACTTCTCAAACGGCAGACGGATGGTAAACGTCGTCCCCTGCCCCAAGACGCTCGTAAAGCTCATGGTTCCGCCCATAAGCTCGACCAACTGTTTGGCAATAGGCGCACCCAGGCCAGTTCCCGATGAAGCGCCTTCCACCTGCTGCTCCTCGCGACAAAACGGCTCGTAGAGGTGCTGTTGAAACTCCTCACTCATGCCAATACCGTTATCGGCAATCGTGTATTCATAGACGAGGACGCCATCCACCGGCTCCACCTCACGGCACGTCAGGCGAACATAACCGCCCCGACGGTTGTACTTGACGGCATTGCCGGCAATATTGAGCAACAAGCGCTTGAGGTGCGTCACGCTCACCCGCGCATAGGGATGATTAAGCGTCTGCTGGTCGCAGATAATTGTCACCAGGCGCTCCTCGGCCTGGCGCTCCAGAATATCGCGCACCTCGTGGTTGAGGGTCACCAAATTTGTGGGAACAAGCTCCAGATCGACCTGGCCGCTCTCCAGGCGACTCATATCGAGCGCCTCATTCGCAAGGTCGAGCAGCAGTCCCGATGCCGTCCAGATCTTTGAGCGGCACTCGGCCTGCTTTTGCAGATCGTCCGCATTGGCATCGCCGACCTCAACCATACCGCGAATGCCGTTGATGGGCGTACGCAGATCGTGGCTCATGCGACGCAGAAACTCCGTCTTTGCCGAGTTGGCAGACGAGGCCTCACGCGCCGCCTTTGCCAGCTTGTCGCCATAGTCGCGCTCCTGCTGCAGCAAGTCCGTCAAACGTCGACGATCAGCGCGGCGACGCACCATCACAACAGTGGCTACAACACCGCTGTAGAGCACCAGCACGCCGGCAGCGACAGCCGCGACGACCTCAAAGTAGCGCTGCGCCGAGGCATAGGTGTACACGTAGAATTTTTGCGCTTTGCCGTATGTGCCCAAATACCACTCGCCGTTGACGTTGACCAGTCGGACTTTGCCGGGCAGGCATCGATCCTTAATTTCGTCGACAATGATGGCGTCCGTCGCGGGCAGGTCGAACACGCCCAATACGGTGGGTTCGACGGCATTGGTCGCAACGACCTTGCCATCGTTTTCGATCACGATATTGCCGCTATCGATGGTTTCATAGCCATCAAGCAGGCTCTGCAGTTTGAGTGTATTGCTTGCAACTGCCTTCGCGCTCTGATGCCTTACCGCGATAACGATGCCCTCGCCATCCTGCCGGGTTACGCAGCCAATGTCTGCGACCGAATCATCCGCAAGCGTAATGCGGGCGGTATAGGACTTAAGCGGATGGGTTGCCACCTCCAGCACGGGCGTCTCTTTGAGATACGTAGCAAGCGACTCGTAGCCCACGTCATCCGTCGAGGACTCGGACACCAAATTGCCCGATGCGTCCGTCACGATCAGCGCGCTCACGTTGAACTGGTCGGCGTATTGCTCCAGCATGGCGTTATCCACTGAACCGTCGCGCTCCATATCGCGGGCAGCCTCTCCGGCGATCTCCATAACGCGAATCAGGTTTTTGGTCGTATAGGCGCTGTTGAATGCATCGTAGGAAAGGCTCTGCGTCGCCACGTAATCGACAACGTCGGCAAAGCGCTGCTCGGCTTGGGCCGTCGTGTAACCGTAGCTCATCATGCCGACAACAACCGAGAGCACTATCCCCAGCAGAGCGACAAGGAGCCATGCCCCTGCCGAACGATTGCCCCGCTCCTGAGCAGCGTGGTCGGGCGCATCGATCATGACAGGCCCTCCATATTCAAAAATGGCGAAGGGTCATCGAAGTACTTTGACACCAGGCGTTCCATGGTGCCATCGGCAAGCATTTCTTGGTAGGCATGAGTGAGCTTGACGTCGATGCCACGCGTATCGTTGATATCGAAAGCGGTGCCCAAACCGACCTCTAGCAGCGGCTCATCCAAAATGCGATATGTCACACCATAGTCTTTTTCGTAGGTGAGGAACGAGGACTCATGCGCGGCGATAGCGTCGACCAGGCCCTCGACGAGCGCCGGGTTCAGGTATGAACCGTCCGAAAAGCTGTAGAGTTCCTTGATCTGCGGAACGTTTTCATTTATGCGATTGAGCAAAATGTCCTCGGGCTTGGTGGTGGACTGAACCGCCACGATCTTATCCTCAAGATCGGCAAGCGTTTAGATATCGCTCTGGGGATCGACCGCGACCACCTGGCGGCTCGCAAGGTACGGGCTGGCCCAACGATATTCGTTTTCGCGACCCGTCATACTAAAGCTGCCCATGACACAATCGAGTTCGCCGCTCGCCAGCAGCTCCTTCTTCTTTTCCCAGTCAATCAGCTGGTATTTTGGCTTGTAACCAATGCGAGCCAAAGCCTCGGTCAATATCTCGACATCCAGGCCAACGATATCGCCGTACTCGTCGGTATACACAAACGGTGGATAGAGGTCGCTTCCGACGTTGAGCGTCTTAAGGTCGTCGTCTTTGACTTGCGAGGCGTCCAGACCTTCTAATGCAGACGTCGAGGCTCCGTCATTCGACCCGGAGCAGCCAGCTATCGCTACGACAAAGACGCTCGCCACTGCAAGCGCAACAAACAACGAAATGGCAACCGAGCGACGGGATCTTTTCATCGAGCTCCATACGATCCTGTTTACAGACTGAAATGGTTAAAGATAATAGCAAACAAAACCACACGAGTGCCCAATTGTTACAGGCGCTTTACCGTGTGGGACCTTCCAGCCGACTTGGCAGAAGGCCCCGCATGCAGTGCTCACTTACCGTGCATTAAAAACGTAGCGGTCCAGGCGGTCGCACGCCTCCCTTACGCGCGAAAGCGGCAGCGCCAGATTCACGCGAATGTGGCAGGGTCCGTGGAACGGGCGGCCGTCCTGATACCCCACGCCCACGCGTGCCCCCTCATCGAGCAACCACTGAATATCGCGGCCATGCTCTCGGCACCACTCGGTGCAGTCCAGAAACACCATGTACGTGCCCTGCGGACGTGAATAGGACACGCCCTCAAAATGCTCGTCCACGTAATTGCAGAAGTACTCGATATTGCCGGCAAGCACCTGATTGAGCTCGTCCACCCACTCATAGCCCTGCGGCTGGTAGGCACCGATAAGCGCATGCATGGAGAGGACGTTCATCTCGTTGTAGTGGGTCTTGTTGGACACGGCGCAGATGCGGTCACGCAGCGTCTCGTTGTAGACA
>DAWDVX010000001.1:75581-80492 GCA_052346145.1 Collinsella sp.
TGTGGTAGCTGCCGACAAGGCCCGCCAGGTTAAACGTCTTGCTCGGCGCATAGAGGGCAACCGTGCGCATGCGGGCATCCTCGCCCACCGACTGCGTCGGGATGTGCTTGTGCCCCGGCAGGATGATATCGGACCAAATCTCGTCCGAAATCACCACGCAATCGTGCTGGCGATAGATGTCCATGGCGCGCTCGATCTCGTCGCGTTCCCATACGCGGCCGCAGGGATTGTGCGGCGAGCAGAACACCGCGACATGGATGTGGTTTTGGGCGAGCTTGTGCTCCATGTCCTCAAAGTCCATACGCCACACGCCCTGGTCGTCAAGCTTAAGCGGGCTGTGGACAATGTGATAGCCCGCGGCCTCAATGGACTTGGTAAAGCCGATGTAGGTAGGGCTGTGGACCAGCACCGCATCGCCCGGCTGGACATACGCGCGCAGCGTCGACACGACGCCGCCCAGCACGCCGTTTTCGTAGCCGATATGTTCAGGGCTCAAACCTTCGACGCCATTGCGGCGGTTCTGCCATTCGATGATGCGATCGAAGTACTCAGCGCGCGGGTTAAAGTAGCCAAACATGGGGTGCTGGGCACGCTGAATGATGTGTTCCTGGACCGTGGGCACCGTGGCAAAATTCATGTCGGCCACCCACATGGGGATGCGGTCGAAGCCCTCGTCGGGTGCGTTCGGGGCCATACCGGGGATCTCACCCCAAGAGTCAACAGCGATAGAGTCCATGCCGTGGCGGTCGATAAGCGAGCTAAAGTCGTATTTCATGCTGGACTCCCGTGCAAAGTTGATTGTTTTGGTAGGCGTTATTGTCCACCAGCGTGGGCGGTTTTGGCGCGGGGTTTGGCGCTTAATTTGACGGGTGCGGACGAATGGCTGGTTAGTCTTGCGCGTCGTTGACGGCAACTACGGTTAGCTGGGTTTCATCGACCGTAAACGATATGTCGAGCCCGGCGTAAGCCAGATGATAGACGCGGTGTGGCTCGTGCTTGCTGCCCGCGCGGCGCGGGTCTTGGCGAAGGACCTCGACCAAGCCGAGGAGCTTTGCGGGCGGGACCATATCCTGCAGTGCTTGCGGAAACTCAACATCGAGCTCTTGCCACGGAGCATCCTCGATCCAGCCTCCGGTCGCATCCGGGTGGCAGTCCGCAAACGGAATGTAGGGCTTGATGTCGTAGATGGGCGTACCGTCGCGCAGGTCGGCCCCCAACACATGGATGATGGGGCCATCGTCGGTGAGCTCGACACGATCAAGCTTGACGCAGGTGAGCCCGATGGGATTAGGGCGAAACGGACTGCGCGTGGCAAACACTCCCACACGTTCGGCTCCGCCCAGACGCGGCGGGCGCACGGTTTTCGACCATTTTGCGTTGGTGCCGGACCTGTCCTGCGTTTTAGCGTCGACGGCAATATCCTTAGCCGTGCCGCCGGGCGTTCCGTTTTCGAAGCGCCACAGCAGCCACAGGTGAGAGAAGGAGTCCAGGCCCTCAACCGCTGCATTGGAGGCAAATTCCGGCTCAAAAAAGATTCGTCCCTGCAGATGGGGCGCCAAAAAGCTGTTGCGCGGAATGCCGAACTTCTGCGGCAGGTCGGTATGTATGCGTGCGATAGGTTCCATGCCGGTCATTGTACGGCATGGAGGCGTGGGGCGTTGCGCGCAATTCTTCGCCGCGGTCCCCCGTCGTGCAACCAACGGTTGCTTGGAAGGGCGCCTGCCGCCGCGTATGCTTAAGCCATCAACCAGCAGAAAGGAGCCGCTATGGCCTTTGCAGAAAAGCTCATTGCTGTCCGTCGCGCCCATCACCTTACCCAAGAGCAGCTTGCCGCTAAGCTCTTCGTCACACGCCAGGCCATCAGCCGGTGGGAGCGCGGCGAGGTCACACCGGGCATCGACATGATGAAGCTCATCGCCGCCGTAACCGGAGAACCGCTGTCCCACCTGCTCGAAATGCCTGAGCACTATTGCCAGAGCTGCGGCATGATACTCACGCCCGACGACTGCGGCACCGATGCCACGGGCACCGCGACCGATCATTACTGCAAGTGGTGCTACGACCACGGCAAGTACACCTATGACACCACCATGGAGGCAATGATTGAGGATTGTGCCCCGCGCCTGGCACAAAACACCGGCATGTCGCTCGACGAAGCCGTCTCGCTCATGGGCGCCGTCCTGCCGCAACTGGAGCGCTGGCGCACCGTGCAGGAAAACGAGGCGCGCTACGGTGCCGAGGCGCGGGCGCGCTACGGCGATGAGGCTATCGATGCAGCAAACGAAGCGTTGCTGGACATGGACCCCGAGACATGGAACGACATGAAGGAACTTGAACGCGCTATTCTGGGCCAGCTCTCGATTGCCATGGGCATTGGCGACCCAGAGAGCAACGAGGCTCGTAAGCTTGTCGCGATGCAT
This sequence comes from Collinsella sp., assembly GCA_052346145.1. Taxonomy (GTDB): domain Bacteria; phylum Actinomycetota; class Coriobacteriia; order Coriobacteriales; family Coriobacteriaceae; genus Collinsella. The sequence continues at coordinate 78,002 of DAWDVX010000001.1, forward strand.
CGTCGCTGGATTGCTCTCAACTGGGGATGCGAGCCCCAAGACGAGGCGTACCTGGGCCTCGCCCACGGTTATCTTGCCGACCAGCGCTTTGTTGACTACTACGACAAGCCCTGCGCCACCGGAGCCACGGCGTTTCTGGTCCAGGCCATCGAGTCTTCGTTGACGCGCGCATAGACCGCGGCGGCTTTGGGTATTTCAATCAAAACCTCAACCGATTGGAGACCTATGGCTACTAATCACGAGCTCGCGCTGTACGTTATGACCGGCTGCCCGTATTGCTTAAAGGTCAAGCACTTTTTGGCCGATAACGGCGTGACCATTCCCGAGCGCAATATCTCGACCGATTCCGATGCCGAACAGATACTCATCGCCGTCGGCGGAAAACGCCAGGTTCCCTGCCTGTTCATCGACGGCAAACCACTCTACGAATCGAGCGACATCATCGCGTGGGTGCAGGAAAACCTGCTCTAGTACGCACGCTCTGTCCGTCCAGGGCCCCAACCCATACGACCCAAACATGTACACCAGCATCCAAAGTCGACATTTTTCGACATACTTGGATGCTGGTGTACAGCTTTTGCGGGTAGTCATCGGGGACGTTCTTAAATGCCTAGTCGCTAAAGAACGTCCCCGATGTCTAACTAGCCGCGGAAGCGGGCTGCGGATGCGAGCGGCTGCTCGCGAAAGACGCGCTCGACGGCGGCGCGGTATTCGTCGACCTTTTTGGTCTTACGTACGAGCTTGTGAACGGTAGTGGGGTCGGCGAAAGCGCACTTGGCGTAGAACCACCACTCCTTCATGCGAAAGACCGCGTTACCGCCAATCTCTTCTGCATAGGCAGCAAACAGCGTGTCATGGAAACGCTGCAGCTCGGCTGCCGTGGCAGCAGGACCGCCGTTGACCATGCGAGCCAGAGCGGGGTTCGCGAGCAGGCCGCGCCCCAGCATTACATGACGTGTGCCGGGATAGGCCTCCACCAGCGCATCCATGTCCTCAAGATCAAAAATATCGCCGTTGTATGCCACCGGAAACGGCGCGCGCTCCAGCGTCTCGCCATAAAACTCCTTGCGCGGCGAGCCCGTATAGCGGTCCTTTTGCACGCGCGGGTGCACAATCAGCTCTGCCAGCGGCATGCGGCAATACAGATCGAGCACGCGCTCGTATTCGTCGTCGCTCTCCAGCCCCAGCCTGGTTTTTACCGACACCGGCAACGGCGAACGTTCGCACACATCGCTCAAGAACACTTCGAGCTCGTCCAAGTGGCGCAAAAAGCCCGAGCCCTTGCCCTTGGCGACAACCGTCCCCGAGGGGCAACCCAAGTTGAGATTGACCTCGCGATAGCCCATGTCGGCGAGCACCTGTGCCGCCCACACAAACTCGTCCGCGTTCTTGGACATCAGCTGAGGCACTACGTTAAGCCCCTGGTTATTGGCAGGATCGATCTCCTTAAACGCCTTGCCGCCAAAGCGGTTTCCCACCCGCGGTGGCGGCAAAAACGGCGTGTAATAGCAGTCGAGCGCACCGAAGCACTCCGCATGCACGCGACGGAACACATGCCCGGTAATCCCCTCCATGGGGGCCAACGATAGAATCATCAACATCTACTCTCAGATCAATGCGGCAAAGGGACTGCCCCTTTGTCACATGCATTATGCCTTGTCCTTGAGGCGGCCCACAAGGCGGAGGCGGTTACTTGACGCCAACCAGCCAACCAGTCGTCGCTGTGCAACGAAGGTGAATGGCGCCCACGATCAAGCGAGCACCAACAGCACGCTGTTGACCGCTATGTATGAACAACAGACATCCTCCACTCATCTATACTCAAGAGCGTGTGCGCATCGCCCCCGAAAAACGATGAGAGTCGAGGCCCCATGCAGCAACTCACCGAGCAAGAAAAGAAACGCATCCAGCGGTACTGCACATACCCCAAAATCGCAGCGACCGCACTCGTCATGTCGTTCGTAGCATGCCTGTTGATGTTGCCGCTCCAAATGGTCAACGATATCGCGTTCCACCAAAAGGAATTCCAACCCGCGGGCATATATACCGCCATCGCACTCACCGTAATCGAACTCGCCATCTTTTGCTATTGCGCTCTTGCGCCGCGCTTTGGAATGCAGGGCAAACAGTGGAAGGAACTGCAGAGCAGGCTTGCGGTGGCCCAGACCAACAAGGACCATTCCGCGGAGGTCGCCGGCGTGCTTGCCACGCAAGCTGCCGGCCGCCTGCTCAAGAACAGCGATAACGATCTCGCGCGCAACCTGGGCGGTGCCGCCGAGGTTGCCAGCGCCGTAGGGGCAGTCGCCACGGCGGCAGACGTGCTAGCCGAGACCTCGAGCAATGCCGAGGCCATGGCAAACGCATACGGCGTGACGATTCCAAGCGTCAAGAAGCAAATCATAGCTCTCGCGGTGGTGCCCGCCATTGTGCTGCTTGGCGGTAGCGCGCAGAGATGTGGTGTAAGAGGCGGGGCATGCCCCGCCTCTTCTCT
>DAWDVX010000002.1:0-74063 GCA_052346145.1 Collinsella sp.
AGACGGCGAGTTAGCCGGCAGGTCGGCATGTCAATCCTGGTCTAACAGAGCCAAAAGAAATGATTATTCGACTCTACAACCATGTCTACGCTGATCCCGCGTATTGGAATGACCTCGGCGTCGAAGATCGCATCTTTCAATTGGCATCCGCTATTGCGGTCGTTGAACCGAATGCCGTGTTTTGTGGAGCAACGGCGGCACTGCTCTATGGCATCGGTTCTGCATATTCGCTTCTCGACAAGGTGCAAGTGCTGTTGCCGCGTTCCACCAGACGCGATATGTACGAATTCGTTGAATACCGACGCTGGCGGCCGGGCGACGTATGGCAGCTCGGTCCTTTTACGTTAACGAATCCATATCGCACGGTGGTCGACATCGCCCGAACTAACGCTTTTCGATATGCACTAGGCTATGTCGACGGGTTGGCTCGTGAGTACGGTGTCGAGCGTGAAGAATTGCGTGCATATGCACAAACGAACTGCCGCGGACTGCACGGCATCGCGCGCGCATTTGACGTTTTTGAACACATGGATGGCAGATCGGATAACGGTGGAGAATCCGAAGTACGGGCGGCAATGATTCTGGCGGGAGTTGCCGCTCCCGAACTTCAGGTTGAAATCACTCGACCGGGAAACGCCGGCTATTATTTGGCAGATTACGGCTGGCAGATGCCAAACGGCTCTTGGATGCTGGCTGAGCTGCATGGACTAGGCAAGTTTGAGGACGATGCCCAAAATGATCCGGAACATACTGCGGCAAAAACCTATCGAGCTGCCCTCATGCGCGACACGAACCTGCGTGCCATGGGCCACAACGTCATTCATTTCAAGCTCTCAGACACCTACGATGTCAAAGCGTTCGGCTCCATGATGCGCGGCTACGGTATACCAACCACAAAACCCTACGCAGACTCCTGACCGGCTGTCCTCATCTTCTCGACAACAGAACCCATCATCGACCCAGCCCGCTCGGCCTCAATAAGTTGCGGTGAAATATTTCCTGGATAACAGCTATTGCGGCTAATCCAGGAACTATTTCACCGCAACTTAGGAGGGGATGTGGGGTCCCTGACATGTATATGAAAACGGCTCTGGCACCAAATAGAGCCAAAGCCGTTAAAACTATCCTATGGAGCGGGCGACGGGAATCGAACCCGCGTCATCAGCTTGGAAGGCTGGGGTTCTACCATTGAACTACGCCCGCAAGATATGGTCGGGACGACAGGATTTGAACCTGCGACATCCTGCTCCCAAAGCAGGCGCGCTACCAAACTGCGCCACGTCCCGAAGGTGTTGAGCAGCTAAGGTCTAAACCTTGCGTGTCCCAAAGCGAAGGAAATTATAGGGGAGACTCCCCGCCTGTGCAAGCGCAGAAACCCTAGCTCCTCGAATGTGCGACAAAACGACTATGGAGCAGACCGATCACAAAGGCAACCACGGCAACCGGCGCCCACGCGGCACCGATGTCAGCCAGGGGTAGCGCATCAAAGGGCAGCCACGTGCCCGCAAAGAACGCATCACGGACCGAGGTGATCACACTCTGCACAGCAACCACGCCGCCGACCCATACCCACACCTGCGGATGCGCGTCGCAAAAACCGTGTACCAAACCCATGAGGACCAGCACGATGGCGACGGGATACAAGGCGTTGAGCATGGGCACCGAGAACATAAGGATCACGTCGAGGCCCACGTTGGAGAGCACGCACGAAAATGCGGCGAACACAAAGGCGAGAACCGCAAAGGGACGGCGCATGGCCTCCTCGGAAGCCTCCGCTCCCCCTTCGACCACATACGTCTCGCAGAAGTAACGCGAGCAGCAGCTGATAAGGCCAATGCACACGTTCATGCAGGCGAGAAAGAAGATGGCGAAGACCACGACCGTGCCGGCAAGGCCAAAGTGCATGGAGGCAGAGCGGGCAAGGATGGCGGCGCCGTTGGTAGCGTCGGGCATCACGGTGCCGAGCTGCATGCCGGCAAGGCCCAAGCCGCAGTAGATGATGGCCATGAGCACGCCTGCGATCACGCCGGAACGCGAAATCTCGAAGGCCACGCGCTTGTCATCGGTAACACCCAACTCGTGGATGGTTTCGGCGATGATGATGCCGAAGGCGAGCGACGCAAGCAGGTCCATGGTCTGATAGCCGGTCAAAAAGCCCTGCACGGTAGCACCGGCATTGTAGGGAGCCTGCGGCGCGGCAGCCGGTCCCAGCGGCGAGATCACGGCAGCACCCACGACCAGCACGATGAGCGCAATGAGCGCGGGGCCCGTAATGCGGCCGAGCACGCGCGTGATAACGCCTGGACGCAGCGTGAGCGCAAACGCGACGATAAAGAAGCCAACGGCAAACACCAGGCGAGCCGTGCCGAGCGAGACGCCCTCGGGCAGCAGCGGCACCAACATCTCGAAGGCCGTGGAACTCGTGCGCGGAATGGCCAGGCACGGGCCGATGGCCAGATACACCGCCGCGACAAAGAACTCGCCGAACTTGGGGTGCACGCGGCCGGCAAGCTCGCGTGCCGTTCCGGCAAGCGCCACGGCGATAAAGCCCATAACAGGCAGACCGATAGCGGCAATCAAAAAGCCAATCATGGCAAGCGGCGTGGCCGTGCCGGCCTGAAGTGCCAGCAACGGCGGAATGATGAGGTTACCGGCGCCAAAGAGCATCGAGAACAGCGCAATGCCGACGGTAACGACATGGTCGGAGCGCAAACCGCGCGGAGCGGATGAGGCCATATGCACACCTTTCGGGTCGAAACAAAAACGGGACGGGCAAAAGACCCGTCCCGCAAGTATATACGCTCTAGCAGGCTAAATCGCGCAAAGCGTCGATCGCGGTGTCGACTTCCTCGTTCGTGTTGAAATACCCAAACGAGAAGCGAACGACACCCTGGCGCTCGGTCCCGAGCGCGCGGTGCATGAGCGGAGCGCAATGGGCGCCGGGGCGCGTCGCGATCCCCCACCCCTGCATGAGCGCGTCCGAGATCTCGGCAGAGTCGATATCGCCCACGTTGAGTGAGACGATCGCCGAGCGCACGGGCTGGTCAAACGCACCGTAGAGCTTAATCCCCGGAATCTCGCGCACACCGGCAAGGAAGCGATCAGCGAGCGCACGCTCCTGGGCAGCAATCACCTCGACCCCACCCTGAGCCTCGATAAAATCGAGACCAGCGGAAAGGCCCGCGATGCCATGGCCGTTGAGCGTACCCGCCTCGAGGCGCGTGGGCCACTCAAGCGGCTGCAGTGAATCGAAGCTGTGCACGCCCGTGCCGCCCATGGCCCAAGGGGCCACGTCAATGCCCTCTGCCAGGGCCAGGCCACCGGTGCCCTGCGGGCCCATCAGCCCCTTGTGGCCGGTAAAGCACACCGCGTCGAGCCCCATGGCCTGCATATCGATATGCGCCGTGCCGGCAGACTGCGAGGCATCGATGATCACCAGCACGCCGGCCGCATGGGCCATGGCAGCCACGCGTGCAACGTCGACCGCGTTGCCGGTCACATTGGAGGCGTGCGTCACCACCACGGCACGCGTACCGGGCGTGACCAGCCGCTCGAGCTCGTCGTAGTTGAGCACGCCGCTCGCATCGCAACCCGCATGCTCAACCGTCACACCCTGCTCTGCCGCAAGGCGGTTAAGCGGACGCAGCACGGAGTTGTGCTCGAGCACCGTTGTGACCACACGGTCGCCGGGGCGCACTACGCCATTGATGACGGTGTTGAGCGCCGCCGTGGAGTTGGGCGTAAAGCACACATGGTCCGCCCTCGGGCAACCTAAAAGGCGCGCGAGCTTGGCACGGCAACCGTGAATCGTACGCGCCGCGTCGAGCGCACCCGACGTGGCGCCACGCCCGGCATTGCCGAGCGAGCACATCGCCTGTGTCACGGCATCGATGACCGTCTGCGGCTTATGCATGGTCGTCGCCGCGTTATCCAGGTAGATCATCGCACGACCTCCCACATGTCGATCACCGTAAAGCCCTCGGTGGGGACGCCCGCCGCGGCAAGCTCGCCGCGCAGCAGTTCCTCATCGGCAGGCAACGCCTTCCATGCCAAACCGCAGCCAGCAGCGACCTCCCCGGGCACGGGAATCGTGCGCCCGGGAAGGCCGCGCTCGATGCATAGGGTCTCGCACCCCATGGCGGCCGCCGTGGTGGGAAACGTGATGACAAGCGCCGGGCGCTTCTCCCTCATGGCAACTCCAACCAATACGCTACGGGCGCACGACGCGCACGGCCTGCTCCATCTTCTCCACGATCACGTACATGTTGGTGACCTCGCCCACCGCAAGCTGGTCTTTAATGCCATAGTGGTCCAGGCAGGTACCGCAGGTGAGAATCTCGACACCCTGCTCGGCCAGGCCCTTCAGGTCGTCGAGCACCGGAGAGCCCTCTACGGTGAGCTTGGCACCGCCGTTGTAGAACAGCATAGTCGCGGGCAGCTCCTCCTGCTGCGTCACGGCAAAGATGAAGGCCTTCATGAGCTTGTGGCCCAGCTCGTCGTCGCCACGGCCCATGCAGTCGGTGTAGACGGAAATGACGAGTTTGCCCTTGCCGGCGCTGGCATCACAGAAGGCAGCGCCATCCTGCACGGGATCGGCCACGGCAACGGCGCCAGAGGTCGCCACGGTCACGTGCCACTCGGCGTCAGAAACCTTCTCGACCGAGGCCGTGCAGCCCTTCTCCTGCGCCATCTTGGAGATGTTCTTGACGGCGGTCTCGTTGTCGACCAAGGTCACGACGGCGCCCTCGCCATCGAGCTGCTTCAGGGCTTTGAGCGTCTTGACGACGGGCAGCGGGCAGGCATCGCCCATGGCATTGACTTCAATTTTGGTAGACATAGTTTTTCCTTTCAAAAGGGACCGCCCAGAACAGTAGGCGGTCGCATAAACGGTTTTCCTTAATGCACAACGCGAACGGCAGGACCGCCTGGTACCGGCTCGTACACGCGCCCGACGACGGCGGCGATACGTCCTTCGGCATGTAGACGGCTCGCAAGCTCATCCACATCGGCAGCAGGTGCCGCGATAAGCAGGCCACCAGACGTCTGCGGGTCGTACAGCGCGTCGAGCATGCCCGGCTCAAGGTCCTCGTCGGCCGTCACGCGCGGGCCAAAGAAGTCCTGGTTGCGGTAGGAGCCCGCGGGGATAATGCCCAAACACGCCATGTCGAGCACCTGGTCAAAGAGCGGCACCGCCCCCGACGCAAGTTCAATCTGCACGCCCGAGCCCTCGGCCATCTCACACACATGCCCGATCAGGCCAAAGCCCGTAATGTCGGTGCAGCCGTGAAGCTCGAGTCCCTCGGCCAGACGAACCGGCGCCTCATTGAGGGTGCGCATCGAGTCAAACATGGCTGCGGCCTCGTCCTGCTCGATGAGCTCGCCCTTAATGGCCGTGGTAATGATGCCCGAGCCGATCGCCTTGGTCAGCAGCAGGACATCGCCCACGCGCGCGCCGCTGTTGGCGAGCATGCGGTCGAGCGCGACAAAGCCGCTCACGGACAGGCCGTACTTGGGCTCGTCGTCGTTGATGGTGTGGCCGCCCGCGATGGAGCAACCCGCCTCGACGCACTTGTCGGCGCCACCCGCCAAAATCTGCCCGGCAACCTCAACGCCCAGGCAATTGGGGATGCACAGCAGGTTCATGGCATGGCTCGGCCGCCCGCCCATGGCGTAGATATCCGACAGCGAGTTGGCCGCGGCGATCTGGCCAAACAGAAACGGGTCGTCGACCATCGGCGGGAAGAAGTCGATGGACTGCACGAGCCCCAGGTTCTCCCCTACGCGGAAGACGCTCGCATCGTCGGAGGTATCGAACCCCACGAGCAAGTTGTCGTTATGCACATTGGGCAAGTCGCCCAGGACCTGGGCGAGGGCTCCGGGAGCCAGCTTAGCGGCTCAACCGCTCGCGGCCGTCATGGACGTGAGCCTCACGGTGTCTTTAGCCATACGAACCCCCTTCCAACAACTCAACGACTTTTAGTATACGCTCCAGGCACGCTTCCCAAGAGACCGCCGACGGCTCGAACGTCGAAGGCGGCGCCGCAAGCGCCTGCGCGATAGCATCTGCCAGCGCGCGCTCAAACAACGGAAGGTCGGCCGCCACGGGCGTGTCGACATCCGTCATACGCGGCGACGCCACCCACGTCACGGGAGCACCGGGAAGCATCGCCTCCATCCAGGGACGAACGCCGGGCAAATCGGTCGCCACAACTTTGCAGCCGCACGCGAGGGCCTCGATCGTCACGAGCGGCAGACCCTCGTAAAACGAAGGCAGCACAAAGACGTCGGAACTGCGGTAGGCATGCACGAGTCCATCGCTATCCAGGCGCCCCGCCAGCTTCACCGGCACATCCGAGGCCGCGGCCAAGCGCTCGATACGCGCGTACTCGGCATCGTCCCCGCGACCGCCCACAAGTACCAAGCCAGATGGGCGGACGTCATCGTCAATCGGCAATGACACGGTTCGAACCAGCGACTCGACGCCCTTTTTAAAGCAAATCTTGCCCACGTACACAAGCGATCCCGGCTGCCTCGCCACACTTGCGTCACGGCAGAAGACGCGATGGTCGTAACCCGTCCCAATCACGTGGATGCGATCGGCATCGACGCCGCACACCAGGCCAATCTGCTCAGCCTGCTCAGCATGGAGCGCAAAGACGGCATCGAGCCGACGAACCGCACTTACGATGCGATCGCGCTCGAGCGCATGCGAACGCAGCTGGCGCAGGTCGGTCGAATGGCACACGGCAACAACCGGCACGCCCCGGACGCACTCGCGCGCCAATGCGGTCACCAGATACAGGTGATGGCAGATCACCAGATCGGGCCGAAACTCAGCCACCGCCCGATCGATTGCAGCAGCAAATGCCCGCTCAAATGCCTTGAGCATCGAAGGCGTCAGGTCACGATAGCGTGTAGAGGGATAGGGCATGACATCGGACATACCGCAGATGGGAAACGGCAGCTCGGCCGACTCGAACGGTACGGCAAACACGGCAGCACGCCGGTCCAGCTCGCCTTGGGTATCACCCGGCGCCGCACCGCAAAGCACGGCGGCGCGATGCCCCGTCTCGATCTGCTCGCGCACAAGCGCGGCAAGGTAGGTGCCGCTGCCGGTGCTATCTGGTTTTTGTGCCGTGATATTGAGGATGCGCATGTCGCGGTACACCCCTAGGCCAAGGCGGCGGCGCGGACAGCGGCGCCGATCGCTCCGGCAAAGCGAGCCTGGGGCGAGGTGGTCACCGGCGAACCCAGCAGCTCGCCCAGACGCTCCACCACATAGGCGTTCTCGCACAGACCACCGGTCAGATAGTACGGGGCGCCCGCAGCCTGCCCGGCCATGGTCGCCACGCGCGAGACCACGCTGTCGATCACGCCACGCGCAATGTTCTCGCGCGGCTCGCCGCGACCGATCAGGCTGATGACCTCGCTTTCGGCAAACACCGTGCACATGCTGCTGATCTTGGTGGGCTCGCCGGAACGCGCCAGGTCGGCCATCTGCTGCTGGGAAATGCCTAGGCGGTCGGCCATGATCTCCAAAAAGCGCCCCGTGCCGGCGGCGCACTTATCGTTCATGGCAAACTTGGCCACGCGGCCACTTTTAAGCTGAATGACCTTGGTATCCTGACCGCCCACATCGATCACCGTGCCGTGATCGCCAAACAGGCGCACGGCACCGGTGCCGTGGCAGGTGATCTCGGTCACGACCTTGTGCGCATAGGGCACGGTGACACGACCGTAGCCGGTCGCGATCACGCGCACGTCGTCGGCAGCCACGTCATAGCCAGCCGCGGCAAGCTCGCCGCGCAGCCGCTCGGAAGCATCGACCGAGGAGAACCCGGTTGGCTGCACGCACGTCCACGCCACCGAACCCTCCCCATCGACCACAGCGGCCTTAGCCGCCGTAGACCCGATATCGATCCCGATCCCTATCATGGCTCTCTCCCAATCTAAACATCAAAGGTAGCGGCGCGTTCAGGCGCCTTAGCTCTAGGTTTCTCAGGTGCCGTAGATTGCCCCGAAAGAGGAGCGCAGCGTACTTTGGGTACGCAAGCGACGGTTTGAGGAGCAAGATCCGGTGCCTGAGGAAGCTAGAGGGTTTCGATGAAGGCGGCGATGCGCGTCTCGATCTGACCCATGTCGCCGTTGCTGTAATCGGTCTCGATCTTCATATACGGAATACCCGCACCCTCGACAGCCTCCTGCATGCGCGCACTCTCCACGTTAAAGGTGTGGCAGGCCTGCAGCACGCTCTCTACCACGCCATCGACGTGATACTTCTCGCACATGGCCAGCGTGTTTTCCATACGATCGTCGTTGGGCGTCATGACCGAGCAGTTGATATCCAGGTAGCGGTCGGCGATGGCGCGAAGGATGTCGGGAGCCTCCGGGTCGATCATCATGGCCGCCGTGCGCTCTCCCGAGCAGTCGTCCATGCACACGACCACACCGCCGTTGGACTCGATGGTGCGACCGATCTTGTTGATCACACCGCCCACAGGGCAACCGGTGATCAGAATGCGCTTGGCATCCGCTGCAACCGGGCGCTCACCTGTGTCGTAGGCCTCGCGCAGCTTGGCAACCTTTTGCTCCAGCTGCTGCGTATAGGCCTCGATATCAAAGCTAAACGTACCGGCAAACATGGTGCTCATCAGGTCGACGCCGCTCATGGCCGCCGGCTGGTTGGCCTGCAGCGCAAACATCTCGAGCTGGGCCGCACGCAAGCGGTTGCGACGACGGACGGCAGCGCGCAGGTCATCGTCGGTAATCGTGATGCCGTAGAAACCCTCGAGCTCCTCCTTGAGCAGGCGGCACTCCTCGTACCAGCCTTCAAGCTCGTAGGCGCGATCGCGACCCTGCGGCAGGTGCAGAATGTGCGTGCGCTTGAGCTCGTTGAGTAGCTCGTACATCTTCTTCTTGCCGTCGCAGGTGGTCTCGCCGATGATCATGTCGCTAAAGTACGTAAACGGGCACTTTTGCGAGTAGGCAAAACCGTAGGTCGACTTGATGAGCGGGCAGAGGTTTGCCGGCAGCACCTTCTCGGCCTCGGGAATCACCTCGTCGGACGTGCCGCACAGCGCCACGCTCGCAGCCCCCGCGGCATCGATAATCTCGAGCGGCGTGTAGCTGCACAGAAAACCGACCAGGCGATTACCCGCCTGCTTATAATCCTTGACGCGAATAAACGCCGCCTTGCGCTGCTCGTTGAACTCCTCAAACGTGGATGGCAACGGCTGCTCCATATTTTCCGACATATAACTCCTTAACAAACCTTTTGACCAACCAAGGAAACGGCTTTCCCAGGTGCCCGAGGTTGCCGTGAAAGAGAAGCGCCGCGTACTTTGGTACGCAAACGATGGTTTGAACGGCAAGATCGGGTGCCTGGGGAAGCCGCCGGGACGGATACCCCTAAATGGTTTCCAAGAAAGCTTCAATGCGCGTCTGCAGCTGGCCGGCGTCCTCACCGGCGTAGTCGGTCGTGATGTGCATAAACGGAATGCCGGCCTCCTCGGCGGCCTTCTCCACGGCAAACGATTCCATCTCGTAGAGCGTGCAGAACTGCAGGGCCACGTCGACGATGCCGTCGGCATGCAGGTCCTTGGCCATCTGGACAATGTCCTTCATACGCTGGTCGTTGGGCGTAAAGACAGCGCAGTTGATCTTAAAGTAGCGCTCGGCGATGGCGTCGAGCATCTCGTCGACCGTCTCGCCGGACTCGTCGACCAGGTCCTTGTAGTAGCGCGAGCCCGTGCAGGACTCCTCGCCTACCACAACGCCGCCGGCCTTCTCGATAAGGTTGAACAGTTTCCAGTTGGGCACGGCCATGGGCGTACCGGTGTACAGGATGCGCTTGGTGCCCTTGGGCGCCACGCCCTCGCCAGCCTCAACGCGCTGCTCGCACTCAGCCGCCATATCGTTAATGGCTCCGGTCAGACGCGGCGTGTCATCCATAAAGGCGGCCTGAACGGTCAGCAGGCTGTCGAGACCGCTGATGGGCGCCGGATCGGCAGCGCGGGTCGCAGCCAGACGCTGCAGGGCGCGACGCTTCTCGTTGACGGCGTGGGTGGCAGCCTTCAGGCGCTCGGGCGTAATCTTGACGCCGCACTCGTCCTCGATCTTGGCCGCGAGCTTCTTGACCTCGGCCTTCCAGGTCACGAGCGTCGACTCGTCGTGCACGTTGGGGATATCCATGACGTACATGTTCTTTTGCGTGGCAAAGAACTCGTAGGCCTTCTTCTTGCCATCGCAGGTGTTCTCGCCCACCACCAGGTCGCTCGACTCAATGTAGGGGCAGACCTCGCCCAGCTTAAAGCCGGCAAAGCTCTTAATGAGCGGACAGGTGTTGCGCGGCAGATGCTCCTCGACCTTGTCGGTCGCCCAGTCGGCACCCGAGCACAGGCCCACAGGAATGCCGTCACAGGCAAGTACGATCTCCTCGGGCACGTAGACGCAGAACGAACCGACGATCTTGGTGGCCTCGCCGGCCTCCTTCTTGTCGAGCATCTCCTTAATACGGCCACTGTGGATGTTGGTGGCGACAAAATCCAGGTAGGACGTGGACTTGGGGCGATTATTCTGCGTCAGGAACATATCGCCGTACATCTGGCCCACGGCGCCCAGCAGCATGTCGTGGTCGGCAAGATTCATGCCGAGGCTCTCCCACATCGGATGGAAATCAAATTCTTCAGCCATGACGGTTCCCCTCTCGAACCAAAAACGGATAACAGCGGTATCGATGCACGACGGACGGCGATTGCCCGGCCGTGCTCAAACCCGGAATTTTGGGGAACCTGCTTTGCAGCTGATTATTTAGTTGTGCGTCGTCTCTCCCGGAGCCGTGAACATACCTGCTCATATGCGACTCCGAGCCATATATAGGGCGCGCGCGGCAACGCGGCGAATGTATGTCGTCTGCGGCATATGCGCACCCTCCTTTACAAGTTAAGGTCAACTATATCAACGGTCGTCGACCATGCGAACACCGTTGACATTCGTACGACAGCGTCGTGTGCCGTCGTTTAATAAATAATTATCTGTGTTGATAAGAGTTTGTCATCCATCATTCGGCGAACGGCAAGACAAAGCCGCCGAGGCTTATATCCCCGACGGCATTACCCGGCGCTATCGACAAACCAAATGGATCTTACTCGCATCGAAGTGCATGCGCAGCGTCTCGCCTGCTTGCGGCAGCTCGTCGACAGGCACGCCCACCTTGTTGACCTTCCACTGCAGACGTGTGGGCGCATCGACGCGCGGCACGTCCAGCAGCACCAGCCGCTCAAAGCGCGAATCGCTCACACGGGCCACGTGCAAATCATAGCTGTTGCGGCCCCGCTCCGCGCGATTGTCAACATGGAAGTAGCTTGCGCGAATGCCCAGGTACGCCACATCATCGGGAACCTCGCGACCCACGTTAAAGGTCATGCCCCAGTCGAGGGCCTCAACTTCTTCGTCGCCGATCTTGCGCGCCCGGCTTGTGTTCTTGCAGCCCGTCAAGCGCAGCGCCGCCAGCGTCTGCGGGCGGCGGACCACGTCCTCGACGGAGCCGATCTCCTCGACATGCCCGTCGTGCATCACGCAGATGCGCTGGCAGAGGCGGCATGCTTCGTCGATGTCGTGACTCACATAGAGCACGGTGCGGTTGCACACATCGAACAGGTCGAGCATGTTCTGCTCGAGGGCACTCTTAAGATAGGAATCGAGTGCGCTCATGGGCTCGTCGAACATAAAAATGCCCGGGTGTGCCGCCACCATGCGGGCAAGCGCCACACGTTGCTGCTGACCGCCCGAGAGTCGCGCGGGATAGCGGTCGGCAAAATCCGCCAGACCGAAAATGCCCAGATAGCGCTCGGCGAGCTTTTTGCGCGCGGCGGCGTCGCCCGCATCCTTTACGCCGGCGCATACGTTATCGGCCACCGTCATGTTGGGAAACAGCTGATAGTTTTGGAACAACAGGGCGCATTTTCGCTCCTGGGGGGACAGGTTGATGCCCGCCGCCGAGTCAAAAAAGGTCACGCCGTTGACGGCGATCTTGCCCTCGTCGGGCGTCTCCACGCCAGCGATGCAGCGCAGCGTACAGCTCTTGCCGCAACCCGAGGCGCCCAGCAGCGCCACGCGCTCCTCGCCGGCCTCAAGCTGCATGTCGAGCATAAACCCGGGATAACGTTTCTTAATATCCAAAACGAGCGACATAGCTTATCGACCTCCCTGCGGCGCCGCATCATCGCGCATAAGCTCGACCAGCGCCTCGCGATCGATACGCAGGGCATCGCCGCCCGCCGGGTCGAGTGAATCGCCCTGTCCGGCGAGATCTTTGGCCTGCTTACGTTCCGCACGGGAAAGGCCACGCTCGCGGTATTTTTGCGAATGCGCCGTGTACATGTTGATGAACAGGATGACTAGGAAGCTGAACGCTATTACGACCACGACCCAAAAGAGGGCCACCGACGTATTGCCGCCCATCCACTCAAAATAGATGGCGATGGGAATGGTCTGCGTAATACCGGCGTAGTTGCCCGCAAAGAACAGGGTGCAGCCAAACTCGCCCATTGCGCGGGCAAAGGCGAGCACCGTGCCGGCGGCAATCGAGGGCCAGCCGAGCGGCATCATAAGCCTGGTAAAGATGCGGCGCTCGGACCATCCCAGGGTTCGCGCCGCATCGAGCATCTGCGTGTCGAGGCTCTCGAAGGCTCCGAGCGCCGTGCGGTAGACGAGCGGGAACGACACCACCACGGCAGAGATCACCGCCGCCGGCCAGGTAAAGACAACCGAGATACCGTGCGCGATGAGCCACTGGCCCACCCCGGTCGAGCGGCCAAACAGCATAAGGAGCAGAAAGCCGCAGACCGTGGGCGGCAGCACCATAGGAATCGTAAAGACCGAATCGAGCAGGCCCTTGATGCGACTCGTCGTACCCATGGTCTTCCATGCGGCAAACAGGCCCAGCGCAAACGCGATTACCAGGGCAAGTCCGCTCGTTTTGATGGACACCCAAAACGGACGATAGTCGATGTCGCCCAAAAAGGAGACCAGAGAGGTCAAGGGCCCTTGCTCATCCCGCAACATGACAGACGACGCCTCTACCATTTGAGCGCTATCAAGCCAACGCGCGCCGCCCTTGGCATCACCCGAGGCTGATGCAATCACCACATAGCGGTCCCCATCCGCACCGCGCTCATCAAAGCCATAGGTATACCCACCGGCATCAAACGTTGTTTCCGCCGTGACATACCAAGGAAGATTCACGTCCCCTAGCTGCGCACCTCCCATGCAGTTTGCGCTGTCGAGCTTACAGACGAGGGCCTTGAGACCCGATACGCACTCGTTGTCCTGCGGATCCAACCCATACTTCTCGACCGCCTTGGGCGATATCCACACCACAACGCGATCGGCAGCAGGCGCCACTACAAGGTCCACGTCCTCGTCAACGGGAAACCGGTAGCCCTCAGGCTGGCCTTCCATGGCACGAGCGGTCCCCTTGGCCAACCGCTCAAAACCCTCGATCCCATAGGAAAGCCCATGAGCGGTCGCAGCAACCTGGGCCCCGTCCTCAGCATCCCCAGCCAAAGCAAATCCCGGCACCCAGCAAAGCGCGAAGGTCAAAGCACAGGCGACAAGCATGCGGAATCTATTAAGCACGAAAAGCTTCAAGCGAATACAAGGACGGAGTGAAACACAAAACGATGGAATTATCGCGCCAAGCCGCACTACGCGGAAAGCTCAAAGCCGTATTTGGCCCAAATCTTCTGGGCCTTCTTGTTGGACAGGCAAAAGTCGATAAATGCCTTGGCCTCGTCGGCGTGCTCGGAGCCATCGGCGACAGCACCCGGGTACACGATGGGCTTGTGCGAATCCTCGGGGCACACGAAGGCTTCCTCGATGCCGTCGTAGCGGAAGATATCGGAGCTGTAGACAAAGCCAGCCACGCAGTCGCCTGTGGACACATAGGCGGCGGCGGTGCCCACCTTATCGGCCAGGGCTACCTTGTCGGCGAGCTCGGGCGTGTACTCGCCGTCGTCGCCCTCGGTGCCGGTATAGAGACCCACAGAAGCCAGCGCCTGGTTGGCGTACTTGCCGGCGGGAACGGTCTTAGCGTCGCCGATGGCGATCTTGCCGTCCAGGTTCGCGACGTCCGCGATGGCCTCGACCTTAGTATCGGAGCCCTCGGCGCGAACGATGACAAGGTCGTTGACAAACATGTCCTCACGCGTATCGGCGTCGATGAGCTCGGCGGTCTCGGCGTCATCCATGGTGCTCTTGGAGGCCGTGATGAGCACGTCAACCGCAGCACCGGCGCGCGTCTGCTCGACAAGGTCCCCGGACGCTTTGAACTGCGTGTCGGCAAACGTGGTACCGGTCTGCTCGGTGTAGAGCTCCTGAACCTCGGGCAGAGCCTTCTCGAGCGAATTGGCAGCAAAGATCTGCAGCTCAACAGCCTTCTTGGAAGATGCCTTAGCAGAACCGGCATCGGAACCAGCGGGCTCGGACGTCTTTTTGCCCGAGCAGCCAGCAAGGCCAAAGCCGGCGACAGCGGCAACAGAAAGCGAGACAAAACCGCGGCGTGAAACCATATCGAACATGTTCAACCCTTTCGGACCTTGTGCCCGGGTACCCCACCGCAGGCTTTATTCTGTAATAAGATTATACTTCGGTGCGAATAATGTTTATGATAAATATCTCTCGCCTGATAATTTTCTTTTACCGAAAACACGAGACGTCCCACACTGCCGCTGCATAAAAAGGGCGGAGCGACTCGCAAGGTCGCTCCGCCGCAGGTAAACCGCTTATTTGGCGTGCCCGCCGCCCGCCGTCATTTGGGCCGCATGCTCCAGCTGGTCGCCCACGGCCTCCCAGCTTTCGCGGGCCGCTTTCGTAGATCCCGGAAAGTTGATGACAAGTGTATACCCACGCTGCATGCACACGGCGCGCGAGAGCATAGCGCGGCGTGTCTTGGTCATGGAATACGCACGGATTGCCTCTGCAATACCCGGCACATCGCGGTCGCAGACGGCACGCGTCGCCTCGGGCGTCACATCGCGCATCGAAAGCCCCGTACCGCCGCAAGTGAGTACGACATTGGCGTGACACTCATCAGCGGCTTCCACAATGGCATCACCGATCTCGCTGGCGTCGTCGCGCACGACCACATGTGAGACGACCGTCCAGCCCTGCGCCTCGATAAGTTCCTCGAGTGCGGCTCCAGCCTCGTCCTGAGCAAGATCGCGCGTATCCGAGCACGTCACGATCGAAATCTTCAACTCCATAGTCTTCCTCCTACAACACCGTGCCCTCGGGCAGGTCGACACGCACGACATCCACGACGTCGCCCGCCTTGAGCTCGCACGGTCCTTCGTCAATACGCAGCAGGCAGTTGGACCGCTGCATCGTGCCGAGCAGCGCCGAATTCTGCGTCTTGGCCTCGGTCACCAACAGCTCACTGGTCTCGGGGTCGCGCAAAACCGTGGCGCGATCGAAGAAGCGTCGGTCCTGGCGCTTTTTCACACCGTGGGTAAGAGCCGCTCGCTGCACGGGGCGCGCTCCCTCGGCAAAGCCACGCATTTTGCGAATTGCCGGACGGGCGAGCATCTCAAAGCCCACGTACGCCGCGGCCGGATTGCCTGAAAGCCCCAGGTAGGGCTTACCCCCAAGCAAGCCAAACGTGATGGCCTTGCCCGGACGCATCGAGATGCGGTCAAACAGTACCTCGCCCTCACGCCGGACGAGCGCCGTCACGAAATCGTAATCGCCCGCCGAGGCGCCACCGCTCGTAATGACAAAATCGCACTCTCGCGTGGCGCGATGTACCAGCTCGGCAATCGCCTGCTCATCGTCGGGCGCAATGCCGTAAAACACGGGCTCGGCTCCCGCATCGAGCGCCTCGGCCATCAACGCCGAGGAGTTGGAATCGCGAATCTGACCGCGCGCCGGCACCTTACTCGGTGCGACCAGTTCCGTCCCCAGCGAGATAATGCCCACACGTGGGGCAGCGTGCACCTTCACGCTCACGTATCCGGCGCTTGCCAGCAAGCCGGCGCCCGCCGGAGCCACGACCTCGCCCGCGTACATCACAACATCGCCGGCATGGGCCTCCTCGGCGGCAGAGCGAACGTTCTCCCCCACCTTGGCAGGCGCCGAGAAGCGAACATGCGAGCCCTCGTTGCCGTCGCCATCGAGCACGTCGACGATCTCGTATTTCACTACGGCGTCGGCACCTTCGGGTACCGGCGCACCTGTCATAATGCGGACCGTCTCGCCCGCGCCGATTGCGCCCTCAAACACATGGCCCGCAGCCTCGTGTCCAATAACATCGAGCGTCACCGGTGCCTCGCCAGATGCCTGCGCCAAGTCCGCCGAGCGCACGGCATATCCGTCCACAGCGCTGTTGGCAAACGGCGAGATATCGATATCGGCCACCGCGTCCTCGGCCAAGGGAAGACCGGCAGCCTGCCACACGGGAGTCTCAACAAGATCAGTCGGAGCAACGTGCGACAGGACAATCGACTGTGCGTCATCCAGCGGAATGAGTTTCTCTGCCATATGCACCTCTTAATGCCACGGCGCACAACAGGGGCGCCAATTCTTTATGCTTGTCTCAGTATAATCCCCCAACGCACGACCGCGACTCGGCCTGTACCCGCAAATACACCTGTCGGTTGCAGGCCGCGAAACAGAATGGAAACCAACCCACCGGCTCGTCGCGTTTACCGCGTTTTATAATGCTTGCGTTGCAACCTAAAAGAGGAACGTATGGCTCATAACGACAAACCCGAAAGCGCAAACAAAGCGCAGGATCATTCCCAGCCGCTCGACGACGGCGGCTTTTTCTCCCTTAATGACGTCATCACGGCAGGCAGGCATCAACTTACCCGCTCCGAGCATCTCTTGGCTGCCGACACGCGCCGCAACGCCCGCAACCTACTTGCGAGCGCTAAGTTGCTCGTACTCGTCGTCATCGTCTCGCTCGCCATGGGCGTTGCCGCTTGGGCGTTTTTGGCCTCGTTGAATATCGCGACCGACTATCGCGAGCACCATGTGTGGGTCTACGCCTTGCTTCCCGTTGTGGGCGTTGCCACCGCATGGGTGTACAAAAACCACGGCCTTGCCGCCAAACGCGGCAATAACCTGGTCATCGACTCCGCTCTGGGCACACGCCTCATCCATATGCGCATGGCCGTCCTCACCTTCGTCTGCTCCACGCTCACGCACCTAACGGGCGGATCGGCCGGTCGCGAGGGAGCTGCGGTGCAGATTGGCGGCACCATCGCCAGCAACATCTCGAGCCTCGCCCACCTCGAAAAGCATGACCACCACGACCTCATGCTCGCCGGCATCTCGTCGGCCTTTGGCGCCGTATTCGGCTCGCCCCTTGCCGGGGCTTTCTTTGGCATGGAGATGTGCTTTATCGGCAAGATCGACTACACCGCGGGCATCTACTGCCTGGTCGCCTCGTTTACCGGCTACTTTACGTCGCTTGCCTTGGGAACCGAGTACGAGGCGAATGTCATCGCCAGCGTTCCCAACATGACACCCAAAACGGTTGTCATCGTTGTTATCAGCGCCATTATCTTCGGTCTGACGGCACGCCTCTTTGCCTGGTCGGTTCGAACCGTCAAGAGCCTGTACGGTCGCTTTATCACCAATTACCTCGTTCGCGCACTCATAGGCGCACTCGTGGTTTTGGCCGCCTATGCCCTTCTCGACGCCTGGGACTACGCCGGCCTTTCCACGTGGCTTTCCGGCGCCGGATTTGCCGGCAACACCACCCTGGCAGACGCAGCCATCAAGTTGGTCGTCACAGCGCTTACCCTGGGTGCGGGCTTCCAAGGCGGCGAGGTCACGCCCCTGTTTGGCATCGGTGCGGCGCTCGGCGGCTGGATCGGTTGCCTCGTCGGAATCGACCCCAGTTTTCTGGCGGCTCTCGGCATGCTCGGCGTGTTCTGTGCCGGCCTCAACGTGCCCATCACCACCTGTATGATGGCCATCGACCTGTTCCACGGCACGGCAGCCGGCTTCTTCGTGATCGTAGCGTTTATCAGCTACCTAACCGGCGGACACCGCGGCGTGTACCCCGCCCAGCGCATCATCTCGCCCAAGCGCCGTTCGCTTATTGTGGATGAGGGCGGTACGGTAGCGGATGCTATCGAGCGCCACAACGACCTGATAGAGTAGACGTAAGTATTCGACGTGCAGCCACAATCGGGGGCAATTCGACCTGAGCGCGACCGCACCGTCACGTCATACGCCGGGAGTCGCCCCATGCACGCAACTGATTTTGGCCGCACGCTCATCATCGCCAACCCAGCCGCCCAGTCGGGTGCGGCGCACGAAGTTGCCGAGCGCCTGCAACGCTTTTTGGATATGACCGCGCGCGCATCCCGGTTTGACCTGGTGCTGACCGAGCGCATGGGACACGCCAAGGAGCTGGCCGCACAGGCCGAGGGCTATCGCACCGTTATCGCCCTTGGCGGCGACGGCGTGATTCACGAGGTCGTCAACGGGCTTATGACGCAAGAGGAGGACACCCGCCCCGCTCTTGCCATCCTACCCGTGGGCTCTGGCAACGATTTTGCCCAAACGCTCGGTATCGATGATTTCTCCGGCAAGGATTTTGGCGCGCTGCTCACCTGCGATCTGCAGCGTCAGGACATCGGGCGCATTCGCTCGTGGAGCCCTGCGAGTGGCAGCGGCGAGGCTACCGTTGAGTACTACGACCAGACGCTCTCGGTCGGCATCGATGCCGCCATCGGCCTGGGCACCACCGAGCTGCGCAAAAAGACGGGCCTCGCCGGCGCTCCGCTCTACACCCTATCGGGACTTGAACAGTTTGGCCTGCGCTATCGCAACTACCCCATGACCATCAGCTTTGATGGCGCGCCCGCCGAGCGCGTGCGGGCGGTTATCATGGCCATCCAGCTGGGTCCTACCTATGGCTCGGGCTATCGCATCTGTCCCGACGCCGACCCCTGTGACGGCATACTCGACGTCTGCTACGCCTGCGGCCCCGTTCCGCGCGCGGTCGCGCTTCCCATGTTCCTTTCGGCCAAAGATGGCCACCATACCAAGCTGCCACCGGTTCGCATGCGCCGCTGTCGCCATGCCGAGCTTACCTTTGAGGAGCCCGACTACCCCATTCAGGCCGACGGCGAGCCCGTTGTCGCCTCGCGCATCGAGGTCGACATCCTCGCCGGCGCCCTCCACGTCTGGCACCCCACCCGCTAGCCCCACCTAAGTTGCGGTGAAATAGGGACTGTTTATGCAGCTAAAGTCGCAAAACAGTCCCTATTTCACCGCAACTTATGAGAAGGCTATTCGTCGCTGCCCGGTTTGCGACGGTTGGCCTTTTTAATGGCGTTGAAGTGTTTGTCGTTGAGCCTGCGCTGGCGAGAGCGCTGAGGCACCTTGGTCTTTACGCGTCGGCGCGGTGGACGCCCGCGACGCTCAAGCTCAGCGCGCAACTTACGCAGACAGCTCGCGCGATTCTGAAACTGGCTGCGGCTCTCACGCGCCGTCACGACAATCCCCGAAGGGATATGTTTCATGCGCACCGCCGAGTCCGTCGTGTTCACGCCCTGTCCGCCCGGACCTGTCGCGCGAAACACCTGCACCTCGCAATCGCGCGCCAACTCCTCGACCGACATCTCGGCATAGCGCGCATACTCGCGCCATCCCATCTTGTTCTCATCCATATCAACACCTCCCCTCATACAAAAAATGTGACAAAGGGAAAGTCCCTTTGTCACATCGCATACCAATCGCTTGTGTTGCGCGCTTAGGCGAAGGTGATCTCGCCGGTCTCGCAGTCCATATCGGCGATACGGGCCAGGCTCTCAACGCGGAAGCCGCGCTCGCGGAGCTTATCGCCACCGCCCTGGAAGCCCTTCTCCACCGCAATGCCAATACCGGACACCTCGGCACCCGCAGCCTCGCAGATCTTGATAAGACCCTCGAGCGCGCAGCCGTTGGCCAGGAAGTCGTCGATGATCAGGACCTTGTCGCCCTCGGACAGGAAACGCTTGCCGACGATGACCGGGTACTCCTTCTGCTTGGTAAAGGAGTAGATGGTCGTGGCATACTGCTCGCCGTCGAGGTTGATGGACTGCGCCTTCTTGGCAAAGACCACCGGCACGCCGCCAAAATGCTGGGCTGCAATGCAAGCCATGCCAATGCCCGAAGCCTCGATCGTCAGGATCTTGTTGATCTCGACACCCTCGAACAGACGGGCCCACTCGGCGCCCATGTGGTCGAACAGCTCAACGTCGCATTGGTGGTTGAGGAAGGCATCAACCTTAAGGACGTTACCGGCCTTTACGATGCCGTCATGGCGAATACGATCCTCAAGCTCCTGCATGGCGCAACCCCTTCTCGCGGCAACGATACCGCGCGATTAATAAACGTTGTTCGATAGTCTACCACGGACCGACCCCCGCCCGTCCCACAAGCCGCATCGCACCATAAAGCCGCAAGACCAGTAGATGGGCCGATTCGTGGCAAGCCTGCCTCCACAAGCTAACGGCGGGCGCGCATCTTCACCAAACGCACCATGGCGAGCGCAAAGCCCACAGCGGCCACAGCCATAAGCACGTAGAACACCGAGCGAAAGCCGAACAGGAACACATCCGGACGGCCTGCAACAATACTGGTCACGGCCTCGCCCATCGCCACGCTCATCTGCCCATAGAGGATATGCGAACCTGCCGTAATACCCAGCGCCATGCCCGCATAGCGCGCCAAGCTGCCCAAGCTACCTGCAAAGCCAAGTGCCTCGCGCGGAGCCGAGCCCATATACAGCGAGTTATTGGGACTCTGGAAAATCGACGTACCGCACGACATAAACGCGACGCAACACACGATCACAGGGATAGAAGAGTGCTCGTCGAGCGTGCTTACCGCAAAGAGACCGCACACGTACAAGCCCAGACCGACCGCCGTGGGGCCCTCGCAGCCAACGCGGTCCGAAACCGTACCCGAAAGCGGCCCGATAAAGGCATTCACCATCGGCAGCGCCAAAAAGAGCAATCCGGAAATGTCGGAACCAAAGCCGTGGGCGTCCTGAAAATAGAACGGCAGGATAAACTCGGATGCGCCAATACCAACGAACACGATGAGCATGCAGGCAAGGTTGATGGTGAAGGCCGAATTTGCCAAGCAGCGACGAGCAGCCTCAATCAAGGACATGGGGCGCTCGCCGGCCTCCGGCTTAACATGCGGCAGCGTGTAGAGCCCCACGATAAACGAGATTATGCCAATAGGCAGGTTGATGAGGAAGATACTCTCCCAGGGAAAGCTTGCCACCAGCATGCCGCCGAGCACGGGGCCACACATCATGCCGAGGGCCACAAAGGTCGCGAGAATACCCATGGCACGGCCTCGTTCGCGCGCCGGAAACGACTCGGTGATGATACCCATGTTGTTAGCCATGGCCGCCGCGCAACCGATGCCCTGAACAATGCGTGCCAGGATAAGAACCTCGAGCGAGGCCGAAAGGCCGCACAGCAGCGAACCGACCGAAAAGACGATGACGCCCAGCTGGAACACGTTCACCTTGCCGCGCACGTCGCCCAGACGGCCAAACGGCAGCATAGCCACGCATGTCGCAAGCAGGTACACCGAACTCACCAGCTGAATGCGATCGAGGCCCACGCCCAGCTCCTTTTGCATCACGGGCAGCGCCACGGTCACGACGGTCGAATCCAGACACACCATAAACGTCATGATGAGCACGGTAAACAGAATCGCCCACTTGTTCTTGCCATGGGTGTCGCCCTCTAGGGCAATGTGCTCGCGGCGCAGCTGCTCTGCGGTTTTCTCCATATCCATCCTTTCGAGTGGCGCAACGCAAAAACGGGGCCCCAATCGCCTGCAAACTGCCGCGATTGGGGTCCCGCCTACGGAATCGGAACGAAAGGTCGCCGAAGCTTTCTGCCAGCATCGGCGCCTTGTACGGAGCTAGCCTAGCACTGCTCGAGTGCCTGCTCAAGGTCGGCAATCAAGTCGGCCGTGTCCTCGAGGCCGCACGACAGGCGCACCATGTCGGCGGAGATGCCACAGGCGATGAGCTCCTCATCGTTCATCTGGCGATGCGTGGCATTAGCGGGATGCAGGCAGCAAGTGCGGGCGTCGGCCACGTGCGTGGCGATCTGGGCGAGCTTGAGGCTCTTCATAAAGGTCTCGGCCGCCGCGCGACCACCGTTAAAGCCAAAGCTCACAACGCCGCAGGTACCGTTGGGCATGTACTTCTGAGCGATGTCATAGTACTTATCGCCCTCCAGGCCCGGATAGCTCACGAAGCGCACCTTGGGATGGCTCTGCAGGAACTTGGCAACGGCCAGGCCGTTCTCGCAATGACGCGGCATGCGCACATGCAGGCTCTCGAGCGAGCTGTTCAGGAAGAAGGCCGCCTGCGGATTCTGCATAGGACCAAGATCGCGCATGAGCTGAGCGGTTGCCTTGGTAATGAAGGCACCCTCGCGACCAAACTTCTCGGCATAGGTCACGCCGTGGTAGCTCTCATCGGGCGTGGTAAGACCCGGGAACTTGTCCGCATGAGCCATCCAGTCAAACTGGCCGTGGTCAACGATCACGCCGCCCAGGTAGGCAGCATGTCCATCCATGTACTTGGTGGTGGAGTGCGTAACGATATCGGCGCCCCACTCAAAGGGACGGCACATCACGGGCGTCGGGAAGGTGTTGTCGACCATCAGCGGCACGCCGTGGTCATGTGCGGCCTTGGCAAAGCGCTCAATATCGAGCACAGCAAGGGCGGGGTTGGCAATCGTCTCGCCAAAGACGAGCTTGGTATTGGGCTCAAAGGCTGCCTCGAGCTCCTCATCGGTGCAGTCGGGGGCGACGAACGTGCAGGTCACGCCCATGCGGCCCATGGTGTGGGCGAGCAGGTTATACGTACCGCCGTAAATGGCAGAGCTAGCAACCACATGATCGCCGGCACCGGCCACGTTAAAGATCGCGAGGAAGTTCGCAGCCATGCCCGAGCTCGTGAGCATCGCAGCGGTGCCGCCCTCCATCTCGCAGATCTTGGCGGCAACGAGATCGCACGTGGGGTTCTGCAGGCGGCTGTAGAAGTAGCCCGACTCCTCCAGGTCAAACAGCTTGCCCATGTGCTCGGACGTGTCGTACTTCCACGTGGTGGACTGGTAGATGGGCACCTGGCGCGGCTCGGCATCTCCCGGGTGATAGCCGCCCTGAACACATGTAGTACCGATGGTCTGCTCGCTCATATCTAGCTCCCTTGCCTGGGTTTTAGTTTTATTCGGTTCACGATACCGCTACCCCGCACCCCTCTCAACCCATCCCCAAGGTAGGTTAATGGACAAATTGATCAGGGGTATTTATCTCAAGCTTTGGGCATTTGCTCGATAGATAAAAACGAGGCATCCATGAAGCTCTCGATGATTACATGCCCCGTCACGGGTACCATAGGCGGGTACACCGTGACCAAGGAGACAACGATGAAGCAAATCGATACGGCCCAGCTCGGCATCACCGCCTGTCAGGCTCAAGCTGCCGAATATCACGCCCGTGGCTTTAACTGCGCCCAGGCCGTCGCCTGCACGCTCGCGCCCGCCGTCGGGCTCGACCCCCAGGTCGCCTTTACCCTCACCGAGGGCTTTGGCGCCGGCATGGGCGGCATGACCGAAACTTGCGGCGCCATCTCGGGCGCCGTGGCCATCATGGGCTTTGTAATGAGCGACGGCATGGAAAACCCCAAGACCAAGGGCCAGACCTACAAGCTGTCGCGCGAAATCGCCAAGCGCTTTGGCGAGAAGAACACGACGACCGTCTGCGGCACGCTCAAGGGTATCGGATCGGACAAGGGTCCGCTCCGCAGCTGCCCCGGCTGCATCGACGATGCCGTCGAGATCGCCTGCGATGTGCTAAAGCAGCTCGCCGAGTAAACGGCAGCAACAGAAAAACGACAGCCGGCGCGCTTGGGATCCATCCAAAAGCACGCCGGCCGTCGCCGTTAGAACTCGGCAAATTCGGGAGCGCCGACCTCAATCTCCTCACGCCCCGCCATAAGCTCGCGCATCTTAGCGCAAAACGGCTCCTGCTCCCCCGCTTTGAACACCAAATGAATCGTCACGGCATCCGCGTAGTCGGTGCCCGAAACCTTGGCACCCGAATCCTGCGCCAAACGAAGCACCTGCTCGTACTGCGGATAGGCCACATGCACGTCAACCGGCACGACGCTTGTCATCTCAACGATCTGCCCGGCCTCCTGAGCCGCGGCCACCGCCGTCTGCGTCGCCGCGGTATAGGCGCGTACCAAGCCACCGGGCCCTAACAGCGTGCCACCAAAATAGCGCGTCACTACGCAGCAAACATTTTTGAGCCCCGCGCCGCGCAACACCTCGAGCGTCGGCATACCGCTTGTGTGGCTCGGCTCACCATCATCGCTCTGGCGCTCGCGTCCATCGACTAAAATCCACACGGGAACATTGTGTCGAGCGTCGTAATGACGCTTGCGAACCATCTCGATAAAGGCATTCGCCTCGTCCTCGGACTCAATATGGACCAGCTGGGCAATAAACCGGCTCTTGCGGTCCACAAACTCGCCCGAAGCCTCAATATTCGATTGCAGAGAAAAATAGCTGTCCAACAAAGCCCCTCAACAAAATAAAGCGCAGCAACAAACAGCCTCAATAATACGGCAAAGACAGCACCGTTGAC
The DNA here is from genome assembly GCA_052346145.1 of Collinsella sp. Classification (GTDB taxonomy): domain Bacteria; phylum Actinomycetota; class Coriobacteriia; order Coriobacteriales; family Coriobacteriaceae; genus Collinsella. Next base: position 24,688 of record DAWDVX010000002.1, read on the forward strand.
CTCGCCAACAAGAACGGAAACGCCAATGATACCGTCACCAACAGCGAGAACCCGTCAGCGCGAGCAAGGTGCCTTGAAAGACAAGGGCATTGACCTTATGGTCATGCCCGAAGGCTTGAAAGGCAGATTGCCGCGCTGACGGGTTCGCAGCGTCAACAAAGTGCTGAGTGGGCCGATAAGCCGGGTTCTGTCGTGAACGGTCATTTATCTTGTCTGCACGTTACCGTGCAGTTCCACGCACGCTACCCGAACGCGGACCGGGCCGGCCCATAGCGTTCCTATTCGCGCTTGCTCCGGATGGGGCTTGCCAAGCCGCCGTGTTACCACGACGCTGGTGGTCTCTTACACCACCGTTTCAGCTTTTCCCTTTACGCCTTGCGGCGCAGGTGGGAGTCTTCTTTTCTGCGGCGCTTTCCGTCGGATCACTCCGCCCGGCCGTTAGCCGGCATCCCGCCCTCTGGAGCCCGGACTTTCCTCACGCGTGCTGCAAGCAGCACATCGCGCGACCGTCTGGCCCACTCAGCAGTGCAAGAGTGTAACACACCGTTGCCGCAGGCAATGGCACAACGCAAACGCTCGACACGATAAACCAAGAACCGCCATGCGCTACAATGGTCCTGTCGATGGGCAACGTCGTCAGTCGAGACGCGACCGCGCTCCACACCCCTCCGTCTACTCGGTGTGTTCCCGCCTCCTCCCCGAGGCGGGATGTCGGCATTTTTCATGCACTGACAACCCAATAGCCTGTGGACAGCCCGGGCAGCATCGCGCACCTCAGCAGCAAATGCAAAAAAGGGACCCGTCCATTGCGGACGGATCCCTTAAAACAAGTGATCGTCAAACCGATTTACTCGGCGTCGGTCTCCTCGTCCTTCTTCTCGGAAGGCAGCGGGGTAACCTCGATCTCGACGCCCAGAGTCTCAGCAGCGGACTTCATGGACAGGGAGATACGACGACGGTCGAGGTCGATCTCCATGACCTTGACCTGAACCTTGTCGCCCACGTGGGTGACCTGAGAAGGCTGATCGACGTGCTTGTTGGCCATCTCGGAGATGTGCACCAGGCCCTCGATGCCCTCGCCCAGATCGACGAAAGCGCCGAACGGGACAAGCTTGGTCACAGTGCCCTCGACGATAGCGCCGACGGGGTACTTCTTGACCAGTGCGCGCCACGGATCCTCGGTGGTCTGCTTGAGACCCAGGGAGATGCGCTCGCGGTTGAGATCGACGTCGAGAACCTCGACCTCGACCTCCTGGCCGACCTTGACAACCTCGGAAGGATGGTTGACGTGGTTCCAGGAGAGCTCGGAAATGTGGATGAGGCCGTCGATACCACCGAGGTCGACGAAGGCGCCGAAGTCGACGATGGAGGAAACGGTGCCCTGGAGACGCATGCCAGACTTGAGCTTGGACAGGATCTCGGAGCGCTCGGCCTTACGGGACTCCTCGAGCACGACGCGACGGGAGAGGACGACGTTGTTGCGGTTGCGGTCCATCTCGATGACGCGGGCCTCGATGCGGGTGCCCATGTAGGAGGTGAGGTCCTTGACGCGACGGAGGTCGACGAGGGAGGCGGGCAGGAAGCCACGCAGGCCGATGTCGAGGATCAGGCCGCCCTTGACAACCTCGATAACCTCGCCCTCGACGTTCTCGCCGGAGTTGAACTTCTCCTCGATGCGGTTCCAAGCACGCTCGTACTCGGCACGCTTCTTGGACAGGACCAGACGACCGTCCTTGTCCTCCTTCTGGAGTACCAGAGCCTCGATGGGATCACCGAGTGCAACGATGTCTGCAGGGTTAGCGTCCTTGCGGATGGACAGCTCGCGGACCGGGATAACGCCCTCGGACTTGAATCCGATGTCAACGAGCACCTCGTCATGCTCGATCTTAACGACAGTGCCGTTAACGAGATCGCCCTCATCAAAGTCGGTAATCGTACCGTCGATGAGGTTGTTCATCTCCTCCTCGTTGACATCGTCAAGAGAGAAAATGGACGAGTTCTGAATCTCACTCAAAGGTGGACCCCTTTCGAACTACGGGGCCCCGATTGCTAGGACCTACAGAAGGGTGCGACAAGCACACAACGTTTAGGAACACTCGGGAGCCGACAGATACTAATGTGACGCTTATGCAATCACGTTCGTTTAGGTTACGGGGAAATCATTTCGATTTCAAGCGTGAACTGCGATTTTTTACTCGTATGGAGACTTTTTCGCAATCTTATGAACACACGTCTCCGCAACTTGACGATAACCAGCCAGGCATTCGGCTTTGGGGTAAAGTATCCGGAGCCAACGACTCTAGATCAAATTTACGAGAAAGGTGCCCGCGTGCTCAAAGCAGTCGTTTTCGATATGGACGAGACGCTTCTTAGCATCAACCTCAACGCGTTCATCCTTCGCTATTTTAAGGATGTCTCATCGATGCTCGCGGATATCGGGCACCGCAGCCGCGGTGGCACGATGGCGCGCCTCGGCACCATCCTGGTCGACCTCAACGCCAATCGCCGCAGCGGCACGGACAACCGCACCAATCTTGAGTTTTACCAAGAAGAGGTCGAGCGCCGATGCGGGATCTGCCTCTCCGATCCCCTCATCTACGAGGCGTTTACCTACTATGACCGCGAAGTTCTTCCGTACAAGAACGACGATGTCATTAACGCCCACGCCATGCCGGGCGCACACGCCGCGCTCCAGGCCGTACAGGACGCAGGGCTGCGCTGCGCGCTCTTTACCAACCCCAGCTTTCCCCAGGGCGCCATCGAGTGCCGCATGGGTTGGGGCGACCTGGCCGACGCTCCCTTTGAGCTCGTCACGCACATGGGAAACACCACCCGCTGCAAGCCCGATGCCACCTACTATCTAGAGCAGCTTCAGGTGATGGGGCTCGAGCCGCACGAGGTCCTTATGGTTGGCAACGATCCCAAACGCGACTTCCCGTCCCCCGATTGCGGCATCCAAACCGCCTTTGTGGGCCAGGGCAAGCCCAGCCGAGCCACCTGGCGCGGAACCATGGAAGACTTCGCCCGCGACTTTAACGCCGTAATCGAGGCCTTCTACGAGCACCAAATAGCCGACGAACTATCGTAGGCGCCAGAACATCTAGCGCAGTTGCGGTGAGATAGTTCCTGTTTGCCCCTCACCCGGGTAATTTTAGGAACTATCTCACCGCAACTTAATATCTAGCAGACCTGGGTTTTACCGATCATGATGTTGAGGATCTCGATGTCGGTGTCCTTCATGCCCACGCGGCCCACGTAGCCCATGCTGGCAATCGTCTGCTCGACGGTATCCTGAATGAGACCCTCGCCGGCGCGGAAGCCGCGGCCCTGCATGGCCATATCGTGGCCCAGAATCGCAGCATCAACGGCAGCGGAAATCTTAGCCGCGCAACTCGCCTTGGCGCCATCGCACACGATGCCGCCAACGTTGCCGAGCGTGTTCGAGACTGTCGCGCCGATCTGCTCGCGCGTGCCGCCACACAGCCAGGTAATCGCGGCGCCGGCGCCGCACGCGGCGCAAATAGCACCGCAAAACGCCGAGAGCGCACCAATATAGCTCTTGATATGTACGGCGATAAGATCGGACAGCATCACGGCGCGCACCAGGCGCTCGTGGTCGCAACGCAGGTACTCGGCATACTCCATGACGGGCAATGCGCAGGTAATGCCCTGATTGCCCGAGCCGCACACAATGGCGACCGGCAGCGCGCAGCCGTTCATGCGGGCGTCGGACCCGGCGGCCGCACGGGCACGGGCACGGCAGGCGACGTCATCGGCACGAGCACCCAGCAGCGTACGGCCCACCTCGGCGCCCCAAGCGTGCGCGAGACCCTCGGCACTGATCGCGCCATTCAGCTCAATCTGACGCTCAACGGCAGCGCGGGCGTCCTCAATGTCACCGTCCTCGATAAAGTCGATGATGGTCTCGATCGACATGGGCGTGTCGGCGTTATCTGCCGCACGCTCGGCCACCACGCGCTCGGCGCAGGCGGCGCACTCCCCCGCCGACTTACCGCATACCGGAATACCGTCGAGCGTATGGCACGTGACATTAGTGTGGTGATCGGTAATCTCGACGACCGCGGTATGGCCCCCGGCCGTCGCAGTCACCTTGATGTAGAGGTTGGGCACACCCTCGACAAGCGACACATCGCAGTAGTCCGCATCGGCAAGCAGCTCGGCCACGCGGGCGCGGTCCGCGTCATCGACGCTCTCGAGCACCTCGAGCGCGCTCTTGGCGTCGCCGCCCACGGCACCCAGCACGGCCGCGGCTTCAATACCATGCATTCCGCCCGAGTTGGGCACGGTCACGCTCTTGACGTTCTTGATGATGTTGCCCGAGCAGGCAACGTCCATATGATCGGGTTCGCAACCGAGCGTCTGGCTCGCCAGCGCCGCTGCATAAGCAACGGCAATGGGCTCGGTGCAGCCGAGTGCACAAACAAGTTCGCGGTTCAAAACATCGCAAAACGCGGCATCACGAAGGGAATCGGCAGGCATAGGTATCTCCTACTTGTATAACGGGCTGGGCTCTCAATAATAATTAGCTCTTTTATTTGATAACAATGCATCAAAAACCGCAACCCAGGTTCCGGTAGACGGCATTCAGGCGCAAACTGACGGCATTCATTCATGAGAAACCGGTCTTGTTGCATGCTAAAGCGTTTGACCAAAAAAACGCCCAAGCGTTTACACAAAAGTCGCGCTATCATGCAGTCGAACGCGGTAAAACCTTTAGCAATCTCGCCGCACAGACCAGAGAGGAACTATCCATGAAGATCGGTATCGGTAACGACCACGCCGCCGTCGAGCTCAAGAACATCATCTCCGAGCACCTGAAGGAGCGCGGCTGCGAGGTCGTGAACTTTGGCACCGACACCTCCGAGAGCTTTGACTACCCCATCGCCGGCTACAAGGTGGGTAAGGCCGTTGCCAACGGCGACGTCGATCTAGGCATCCTGATCTGTGGCACCGGCGTCGGTATCAGCCTGGCTGCCAACAAGGTCGAGGGCGTACGCGCCGTCGTGTGCTCCGAGCCCTTCAGCGCCAAGCTCTCCCGCATGCACAACAATACCAACGTGCTCGCTTTTGGCGCCCGCGTCGTGGGCTCCGAGCTCGCCAAGATGATCGTCGACGAGTGGCTCGACGCCGAGTTTGAGGGTGGTCGTCACGAGCGTCGCGTTAACCTCCTCAACGAGATCGATCACACGCGCGCCCTTAAGATCGTCGACGAAGCCTAAACTATTCAGTGCCACAAGCTAACAGCAGGGGCCCGCTCGGAACACATGTCCGAGCGGGCCCCTGCATAGATTTTGGAATAAAAGGGCGCCGCGGATGGAGTTCCGCGGCGCCCAAGCCACACGCTAACAGCTTTAAGGAGTCAAAGCTGGTTTAGCCAAAGAAGCGCTTGATCTCAATCTCGGCGTTCTCCAGGCAGTCGGAGCCATGGATCACGTTGGCGTTGACATCGACGGCAAAGTCGCCGCGGATGGTACCAGGAGCAGCCTCAAGCGGGTTGGTAGCGCCCATGAGGGTGCGCATCTTAGCAACAGCGGAGAGACCGGAAACGACCATCTTGACGACCGGACCGCTCGTCATAAAGTCGCAGAGACCGCCAAAGAAGGGCTTGTCGGCCAGATGGGCGTAGTGCTCCTCGACGGTAGCGCGCTCGAGCGTGGTCATCTCCATGCGCTCGATGACAAGGCCGCTGCGCTCAATGCGAGCAACGATCTCGCCGATCTTGCGGTCGCGCACGGCGTCGGGCTTAATCATGATGAAGGTCTTCTCGATAGCCATAAAAGTAGCCTTTCAAGTAGGTTCGCGCGTGCCCAAGTCCCATTCCGGCACCCGCCTGGACTGCATCGTAACAGAGTTTTAGCTGCAGTTAAACAAAAAGCTGTTTATTGAAACGTTGCAATTTATTAAAGCGCTCCATATGTGTCACTTCTGTTTCGAAGCCCGATTAGAGTACCATCCGACCGCCCATCAACCGCGCCGAACAGAGCAGGCGGTCGGTTGCCGCCCGCGAACGTATCCCCTTCACAACCTGCCCAAAGGTCCTACAGAAGTTCTCGACAAGCCCCTCCCCCATAGCAACAAAATACGGGCTCCCACATCAGCAGGCGCCCGTAAAGCGAAAACGATTTATCAATACATGGCCAAAACGGCTTCGGCCAAACCTCTACTTTGCCCCGTGACCCATCTCGACGACCTTGGTTAGCGATTCAAACACACCTTCGTCGACCACGAGCTGCGCCTCGGCACGCTGCAGCTGCACGGCAACGGCGGCAGGGGCGGTGCCGCCCTCGGTCGTGCGCGCGGCGACAATCGACGGGATGTCGAGCGCCTCGGTAATGTCGCGCTCAAAGAGCGGACTTGCCTCCTGGAACACCTCAAACGGCAGGTCCTCAAGATTGCAGCCGCGCTTCTCGCACATCAGGACCAGATGGCCCACCACGGCATGTGCCTCGCGGAACGGCAGGCCACGCTTGGCCAGGTAATCGGCAACATCGGTGGCGGCAAGGTGCCCCACGCCGCACTCGCGCGCCATGGCATCCTCGTTGACGGTCCAAGTCGAAATCATTCCGGCCATAACGGACAGGCACTGCATGAGCGTATGGGCGGTATCGAGCGCGCCCTCCTTGTCCTCCTGCAAGTCCTTGTTATAAGCAAGCGGCAAGCCCTTCATGGTTACCAGCAGCTGCACCAGGTTGCCGTACACGCGACCGCTCTTGCCGCGGATAAGCTCGGCAAAGTCGGGGTTCTTCTTCTGCGGCATGATAGACGAGCCGGTGGAGTAGGAGTCTGAAAGCGTGATAAAGCCAAATTCGGAGCTCGACCACAGCACGATCTCCTCGGAAAGACGCGACAGGTGCATCGCCATGACGGATCCGGCGTAATGCAGATCGAGCAGGAAATCACGGTCGGAAACCGCATCGAGCGAATTGGGGATCACGCCCGCAAAGCCAAGTTCAGCAGCCGTCATCTGGCGATCGAGCGGATAGCTCGTACCGGCAAGCGCGGCAGCACCCAGCGGGCAGTTGTCGGCGGCATCAAAGGCGGCCTTCAGGCGCGTAAAGTCGCGCGCGAACATCCAGGAATACGCCAGCAGATGATGCGAGAGCAGCACGGGCTGAGCGTGCTGCATATGCGTGTAGCCCGGCAGAATCACCTTGTCGTACTTCTTGGCCGCATCCACCAGCACATGGCGCAGCTCAAGATTGGCCTCCATGAGCTCCTTGGCCAGCGCCTTGACGCCAAGGCGCGTATCGGTCGCCACCTGGTCGTTGCGCGAACGCCCAGTATGCAAGCGCTTGCCAGCCTCGCCGATGCGACGCGTCAGCTCGCTCTCGATGGACATATGAATGTCCTCATCGTTGATATCGAAGGTGAAGTTGCCGGCATCGATATCCTGTTCGATTCCGGTCAGGCCCTTGGCAATCGCCTGCTCGTCCTCGGCACTGATGATGCCCTGGGCGGCCAACATCTTGGCATGCGCCTTAGAGCCGGCGATATCCTGCTTATAGAGATGTTTGTCGACCGGCAGCGACGCGCCAAACTCCTGCGTGACCTCGGCCACGCCCGCCTCAAAACGACCGCCCCAAAGAGCCATGGAACCGTCTCCTTTCTCCAAATACCAAAACAAGCGTCCAAAGCAATGTGCCCTGTCGCTAAAGCGATCTATCAACCGCTAGTTTTACACACTCCCTGCCGCGCGCGGGGCCATGTGGCTAATTTGCAAAGAAGTGACGCACCATGCACTTGGCGCCCAACGTCTCCCTCCGGATGTTGCCCTGCGAACCATCGATCCAGGCCTTCAGGCTCATAGGAACGTCCTCGACCTTTACAGCATCGAACTCGGGCGCGAGGGCAAGCAAAGCATGCGCGATAGCATTGAACATAATGGATACTCCTCATATATAGGCACAGAGCCGCCAAATTGATAGAAGGAGCCCCGCCGGACAACCCCGGCGGGGCTCGGACTCAGCCGCAGACGCGGCATCATATATGCGGGCGGAACGTAGGGGCCACCGATGTTAAGAAGTGTCAGCAAGCATAACGAAAGGTAGGGACCCCGTGCGCCCGTTATGTATCACGCGGATGGGCCGCGCGGATACCAAGGGAAGGAGGCGCTAGGCCTGGGCGGCAGCAGAGCTGGGGCCCTGGACCTTTGCCCACGTCTTGAGCGACAGCGTATCGATCTCGATAAAGCCGGCACTGGCCTTCTCGTCAAACGTGGTGTCGCGGTCGTAGGTAGCCAGACCGTAGTCGTAGAGGCTGAAGGGGCTCTTGCGGCCGACGACATGGCAGTTGCCCTTAAAGAACTTCAGACGGACAGTGCCGGTCACGAACTTTTGCGTGTCGGCCATAAAGGCATCGAGCGCGTTTTTGAGCGGGCTGTACCACTGGCCGTTGTACACGGCGGTGGCCCAATCCTGCTCGAGCTTGATCTTGGTCTTGAGCAGGTCGCCCTCGACGCAGATGTCCTCGAGCGCCTTGTGGGCGGTGATGAGCGTCAGGGCACCGGGAACCTCGTAGCACTCGCGGCTCTTAAGGCCCACCAGGCGATCCTCGACCAGATCGAGACGGCCAAAGCCATTGTCGCCGGAGATCTTGTTGAGGGCGATGACGATCTCGGAGAGTTTCATCTTCTTGCCGTCGACGGCGACGGGCTTGCCGGCCTCAAACTCAATCTCGGTGTAGGTCGGGGTGTCCGGGGTGTCCTCGGGATTCTTGGTCATAACCCAAGCGTCGTCGAGCGGCTCGTTCCAGGGATCCTCCAGGTGACCGCACTCAATGGCACGACCCCACAGGTTGTCGTCGATGGAGTAGGGGTTGTCGTTGGCACCCTCGGGAACCGGCACGTTGTGGGCGTGGGCATAGGCGACCTCGTCGGGACGGCACTTCAGGTCCCACTCGCGAACCGGGGCGATAACCTTGAGCTCGGGGTCGAGGGCCTTGACGGCGGCCTCAAAACGGACCTGGTCGTTACCCTTGCCGGTGCAGCCGTGGGCGACGTAGGTCGCGCCAAACTCGTGAGCGACCTCGACGAGCTTCTTGGCGAGCAGCGGGCGAGAAAGAGCCGAGAGCAGCGGATACTTGTTCTCGTACATGGAGTTTGCGGCGATGGCCTTAGTCAGGAACTCATCAGAGAACTCGTCGCGCAGGTCGAGCACCTGACAATCGAGAACGCCCAGGTCGAGTGCCTTCTGCTTCTTGGCATCCAGTCCGGTCTCTTCCTGGCCCACGTTGCCGCAGACGCAAACGACATCGAGATTCTTCTCGTCCTGGAGCCACTTGACACATACGGATGTATCAAGACCACCGGAATATGCGAGAACGACTTTTTCCTTGCTCATGGCTGTTTCCTTTCGCCCTTGGTAGCTAGTTAGAACATCGGTCAGTTGCAAGTCACCTTGAGGTCAAAAACCGTGCAATATCAGGTTATTCAGCAGAATGCATCACAGGCATGCCCTAGAAACATGCGGCTATGTCGTGCTTAAAACCCAACGACCTCAAAATGACTCTGTTGAGGCATTGCGCCCCATGCGGACAGAGACGATTGTTATCGTCGTCGGGAAATTGCGCGCTGGCGTCGGATGGCATTGTCTGCAGTGGTGATGATCTTTACGAACTGCATCTGCCTCTCCTTTCACCTATCGCCGGGCGCAATTCAAATATCGCAAACGGTACCTTTTCCTCGGTAAGCGGTTGTTTTTCCGTCTCCGTTTTCGATGGTCGCTATATTACGCTAAAGTGCCCGCAGCACAAGCGACAAATTCAAATTTCTGAAAAGTTTTTTCATTACTTTGTGAAGCGTGGTGCAAATACGCTCCGTTCCTGCGAAAATACGCCCGACTACGAATTGATGGTTATAACGTCTGAAACAATCTCGAAACGAAAGGCTCGCTTTTATGCAAACTTACGAATCGGACGCCAATATCGGAAACATTAAGATTCTCGCCGTCGACATGGACAAGACGCTACTCACCGACGAGCGCGTGTTACCGCAGGGTCTTGATGAACGCCTGGACAAGCTCGCCGACGCCGGCATCGTATTCTGCCCTGCCAGCGGACGTCCCGCCCCCAAGCTCGAGGAGATGTTCGAGGGCATCAAAAACAGTCTTGCTTTTTGTCCCGATAACGGAGCCTGCGTCATCTATCGCGGCAACTATATCTATAAGAGCAATATTGACGTGGAGCTGTATCAGCAGGTCTTGAGCCGTGCCTCGGAGGATCCGCGCGCTGTCCCCGTCCTGTGCTGCTTCGACGAGTTCTACGTGCTTGCCCGCGACCATCAGTACCACGACGAGATCAGCGTCTACTACAACACAATCAACTACGTCGACAGCTTTGAGGGCATTGATTTCGAGTCCAACAAGATTTCGGTCTTCTTCCCTGGCTACGATGCCGAGCCCGCATTCCGCGAGACCTATAGCCCCGAGTTCTCGGACAAACTCTACGTCACCAACGCCGGGCGCGAGTGGATCGACTTTATGAACCTGGGCGTTGACAAGGGCGCCGGCGTCGCGCACCTGTGCGAGCACCTGGGCATCGATATCGCCGATGCTGCCGCCGTGGGCGATACCTACAACGACATCCCCATGCTGGAGCGCGTCGGTCACAGCTTTATCGTGGACAATGCCGAAGAGCACATGAACGCGCACGCCAAGTGGCGCATTCCGAGCAACAACGACGGGGGCGTACTGACGCTCATCGACGCCATCCTGGCGGCTCGTTAACGTTGCTCGTCGGACCTGGCCGGGCGAGGCGGGTAAGTTTTTCGTTCGGTCAGGTCCTGGGCTCGCTCGGAAAGCACATTAAGTGCTTTCCGGCTCGTGCGGAATCTACGAAAAACTTACCCGCCTCGCCCGGCCAGGTCCTGCGGTGACTTGCTTGCCGCCTAGATGGCGTCTTGGCGTCTAGATACTTGGCTGTTTTTTTGGAATGAAGGGGGCTCCTTGTTGGCAAGGAGCCCCCTTCTGCTTTTAGTTACTTTGGAATTGTGAGCGCTTCCCTATTTGGCGTCGGCCCAGGTTATGCCGGTGCTGGCTTCGGCGATTAGGGGGACGCGGAGGTCTACTACGTGTTCCATGACGTCGCGGACCATGGTGGTTAGGCGCTCGGCTTCGTCGACGGGGCACTCAAAGTCCAGTTCGTCGTGCACTTGCAGGATCATGTGGGCGGCAAAGCCTTCTTCTTCCAGGCGACGGCTTACGCGGGCCATGGCGATCTTGATGATGTCGGCGGCGGTTCCCTGCATGGGGTGGTTCATAGCCGTGCGCTCGCCAAAGCCGCGGAGTTGCGGGTTTTTGGCCTTGAGCTCAGGAATATGACGACGGCGGCCATACATGGTCTCGGCGTAGCCCGTCTGCTTGGCGCGCGCCACCACGTTGTCGAGGAACGTACGCACGCCCGGGTAGGCCTCGTAGTAGCGGTCGATCATGTCGCGCGCCTCGGCCATCGAGATATGCAGCGACTGCGACAGACCGTAGGCCTGCTGGCCGTACACGATGCCAAAGTTCACGGCCTTGGCGCGACTGCGCAGGTCGGGCGTTACCTCGGACACCGGCACACCGAACACGCGCGCCGCCGTCTCGGCATGGAAGTCCTCGCCCTCGTTAAAGGCGCGCACCAAGTGCTCGTCACCTGAGAGATGCGCCAGCAGACGCAGCTCGATCTGCGAGTAGTCCACCGCCAAAAAGACGCTTCCCTCGCCTGCCGAAAACGCCGTCTTGACGGTACGACCCAGCTCCGAGCGCGTCGGGATGTTCTGCAGGTTCGGGTCGCTCGAGGACAGACGCCCCGTTGCCGTGATGGTCTGGTTGTACGTAGTGTGTACGCGACCGTCACCACGGCGTAGCGGGCCCAGCGTGTCCAGATAGGTGGACTTGATCTTAGACTTCTCACGCCAGTCCAAGATCAGACGCACGATTTCGTGGTCACGCGCAAGGTCGCTCAGCACCTTGGCGTTGGTCGAATAATAGCCGCGCTTAGTCTTCTTGAGGCCCTTGGTCGGAAGGCCCATCACATCAAAGAGCACATGCGAGAGCTGCATGGGGCTGCCGATGTTAAAGGTCTCGTCACCGGCAAGGTTGCGAATGCTTCGCTCAACTTCGGTGATCTGGGTCGCCAGGCCCTCGGACAGGCTGCGCAGTCGATCGGGATCCACGAGCATGCCCGCGCGCTCCATCTTGGCGAGCACCGGCACAAGCGGCATCTCGATGCCGTCGAACACGTTAGCGGCGTTCTCACGGGCCATGCGATCGCGCAGCGGCGCGACCAGCGCCAGCGTTAAGGCAGCCGTGCGAGCGGCGGGCGCAGGAGCGTCCTCGCCGGCACCCTCTGCGCCGCGTGCCGCGGGCAGCGACATCTGCAGATAGGTATCAGCCAGATACGCCTCATCAAACTCGGAGCGGTCGGAATCCAGCAGGTAGGCGGCAACCACGGTATCGAAGATACGCGTGGAATCGGCAGCGAGCGGATCCATGAGCTCGGGCTCAGAGGAATCGATGGGCGAAAGCTCGTGCAACAGCGCCTTCATATCCGGGCTCGTCACGCGGCCTTCCATAAACAGGCGCGCGAGCACACCAGCGATCACGCCGTGGGCAAAATTGAAGCCCTCGACAGCGGCAGGCGCGCCGCCATCGGCTTCCTCGAGCGCAAAGAGCCCCTTGGACGTCGCCAGCCACAGCGTACGCGTCAGGCCAAAGAGCGCACCCTCCTCCTTGTCATCGTCCACCACGGCGGCAACCCACTCGCCCGCCTCGATCGTGCGAGCGATCTCGGCGGCAGCGGCAGCGAGCGCCTCGGCATCGCCGGCGGCAGCGCGCGAAACCGCGGGCATCTCGAACGCGCTGGCGGTGGCCGCAGCCCCGCCTTCGCCGCCAATCAGCGCCAAGAAACGGTTCTGCATGGCGGTGATACCAAGCGTACCCAGCGCCGCGGAGACCTCGTCGGCAGAAAACGCCGGAAAGGACGTCGCCTCAAAGTCGAGCTCAACAGGCGCATCGGTGCGAATGGTCGCAACCTTGCGGCTCAGCAGTGCGTCGTCGATGTGCGCACGCAGGTTCTCGCCCATCTTGCCCTTGACCTCGTCGGCATGCGCGATGACCTCGTCCAAGCTGCCGTACTGCGCGATGAGCGCGCTCGCCTTTTTGGGGCCGATGCCCGGTACGCCGGGAATGTTGTCCGACGTATCGCCCTTCAGGCCGTAAAAATCGGGCACGAGCGCCGGCGTAATGCCGTGATACAGGTCATCCACGCTCTCGGGCGTCATGATTGCCACGTCGGACAGGCCCTTACGAGTCGAGACCACGTTGACATGCTCGGTCACAAGCTGATACATGTCGCGGTCGCCGGTCACCAGCAGCATGTCGCAGCCGGCCTCCTCACCCAGGCGCGCCATGGTTCCCAGGATATCGTCGCCTTCCCAGCCCTCAGACTGCAGAATCGGCACGTTGAGCGCACCGAGCAGCTCCTTGATCATAGGGAACTGCGCGTGCAGATCGGGGTCCATGGGCGGGCGCTGCGCCTTATACTGCGGCAGCATCTCCATGCGCACGCGCGGTTTGCCCTTGTCAAACGCCACGACGACGCCGTCGGGGTTAAAGGCATCGATCATCTTAAGAAACATGTTCAGAAAGCCAAAGATCGCGTTGGTGGGGCGACCGTCCGGCGCGTTCATAGTCGGCGGCACGGCGTGGAAGGCGCGATGCATGAGCGAGTTGCCGTCGATAACGGCAAAGGTGCGGCGCTTGTCAGACATATTGAATACCTCGCTTTGGGCTGGGCACGGTTTGCTCACACCAGTTTACACGCTCCCCGCCCCGCGACCACTGCACATCAAGCTCCCCTGCCGCCGCGAGCCCGCGCGTGATACGATGGCTCACGGTACATCAACCAGCACGATCGATCCGAAAGGAGCCTGCGTCATGGAGCGTCCCTGCGCATGGAAAAAGTACACGCCACAGCAAGTCGAAGAGCTCGAGGAGCTTTGCCGCGGCTATAAGCAGTTTTTGAGCGAGAACAAGACCGAGCGCCTGTGCGTCAAGACCGGTATCAAGATGGCCGAGGAGGCGGGCTACGTCAACCTGGAGACCGTGATCGCCGAGGGCCGCGAGCTCATGGCAGGCGACAAAGTGTACGCTGCCAACCACGGCAAGGACCTTATGCTCGTCAACCTGGGCACCGCCCCGCTCGAGCAGGGCTTTAACATCCTGGGCGCCCACGTGGACTCGCCGCGCCTGGACCTTAAGCAGAACCCCGCCTTCGAGGCCGGCGACATGGCCTACCTCGACACGCACTACTACGGCGGCGTCAAGAGCTACCACTGGGTAGCCTCCCCGCTCGCACTCGTGGGCGTCATCTGCAAAAAGGACGGCACCACCGTCGATATCAACATAGGCGACAAGGCGGACGACCCGGTCTTTACCATCTCCGACCTGCTGATTCACCTCTCGAGCGAGCAGATGTCCAAGCCTGCCAAGGACGCCGTCGACGCCGAGATCCTCGACGTGATCGTGGGCGGCCGTCCCGTCAAGTTCGATGAGGACGACAAGGACGCCCCCAAGGAGCCCGTCAAGCAAATGTTCCTGGACATCCTCAAGGAGCAGTATGACGTCGAGGAGGAGGACTTCCTCTCCGCCGAAATCGAGGTCGTGCCCGCCGGTCCCGCCCGCGACATGGGCCTCGACCGCTCCATGATTCTGGGCTATGGCCACGACGACCGCGTCTGCGCTTACCCCTCCATGCTTGCCCAGATCGACGTCGCCAACGTGGAGCGCACAAGCATCACGCTCATCGTCGACAAGGAGGAGATCGGCTCCGTGGGTGCCACCGGTATGACGAGCCGCTTCTTCGAGAACACCGTCGCCGAGATCATGACGCTCGCCGGCGAGGATAGCCCGCTGGCCCTGCGCCGCACACTCGCCCGCAGCCGCATGCTCTCCTCCGACGTGTCTGCCGGCTTCGACCCGGGCTATGCCGGCAAGTTCGAAACCAAGAACGCCGCCTTTATGGGTCGTGGTCTGTGCTTTAACAAGTACACGGGCAGTCGCGGCAAGGGCGGTTCAAACGACGCCGACGCCGAGTACGTGGCCCTCGTCCGCGACATCATGGACGAGGCCGGCGTGGACTTCCAGACCTGCGAGCTCGGCCGCGTCAACGCTGGTGGCGGCGGCACCATCGCCTACATCATGGCCAAGTACGGCATGAACGTCATCGACTCCGGCGTTGCCGTCCTGTCCATGCACGCCCTGTGGGAGGTCGCCAACAAGGCCGACATCTACGAGGCATATCGCGGTTACAAGGCCTTCATCGAGCGAGCCTAACCAACCCTTCATCAGTTGCGGTGAAATACGGACTAAACTGGCCCATAAACGGCCAAAACAGACCGTATTCCACCGCAACTTTTTTGGCAGAGGAGAGTCCATGCTGCAGGTCATCATTTCGCCCGCCAAGCAGATGCGCGCGGCCCAAGATGCTTTTGAAGTCCTGGGCATCCCACCCTTTGCGCGCGAGACGGCTCGCCTCCACCGCGCACTGCTAGATATCGAGCGGAATGAAGGCAGCGGCGGCCTGCAGGCGCTGTGGAACGTGAGTGACAAACTGCTGGGACCTTGCCTCAACACACTGCATGAGTTCTGGCCCATCCTGAAAAGCGGCGATCTCGACAATCCCGCACTCGCCCGTCACCTCTCCCCTGCCGTCATGTCCTATCACGGCATTCAATACCAGAGCATGGCACCCGAGGTGATGGATTCCGCACAGCTCGCATGGCTGCAAGACCATCTGTGGATCCTCTCCGGCCTCTACGGGTGCGTTCGTCCCTTTCATGCCGTCGAACCGTATCGGCTGGAGATGGGCGCGAAGCTTGTCGTCGACGGTGCCCGAGACCTCTACGCATTTTGGAGCGATAAGCTCGCGCGGGCTATCGCCCCGGCAGGCTCAAACACCACGATCGTCAACCTCGCCAGCGTAGAGTATGCCAAAGCCGTTCTGCCCCACCTCGCGGGCGACGCCACAGCCGTCACATGCCTCTTTGGCGAGGGCATCCGCAACGGGAAGCCCATCCAACAGTCGACCGCCAGCAAAAAGGCGCGCGGCTCCATGGTGCGGTGGATGGCAGAAAACAAGCTCGAGGATGCAAGCGAACTTACCGCATTCAATATCGGCTATCGGCACATCCCCGAGCTTTCAGACAAAAACACCCTGGTTTTCATGAACGCGCAGGCACTATAGGCCCGCCGTTTCCAAACACCCCGTTACTCCGCCAAGCCATCGGCCTTTGCAATCTCGCTCGTCGAGCCATCTTGGTAGGTAATCTTAACGTGCTCTACGTCGGATACCGTAACGCCCGACGGAGGTTCCAGACGCCACTCCGTCAGAGCGATATCCATGGTCGTGGGCACATCGCCCTGATCTTTGAGCTTCACCATGAGTGTTTTGAGTGCCTCATCAAACGTCACGCGTTCGATTTCTTCGCCCGGAATAGACCCGCCGCTCAACTGCAGCTGCACAAACTCGTCGCGCGGATACCAATAGTCGCCCGGTGCGGCAACCGTGTTGCCACCAGAAACTTTCATGGTCATAATCGGCAGGGCATCGTCGGCTTCAAACCCCCAGGTGACGCCGCCACGACCGCCGAACGTCCAAATACAAAAGGCAATCACCAACACGGCAAGCACCGCAAAACCAATCGCGACAAGGCCATGGTGCGCACGGCTTTCCTCGGCCGATACATCCCATTGTGTCTCTCGATATAGATGCTTGTCTTCCATGTTCGCCTCCCCACAGGCACGCTTGTTGGCCCAATCGTACCCATTCAGGCTATACTTGAGCCCACCACATAAACGGGGAGCTTGCAGGACAAGACGGCAGGCTGAGACTGGGCGCGCCCGCCCTGACCCGCAAACCTGATATGGGTAATGCCAACGAAGGGAGCCGTGCCAATGAGCACACAGACCGAGCCCAAGCTCGTCACGCAAATCGACTTCGCCCGCGCCGGGCAGATCACACCGCAGATGAAGGAGGTCGCCGAGCGCGAGCATCGCGACCCCGAGTACATCCGCGAGCGCGTGGCCGACGGCCGCATCGCCATTCCCGCCAACATCGTGCACATCAAAAAGGGCATGCGCGCCTTTGGCGTCGGTGAGGGCTTGTCCACCAAGGTCAACGTGAACCTGGGCATCTCGGGCGACAAGGCCGATGCCGCCGAGGAATGGAAGAAGGTCAAGATCGCCGAGGACTTTGGCGCCGACGCCATCATGGACCTCTCCAACTCGGGCAAGACGCGCCAGTTCCGCCAGCAGCTCATCGACGAGACGCCGCTCATGGTAGGCACCGTCCCCATGTACGATGCCATCGGCTACATGGAAAAGCCGCTGGTCAAGCTCACCAAGGACGACCTGTTCGAAGTCGTGCGCGCGCATGCCGAGGACGGCGTGGACTTTATGACCATTCACTGCGGCATCAACAAGTCGGTCACCAAGACCTTTAAGGAGACCGGCCGCCTGATGAACATCGTGAGCCGCGGTGGCTCACTGCTGTTTGGCTGGATGGAGGTCACCGGTAACGAGAACCCGTTCTATGAGTTCTACGACGAATTGCTCGAGATTTGCCACGAGTACGACGTGACGATTTCGCTCGGCGACTCCTGCCGCCCGGGCTGCCTCTACGACTCCAACGACGCCACCGAGACCGCTGAGATGATCGAGCTGGGCAAGCTGTGCAAGCGCGCTTGGGCCGCCGGCGTCCAGGTCATGGTCGAGGGCCCGGGTCACATGGCGCTCGACGAGATCGCCGCCAACATGAAACTGCAGAAGCGCCTGTGCCACAATGCTCCGTTCTATGTGCTCGGGCCGCTGGTGACCGATATCGGCGTTGGTTACGACCACATCACCGCTGCCATCGGCGGCGCCATCTCCGCCAGCTCCGGTGCCGACTTCCTGTGCTACGTGACACCGGCAGAGCACCTATGCCTGCCCAACGCCCAGGATGTGCTCGACGGCCTCATGGCCACCAAAATCGCCGCACACGCCGCCGACATCGCCAAAAAGGTGCCCCACGCCCGCGACATGGACGACAAGATGGGCCAGGCACGCCGCAAGCTCGACTGGGACGCCATGTGGAAGTGCGCGCTCGACCCGGTTACGGGCAAGAAGCGCTACGAGGAGTCCCCCGCCGCCACCGAGGGCACTTGCACCATGTGTGGCAAGATGTGCGCCGTCCGCACCGTCAACAAGATCTTCGAGGGCACCACGATCGACCTCGGCATGGAGGACTAGCCCTGTCGCCGCGGCCGCTTCTGGCGGCGAACTGGTGCCTGTCAATTGTTGACGTGTGAACATTTGCTTGCATTTGCGTAAAGATTGCATCGCCCGCCCGGGTTCGACATAGAGTCGGCCCGGGCATCTTTATAATGCTGGCTTATAGACCCATTTGATTCCGACCGAACAAGGGAGCGAACATGGATCGCAGTAAGGTACCTGCCGTTCTATCCATCGCAGGATCCGATTCCAGCGGTGGCGCCGGCATTCAGGCCGACATCAAGACCATCACGGCGCACCGCCTGTATGCCGAGACGGCTATTACCGCTATCACCGCACAGAACACCCTGGGCGTCACCGCCGTACAGAACATCTCCCCGGATATTGTCGCGGCGCAGATCGATGCCGTTTTTGACGATATCCGCCCCAACGCCGTCAAGATTGGCATGGTTTCCTCTGCCGAGATTATCGATGTTATCGCCGACCGCCTGAGCGCCTGGAACGCGACAAACGTGGTAGTCGACCCCGTCATGGTCGCCACCTCGGGCGCACGGCTGATTGCCGAAGATGCCGCCGAGGCGCTCACCCGCCGCCTGTTCCCGCTAGCGACGGTTATCACGCCCAATATTCCCGAGGCCATGGCCCTGCTCGACTACGAGGTCGACTCCGAGCGCACGCAGCAAAATGCTGCCATGCTCCTCACCCGCCGCTTTGGTTGCGCATCCCTCGTTAAGGGTGGGCATCTTGTCAACGAGGCCAACGATGTACTGGCCGAACCCGCGCCACTCGATGACGAGGGCAACCATCTGGGAGATCCACTCACCACGTGGTTCCGCCACAAGCGCATCGAGACCGACAACACACACGGCACCGGCTGCACGCTCTCGTCCGCCATCGCCTGCGCGCTGGCGCAGGGCATGGATCTTGCCGACGCCGTCAACGCGGGCAAGGCCTACCTAACGGGCGCCCTCGCCGCCGGCTTTGACATGGGCAAAGGTTCCGGCCCCGTCAATCACATGTGGCAGTATTAAGATTCGCAGCCCAAACCACCGCAAAGGGGACAGGCACCTTTGCGGTGGTTCCCACAAACATCTCGATCCGTAACAGTTAGAGCCCATTTTTCGGCTCACCTGTTACAGATTGAGACATTCAAATTCCGCAGAGAAGAAAATCTCGATCTGTAACAGTAACTCGGCAAAATCGACCCTAGATGTTACAGATCGAGACAAACGACCGATATCGACCTAAATAATCTCAATCTGTAACATCTAGCCCGTTTTCGGCCTTACAGCTGTTACAGATCAAGACAAGCCAACGAAACAAGCCACCGCAAGGGGAACTTTTGTACTGCTTTGGGTCGCGCTACTCACCAAGCATCTCTTGGAGCTTGGCTGCCACGGCATGGCCCAGGCTCTCGTGGCTTTCGGGCATCATGTGCAGATAATCGATATCGCCCGGCTCGGCAAAATCAGCGGCATTCAAAAAGTCGCAGCCAAACTGTTTAGCAGCATACGCATAGTATTCGGCAAAATGCTCCGAGGCCTCGACGGAGCGCTCGTCAAAGTCGGTCATGTACACATCGGCGATCTGCGGTTTAATCTTGATAGGCGCCATCAGCAGAATACGCGGGCAGGGCGCGGCTTCGGTCCAGGGAAACGCGCGGACGGTGCGAATCAGCGCCATGGCACCGTCAGCGATATCGGCAGCCCCCACGCTAAAGACCGTCTTGCAGTCGTTGGTGCCCAGCATAATCACGATCGCATCCAGCGGCTTATGAGCCTCGAGCAGCATCGGAAGTGCGCGGATGCCGTTAAGATTGGTGTCCAGATGGCACATGTCGTCGCGTACCGTCGTGCGGCCGTTGAGGCCTTCTTCAATTACATGCCAGCCCTCGCCTAAGTCACGTTGGGCCACGCCGCACCAGCGCACATCCTGCGCATAGCGCACCGCGGTGCCGTCGCGCATGCCCGCCGGATCGTAACCATAGGTGTTGCTGTCGCCAAAGCATAGAACGTTTTTCATCGTAAGCCCCTCGCTCAGTAAAAAGCCGACGGAAGCAGCCTCTCCCGCCGGCTCGACCTATCTGTCAGCACGTACCGATTACAGGTACTTGCGCCAATCGTCCTCGTCCTCATCATCCTCGGTAGCAGCCTGGGTCTGCTCGGCGGCGCGAGCTGCCGCAGCGCGAGCGGCAACCTGGGCATAGGACTCCTCGTTGCGCTCGGGGAAGTTTGCCAGCACGTGCTCGAACTTGGCAAAATCCTCATCCCAGCGCGTAGAAGGCACGGCAAAGAAGACTTGCTTGACCTTAAAGTCGCCCGACGCGAGCTCCTTGCGGAAGAGCTCGGCCACGGCCTCTGCGTCAAAGCCGTTGTTGTCGCAGCCCCAAGCGCCCAGCACGAGCTTCTCGCGACCTAGCTCGTCGCAGATGGCAAGCACAAAGCGAATGCGGTCGCGCAGGGCGTCCAGCAGAGCATCGTCGCTCACGCGATACTCCTGGCGGGCGCGCTTAACGTTGGGCGCGGCGGCCACGATCACGTCGGCGTATGCATGCACGTGGTTGCGGTCGAAGCGCACCGCAGGCACCACCAGCGCACGGTTGCGGTAAAGCTCGCAGTTGATGTTGCGGCGACGGTTCTCGCCGTACCATTTGCGCTGCTTATCGAGAACGTTGTACAGATACGAATCGGCGCACAGCGTGGCCTCCTGGCCCAGATAGCCCTGGATGTAGCCACCGCCCGGGTTGGTGAACGAGGCAAAGGCGAGCACGGCCATGTCGCAGAACTGCGCATAGCCACGACCGTTGTCCAGGATGGCCTGCGTGGTGGAGGCATCGAGCACGGTGACCTCAGGCAGAACCGGAGCGGGCTCCTCAGCAGGCGCGGACTCAGCTTCGGCGATTTCCTCGGCAGGCTCCTCGACGGGCTCGAGCGCTGCCTCGACCTCGGCAGCCTCCGCGCCCTCGACGTCCTCGGCAATCTGTTCTTCGGTGGTCACAGCACTCTGAACCTTGGCCTTCATCGCCGAGACAAAGCCGGCAGGCATACCGTCAAACTCGCGAACACCGGCAAGCGAACGCTCGATATCCTTGGCGCACGCTTCGGACACAGTTGCCACGTGACGCTCGGCGGCCTTGGCACGGGCCTCGCGCTTGGGATTGGGCTGACCCGCTCGGTTGGACCTGCGGTTACGGTTCCTGTTGTCGACGTCTGCCATAAGTGGTCACCTTTCTCGGTCTCTGCCGCTATCGGCTTTTCCCATCCATGATACCCCGCCGCGTACAAAAAAGACGGCCCCGAAGGACCGCCTTTCGCATCGATTTGCACGTACGGCAAGCACCGCCGCAATTCGCCACTAGTCGCGACGGCCGAGGATGTTCAGAATGCGCAGGAACACGTTGATAATATCCACGAACAGATTGGACGCCATGAGCACGGCGTTGGGCAGCGTAGGCGGCACCGTCGTGGCAACATAGGTGTCGTAGCCAATAAA
This sequence comes from Collinsella sp., assembly GCA_052346145.1. Lineage (GTDB taxonomy): Bacteria > Actinomycetota > Coriobacteriia > Coriobacteriales > Coriobacteriaceae > Collinsella. The sequence continues at coordinate 46,449 of DAWDVX010000002.1, forward strand.
GCCGGCGAACACCACGATCACGATCAGATCGGTGATGGTCTGTGAGACGCCCATGAACATCAGCACGATCTCAACCAGAATAGTAGCGAGCAGAATGCCAAAACCGATGCCATATACGCGCTGGAAAAACTTGGGGAACGTCACGCCCAAGGCGCCAAAGACAAAGGTGATGGCGGCCGTGGCGATAAAGGCAGTGTTGATGGTGGGCAGGTCGTAGTTGGCAAGGCCAAACGACGCGGTCAGGCCAAAGGTGCTCGCAAAGATTACGTAGCCCACAAGGGACAGGCCCACGGACTGCTTGCTGGCGGCGGCCGACATCATGACCATGCCGACGATGGTCAAAATAAACGAGCCAAAAACCAGCGGTAGGGCAGCCCCGCTCATCATCATGCGCGCAAACGACATGGTGCTCGTAAAGTAAGCACCGACGCCCATGGCACAAAAGCCCAAGAAGATGAGGGCAGACATGGCAAGATTATACGCACGCGGCGACATCTCCTTGGCACGGCTTGCGCCGGTTTCGATGGGGCCGTTCTGATAGCCCTGAATATCGTTCATAATTTCGTCCTTTCAAAAGCGCCGCGACAGCGCAGTAGCTGACAAGATTCCTGTCATTGTACCCGAATGCCGTACGTCCTTACCTACGGCGCTCGCCCTCGAGCGTGCGATCAAAGGCCCAGACCCACCAACGCATCACGTGTGCCTGCGAGCCGTCCGCCCGCTCGCGCGTCTGGTCCTCCAGATACAACTCGGTCGCGTGCCCGCCAAAACGCACCTTATAGGTTGCCGTACGGATGCCGTGGACCATCAGGCCAAACCCGGTGGTCGAGATAATTTCGTCAATCGTAAAGCAACGACCGTCGACCCAGCAGACGGTGACCGGCACGACCTGTCCGCCCGCGAGGATGCGAGCCACGACGTCCACATACTGCTTGTGCACGCGCCGAGTTTTGCCATCTGTCTGTCGATATTCCATGCCTCCTATTATCGAACGCATGTTTGCATATTGTAAAGCGAACAGACTGTGGTTTTGGGATGTTGGGGCACGCACACGTGTCCTCATGGTGTGTTAGCAAAAAGAACACCCGCGGTCAACAGGGCTAATATTCAATATTAGTGCCAAAAAATTCACTTCTCCCATCAGAACTCGGTAAAGAAACCCGCAGGAGGTGATACGATTTATCATGTTTTTGTAACGTGCCTGCAAACTTCGAGAAAGCCCATATATGGACGTAACGTTCTCAACCTTCCTCGGCCAAATTGTGTCGAACCCAGTCCTTGCCGTCACCGTGATCCTCGCGCTCGGCGCCATCTTCGTCAATGGATGGACCGACGCGCCCAACGCCATCGCGACCTGCGTCACTACGCGTTGCATGCCCGCCCGCGCCGCCATTCTCATGAGCGCCGCATTCAACTTCCTCGGTGTGCTCATCATGACGCACTTTAATGCGAGCGTCGCCAATACCATCTCGCATATCGTCGACTTTGGCGGAAACAGCACCATGGCGCTCGCCTGCCTGTGCGCGGCCCTGTTCTCCATCGTCGTCTACGGCGCCACAGCGTCGCGTTTTGGCATCCCCACCTCGCAAAGCCACAGCCTTATCGCCGGCCTGACCGGTGCCGCTATCGCCCTCGGCGGCGCGAGCAGCGTCAACGTCCACGAGTGGATGAAGGTCATCTACGGCCTGGCGCTCTCCATCGGCCTGGGCTTTGTCATGGGCTGGGTCCTGTGCAAACTCGTCTCGATTCTTTTCGCCGCCGCCAACAGGCGACGTGCCAATGTCTTCTTTAAATACGCTCAGATCGCGAGCGCTGCGGCCATGAGCTTTATGCACGGCGCGCAGGATGGACAGAAGTTCATCGGCGTGCTCTTTTTAGGCGTGGCCTTCGCAAACGGCCAGACCAGCGTCGGCGATGCCGGCATCCCCATCTGGATTATGCTGCTGTGCTCGGCCACTATGGGTATCGGTACCAGCGTGGGCGGTGAGCGCATCATCAAGTCCGTCGGCCAGAGCATGGTTAAGCTCGAGAAGTATCAGGGCTTCTCCGCCGACCTCGCGGGCGCCGCGAACCTGCTGCTTGCCACCCTTACCGGCATCCCCGTGTCCTCCACACACATCAAGACCTGCGCCATCATGGGCGTCGGTGCCGTCAAGCGCCTCTCGGCCATCAACTTCGGAGTCGTCAAGGACATGATGTTCACCTGGTTCTTCACCTTCCCCGCCTGCGGACTCATCAGCTTTGTCATGGCCAAGCTGTTCATGATGTTCCTCTAATCAAACCGAACGTCCATCCGGACCGCAACACTTCGCCCACCCGTCTTCGCCTCGAAAGGACCCACCCATGGCAAAGAAACCCGATTCGTTCTACTTTGACAACTACGTCGCTTGCGCCGACCTCGCCGTCCAGGCCGCAGAGCTGCTCACCAAGATTTTTGAGAACTTCGATCCCGCGCAGATTCACGACATGCTCAATAAGATGCATGCGATTGAGCATGCGGCAGACAAGAAGCACCACGAGCTCGAAGACGCCCTGCTCACCGCCTTTATCACCCCGCTCGAGCGCGAGGATCTGGATCTGATGAGCTGCGCGCTCGACACCGTGCTCGACCGTATTGAGGGCGTCGTGCAGCGCGTCTACTTCACCAACATTCAGAGCATCCATCCCGACGCCATCGTCATCGCCCACAAGGTGACTGACGCCTGCCGCGCCATGAAAGACCTGATGGTCGAGCTTCCCAACTACCGCAAGTCCAAAACGCTGCGCGAGCTGGTCATCCAGATCAACACCATCGAGTCCGAGGCCGACGAGCTCTACATCAACGCCATGCGCAACCTGCACGTTAACGGCAAGGATCCGCTCGAGGTCATCGCTTGGCGTGACGTCTACGCCTTCCTGGAGTACTGCGCCGACTGCTGCGAGAATGTGGCCGATGTTGTGGATTCGATTGTCATGAAGAACAGTTAATTGGGGGTACGTGTCCCGGCGGCGAAGGGCCGGCCACGGTTTGCTTTCGAACGACTGCGGCTTTTGAGAGTCGTTCGAAAGCAAACCGTGGCCCGCCCGTCGCCGTAAGTACCACCATTGGGAACTTTGGCTGATACTTTGAAAGCAATGAGGCTTTTGTTGGCAGGACCTTGGGGACCGATTGGAAACTTTGGGACCGCCTTAAACGTTTGGCTGGATGGGGCTTTGGGTACCCTTTTGCTTAGTTTTGGGTTGTTTTATTAGCTTTGGAGGGTTTGGTTATGGGGTATTTGGATCTGGCTCGGGGTCGGTATTCTTGTCGTTTGTTTGAGGATCGTTCTGTGGAGCAGGCTGTGGTGGATGCCATTGTTGAGGCTGGGCGTATTGCTCCTTCAGCTTGTAATAATCATCCAACCCGTGTGATGGTGTTAGATACGCCCGAGCTTTTGGAGAAGGCGGCTGCTTGTCAGCCTCGGTTTGCTCGTGATGGGTCCATCTTTGGCGCTCCGCTCATCTTCCTCATTTGCAGCGTTACCGACGACGCTTGGGTTCGCCCCTATGACCAGATGAACTCCAGCGCTATCGACACCTCGATTGTTTGCGATCATATGATGATGGAGGCCGAGGAGCAAGGCCTGGGAACGTGTTGGGTATGCCATTTTAAGCCCGAGCTAGCCCGAGAGCGGTTCAACCTGCCCGAGGGCGTCTATCCCTATCACATGCTCGTCTGCGGCTATCCTGCCGACCACATCGCCGATCCCGAGCATCGCGATGCCCGCACCATTCCCCTCTCCGACTTCCTCCTCAAGTAGTTTTTGGCACATGCCCTAAAATCTACTTTTTACCACGCGCCCTTTGCCGAGTTCTGCCCTATCACACGCAGAGCTCGGCGTTTTGTTTCCCAACCCGTATGCAGCCACAAAAGAGGAGCCCGCAGGTGCGAGCTCCTCTTAAGGACACGAGATTGTAGCTCTGGCGCTAGTCCAGGTCGTCGGCAGCGAAGTTGTCGATCGGGGCGAAGGGATCGGCCACGGGGACAACCGGGTCAGCGACGGGCAGCGGCTCGGCGGGAACAGTCACCGCAGGAGAAGCGGCAGAACCGACCGGTGTGGAGGCCATGAGATCGGCCGGGAAGGAGTTCTGGGCATCGTCCATAAAGTGCTGGATGAGCTTGAGATACTCGGCCTTGAACTCCTCACGGGAAGCCTTGAGACGATCGATCTCCTCGAGCTCGGCCTGCTTCTCAGTCAGAGCCTGGCGGATAACCTCGCGGGCCTTGGCGTCAGCCTCGTTGCGGATACGCTCAGCGTTCTCGTTGGCATCGTTGACGATGGTCTCAGCGGTCTGCTGGGCAGCGATCAAGGCAGCGGAAATCTGGCGCTCCTGAGCGGAGAAGTCAGGGGCGGGAGCAGCCACGGGGGCGGCAGGAGCGGCCTGGGCGGTGGCATCCTGAGCCTGGGCAAGCTGAGCCTGCGCATCGGCAAGCTGCTGCTCGGTAGCAGTCAGACGACCCTTAAGGTCGACGATCTTAGCGAGCATAGCGTCAACCTCGGAGGACAGCGTCTCCAAGAAGACGTCGACCTCAGCAGGATCGTAGCCACGCTTGGCCTCAGAGAAAGTCTGAGCCTGGATGTCTGCAGGGGTAATAGCCATAACAAGTCTCCTTTTTCATCGCCTCGGCGCTACACGCCCGACGTAAGTTACTAAGTCAGTTCTACACGAGTATACCTATAAGAAGCTGCAGAACCAGCCTCTGCACCAACTGCAACGCAATAATCGCAACGACCGGCGAAAAATCGATACCGCCCATCGGCGGGATGAAACGACGGAACAGGTTAAGCCACGGACCGCACACGCTATCAAGCACCGCGGCAATATCCTGAAGCAAACCACCCTGCTTCATGGGAATCCACGTCATAAAGCAGTAGACGATAATGAGCGTGGAATAGAAGTTGAACAGCGTGTTGACCAGCTGGACGATAGTGTAGATGTTGATGGGAATCTCCTCGTCTTGTCTTTACTTGAGGTAGCCGTCGGCACGAAGCTTCTTGAGATCGGAATCTTTGACCTCGCAACCGGCGGGCAGCACCATGAACACGCGGTCGCCCACCTCCTTGACCGTGGCACCCAGACCGCAGGCAAAGCCGTAAGAGAAGTCCAAGACGCGCTTGGCAACTTCGGTGCGTACGCCCACAAAAATCAGTGCGACAGGCTGCTTGGTGCGAACGCGGCGCACCACGGTCTCCACGTCGTCATAGCTCTCGGGGCGCAGGACATAGGCCGGCAGCTGCGGTGTGGCGTTGATGATATTGCTCGCATAGGCCGAGGCATCGCTCGGTGCAGGCACGGGCGCAGCGGCGGCACGGGCGCGGGTGTTCTCGGCGTAGCTCGACGGCGTGTCATAGGCACCAGGACGATAACCGCTCGCAACACTGTCCTGCGAGCGCGAAGGCGGATTATACGTCGTGGCATGGCGGGAGTCATCGCCGACCAGCTGACCGGAGCGCGTATACACGGCAACCGACTCAGCTTCACCGCGGCGCGTCTGACCAAGCAGGCCGTTGCTCGGCTCGTCTTGGGTGTAGAAGCCCTCGCCCGAAGCACCGCTGTAGCCGTTGCCCTGATAACTATCGTCATAGCCGTCATCGTAGCCGTAGTCGTCGTCCTGGCCATAACCCTGGTCGTAACCCTGCTGGCCGCCCAGGTGCATCTTATTTTTAATCTCGTCAAGGAAGCCCATGGTTGTGTCCTCTCGCGGTTTAGTGCAGGCGCCCCGATAATCAGTGCGCACTTCAGAGCCTTATTTTACTGCAAACTCCGGGCTAAATACTACCCTGCCCAGGCGAACGAGCGTAGAGCCCTCCTCAAGGGCAGACTCAAAGTCCTCGCTCATGCCGCAGGAAAGCTCAGGCAGGTTCAAATCGGGATGCGCCGCCTCCAGCTCATCCCTCAGCTCACGAAGCCCCGCAAAGGTGCGGCGTGCCATATCCTTATTCCCCCGGGGCGCCATAGTCATAAGCCCCTGTACGCAAATTCCCTCAAGTTCCGCAAGCTCACCCGCGGCGGCGCGAATCTCATCGGGCGAAAAGCCTCCCTTCGACTCCTCACCACTCACATTGACCTCAATGAGCACACGCTGGGGGCCGGCGAGTTCGCCTGCCTCAATCTTGCGGGCAGCACGGCTCGAGATCGCCTGCGCCAGATGCAGCGAACCCACCGAGTGAATCAGCTCGGCTGAGCCCAGCACCGCATTGATCTTATTGGTCTGCAGGTTGCCGATCATATCGAAGCGCACCTCGGGCAGCTCCGGATGCTCCGCCAAACCTGTGAGCTTGCGAACCAGCTCCTGCGGGCGATTCTCGGCAAAATGGCGATACCCCGCCTGGATGGCGGCAACGGTCTCATCGACACCAACGGTCTTGGACACGGCAATGAGGCGCGCGGCGTCGTGGGGACGGCCCGCGCGATCGAGCGCCGCATAAAAACGTTCCAGAATCTGCTCGCGGCGAGCGCGCATCAAGTCCAAATAGTTATCCATTGCCAATCGCCTCCGCTGACAGCCAAACAAGTAGTCCCATGCTATCGCAAGAGCGCGGCCCCGCATGTGCAAGGCCGCGCTCACTTAGGTATTTACAATCTTTCGACGAACGGAATTACTTACTCCTCGTCGTCCTCGCCATCGTCCTCGTCCTCAAGATGATCGAGCAGGTAGCGAAGACCCTCGCTGACCTCGTTAGTGGGCACCTTGGCAACGTAGCGAGCGTCGACGGCGGGCCTCATGATAACACCCTCGCCCGAAGGCACGCGCATGCTCTCGAGCTCATCCTCATCAGTGCGGGCGATATCGCCGACATTCATGCGCTGACCAGTCAACAGGAAGGTCAGACGGCAAGCGGCATCGATGGAAATCGAAGCGATGCGATCGAGGTAGCGCGAAACCATGATGGCGCGGCGCAGGTCGTCATAGTTGCTGTCGTCGTCCATAAAGTCGCCCGTATCCATACGGTTAAAGGTGCGGAAGAACTTCTCGTAGGCGGCGTGCACTGGCTCGTCCTCGACGGCCAAGTTGCAGATGATGGACATGTCGTTGGTGACGAGCGCGGAAAGCGAAGAGCCCAGCACCTGGTAGACGGCCTCAGCCTCGGCCTCGACCGTGCCGACAAGCTCCTTGGGCAGCGAGATGTCGGCCTTGATCATATGACGCGTGGCGCGGCAAATCTGGCGAACCTTATCGGTCATGCGCTGCAGGTTAAAGTCGACGTAGATGATCGTCTGCAGCAAGCGGAAGTCGGAGGCGACCGGTGACTGCGTGGCAATCAGGTTGTAGCAGACGGCCTCCAGGTTGGCGCAGCGTGCGTCAATCGAAAGCGTGCGCTTCTTGGTCTTGGTGGCGAGCTTGCGGTCGTCGGTCACATAGGCCTTCACGGCATCGTGGAGGGCCAGATCGACGGCCTCGTAGATGCTCAGCATCTCGTGACGGGCCTCGATGAGCTGACGGGAAAACAGTTTGCGCATGGTTCACTCCAATCAGTTGGGTGCGGTCATGCCGCCCGCACAGTGAATACGCACCGGACCAGATCCGATCGGCTTGGGACTAGTCGCACCGATCAGCCAAAGCGGCCGGTGATATAGTCTTCCGTCCGCGAGTCCACCGGGCTGGTGAAGATCGCGTCGGTTTGACCATACTCGATGAGCGTGGCGGGCTCGCCGGCAACTTCCTGCAAGAAGAATGCGGTGTAGTCGCTAATGCGAGCTGCCTGCTGCATTGAATGCGTGACGATGATGATCGTCATCTCGGGCGCCAGCTCGGCCATCAGATCCTCGACCTTAGAGACGGACGTGGGGTCGATGGCGGAGCAGGGCTCGTCCATCAGAAGGACATCGGGTTGCACCGCAAGCACGCGCGCGATGCACAGACGCTGCTGCTGACCGCCCGAGAGCGCCAAGCCATCCTTGTTGAGCTGATTGGATACCTCTTTCCAGAGGTTGGCGCGCTTGAGCGATTCTTCCACGATGTCATCGAGGTCACTTTTGCTAGTCACGCCCTGCAGACGAGGGCCAAAGGCGACATTCTCGTAGATGGATTTGGGAAACGGATTGGGCTGCTGAAAGATCATGCCCACGCGGCGACGGAGGTCGACCGGGTCGACACCCTCGGCATAGATATCGTTGCCGTCGAGCGTCATGGTGCCCTCGATGCGCGTCCCCTCGATCAGGTCATTCATGCGGTTGATGCAGCGCAAAAACGTCGACTTTCCGCAACCCGAAGGGCCAATGAAGGAGGTGATGGCGTTTTTGGCGATGTTGAGGTCAAGCCCCGTCAGCGCATGAAAGTCACCGTACCAAAAGTTGAAATCCTTGGCCGTAATGGCCGCTTGCTCCAACGTGGGAGCGGACTGATAAACGGACATGGGACTCCTTAACTAGCGACGCTTGCGCGACAGGAAGCGCGCAAACAGGTTGAAGGCCAAAATGATCACCATCAGCAAGAGCGCGGTGCCGTAGGCTGCGTTCATGTTGATGCCGTCGTTGGCAAGCAGGTACAGGTGAACGGTCATGGGACGACCGGAATCGAGCGGCGAAATAGGTAGATTGATGGCCTGCCCCATGGTGTAGAGCACCACCGCGGTCTCGCCAATGGCACGGCCGATGGCGAGGACGATGCCCGTGGCAATACGGCCAAAGGCAGAAGGAAGCACGATCTTGGAGACAACCTGCCACTTGGTGGCGCCCAGACCGTACGCGCCCCAACGGATATAGCGCGGAACGGCGCGAATGGCCTCTTCGGTGGTGCGCATGACGATGGGAAGCATCAAGAGCGCGAGTGCCAGGGCGGCAGAGACCATCGAAAGGCCCAAGCCCATGGCCTCGACAAACAAGGCGTAGCCAAACAGACCCATAACGATGGAGGGCACCGAGGCCAAAGCGTCAGCAGCGTAGCGAATGAGCTCGACGACCTTGCCCTGTTTGGCGTACTCGGCCAGATAGACGGCTGCCAGCACAGCGATCGGCGTGCAGATAAGCATGGCGAGCGCCGTCACATAGACGGTCGAGACGATCGTGGGCCAAATGCCGCCCTCGGCGTTGACACCCTGGGGCCAACCGAAGATAAAGTCGAGCGAAATATGCGGTAAGCCATTAACAACCACGTAGGCGATGATAGCGACCAGCACAAGCGTGGTGATGTAGGCCGCGGCGCGGAACACGCCGAGCATGATCTTGTTTGACAGGTCCTTGTTGATACGGCCCTTCTTACCGTGGGAAAGGGCACACTTGATGCGCTCGCGCGACGAGGTCGTATCGACCGTCGTGTCAACGGAATCGGACATAGCCTACCCCCTCTTCTTCTTGGAAATCAGACGGACGATGCCCACCAGCATGGCGGAGATGATAAACAGGACCACGCCCATGCCGAACAGAGCCGAGCGGTGCAGGCCCGAGGAATAGCTCATGTCGAGCGCGATCTGGCTCGTGAGCGTCGAGATGGGGCTCGCAATGCTGTCGGGAATAACCGGAGCGTTACCCACGACCATGAGCACGGCCATGGTCTCACCGATGGCACGGCCCATACCCAGCACGATGGCATCCACGATACCCAGCTTCGCGGCAGGTAGCACGACCTTATAGATGGTCTGCCACTTGGTGGCGCCCATGGCATAGGATGCCTCGCGAATGCCCATGGGAATGGAATTGAGGGCATCGATGGTGAGCGTCGTGATGGTAGGGACGATCATGATGGCGAGCACGAACCACGCTGTCAGCGCACCAAAACCAAGACCACCGGTCAGTTGTGCGATAAACGGGCGGATGATGATCATGCCAAAGAAACCATAGATGATAGAAGGGATGCCGGCCAACAGGTCAACGGCAGGGCTGATGAGCTTGCGCACGCGCTTGCTGGCGATCTCGACCAGGTACACGGCCGTACCTACGCCCAGCGGCACGCCCATGGCGAGCGCACCGACGGTCACCAGACCTGAGCCGGCAAGCAGCGACATGATGCCGTAGTGGCCCTCAGAGGGCGCCCACGTAAAGCTAAAGAATTCCGCCAGACCGATGTCGGTAAAGACGGGCAGCGCCGAGTACGTGGTAAAGACAAAAATCAGGATGACGGTAACGACCGCCAAGAACGCGCAGGCAAAGAAGATCCACTGCAGCGCCTTCTCCTTGATATAGGTACTGCGCGATACGAGCGCCAGCTCGCGCTTCTTGGGCGTCTGAACATTCTGCTCAGTCTGGGAGTTTTCCTGTGCTTCCATGCTACTCACTCCCCTTCTCGTCGTTGGTGACGGGGATAAAGCCCGCCTCACGAATCTGCTTGTCCATCTTTTCGGACGTCACGTAGTCGATGTAATCCTGCGCCTGCAGCGAAGGCGCACCCTTCACAAAGAAGTAAAGGTCGCGTGAGATGGGATAGCCGCCGCTCGCGACCGTCTTCTCGGACGCCTCAACATGATTGACCGAGACGGCCTTGACCGAGGTCTTGGCGTTGAGGCTATCGACGAAGCCCAGCGAAATGTAGCCAATGGCACCGCGCGAACGAGATACCACGTCGCGCACCTGGCCCGTGCCCGAAAGAACGGCCGAGCGGCGATCGAACGGGGTGCCGTCCATCACGATGGTGCGAAAGGCCTCACGCGTGCCGGACGCCTCATCTCGGTTGATGACCTGAATCCTCAGGTCCTCGCCACCGACTTCTTTCCAGTTGGTGATCTTGCCGGCGTAAATATCGCGGAGCTGCTCGGTCGAGAGGTTATCGACCGGGTTATCGTCGTTCACGATGACCGCGATACCGTCGTGGGCAATGACGATGGGAGTCAGGCCCAGATCCTGTTCGTCGGCATTGAGTCCACGGGAGGAGCTGGCGATATCGGCCGTGCCGGCGCTGACGGCCTCGATGCCAGCGGAAGAACCCAAACCGGAAACGAGCACGTCGATGCCGGTCTCCTCCTTAAAACCCTCGGCCGCAATCTCGGCGATAGGAAGGCAGGTCGTGGAGCCGGCGACGGTAATGGAAGAGGTAGAAGATCCCGAAGAACAGGCGCACAGCGTAAGCGTAAGCACAGCGGCGCTCAGGACCGATACGATCTTTCTCATAGCATCACGCCGATCGCAGCATAGCGCCCACAGGTGCCGTTCTCGTTACGGTAGGAATAAAAGCGGTCGTTCTGACGCACGGTCGAAAGCTGGGTATCCACGATATTATCCGCGTCGACACCGACATCTACCAGCGCCTCGCAAATGGCAGCGGAAAGATTGAGCATGCGAGAGGTGCTCGCATCGATGCACGAGAACTCGGCGGCAAAGCGATCCATGAGTTCCTGGGATACCTCATATTCGTCACCCAAGATATGGGGGCCGATATAGGCCGAGATGTCACTTGCATCGCAGCCGGCAGCATCGCAAAGCGCCTGGCACGCCTTGGCAGAAATACGTGCAATCGTGCCCTTCCAACCGGAGTGCACCACGGCAAATCCGCCAGGGGCCACCAGCACCACGGGAACGCAGTCGGCAAAGCAGAGCAGCACGGGCACGTTATGCGCCGTGCAGACGATGGCATCACAGCCCTCGGCAATCTGCTCGCGAACGTCCTCAAGGTCATCGGCGCCGTTCGAGGTCACCGCAACGATATGATCACCATGGACCTGATTGGGAACGAGCAGGTTGTGCTCGCACTCGGCGGCACCCATAGCTTCGAGCGCACGACGACGATTTTCTTGAACAGCAAAGGGGTCATCGCCAACATGCGAGCCCAAGTTGAGTGAGGAGTACGCATCTTCGGAAACGCCACCGGCGCGCTCGGTGAAGGCAAAGCGAACATCGGATGTCGCGCCCTCCACCAACGTAACTCCATCATGGTCGACACGCGAAACGTTGTCCGCACGTGCTGCCATACTAAAGCCTCCTAATAACACAAGTACCGCGGCATCGCCGCTACAGCCCGCGTTTATACGGCTGTCATACTTCTCTAAAAGGATACCTGCTGCGCTGGAGGCAATCGTAAAGGGAACGTAAAGAGATTGGAGGTTCTAGTTTACAAAGTCGAAATAAAAAGGGCGCGTCCATACGAACACGCCCCTGTGCACAACAATGCAAAGAACGACTTAGAAGCTACCGCGCTTCAGGAAGTCGGGAAGCTCGAACTGATCGTTGCCGAAGTTAGGAAGCTCGGTGCCACCGACGTTGCGGGTCGGAGCGGCCTGAGCCGGGCTCGTGGCAGGAGCGGTGCGCTGCGGCTCAGCGGAGGCAGCGGCCTTGCTCTGAGACTGCTGAGCAGCAAAGAGCTCGTCCTGACGGTTGACGTTGGAGTCGGAGAAGCCCGTAGCGATGACGGTGATACGCACCTGATCGCCCAGGGACTCGTCGACAACGGTACCGAAGATGATGTTGGCCTCGGGGTCGACGGCGTTGGCGACAACGTCGGCGGCGTCGCTGATCTCCTGGATGCCCAGGTCCTTGGAACCGGCGATGGAGAGCAGCACGCGCGTGGCGCCATCGATGGAGCTCTCGAGCAGCGGGCTGGAGATGGCCTGCTGGGCAGCGTCGACGGCACGGGTATCCCCAGAAGAGGTACCGATACCCATCATGGCGGTACCGGCCTGCTTCATGATGGTCTTAACATCGGCGAAGTCCAAGTTGATGATACCGGGGACGGTGATGAGGTCGGTGATGCCCTGGGTGCCCTGGGAAAGGACGCCATCGGCAATCGCGAAGGCCTCGAGCATGGTGGTCTTCTTCTCGGCGATGTCGAGCAGCTTATCGTTAGGGATGACGATCATGGTGTCGACGCAATCGGAGAGGGTCTTAATGCCCTCCTCGGCGCTCTTCTTGCGCTTGCGGCCCTCGAAGGTGAAGGGCTTGGTCACGACGGCGACGGTCAGCGCACCGACCTCGTTCATCGCGATATCGGCAACGATGGGAGCAGCGCCGGTACCGGTGCCACCGCCCTCGCCGCAGGTGATGAACACCATGTCGGCGCCAGCGAGCGCCTCGGCAATGTCGTCGCGGGACTCATCGGCAGCCTTGCGGCCAACCTCGGGGTTGGCGCCGGCGCCCAGGCCGCGGGTAAGGTCGGTGCCGATGTGCACCTTGATATCGGCATCAGAGATCGCGAGTGCCTGAGCATCGGTGTTGATGGCAACAAACTCGACGCCGCGGATGCCCTCTTCGATCATTCGATTGACCGCGTTGGTACCGCCGCCGCCGACGCCGACCACCTTAATGACGGCAAGGTAGTTGTTGATCTCTGTCTCGTGCATGTCGGTCCTCCGAACAAAGGTTATAGCCATAGCATGGGTCGACCCCTGCGCACATTAACCTTCAGGTTGAAAGTAAATGCAAAGGTAAACCGTATTATGTTTGCACATTATGAACGTATCAGTCAAATAATTGACCGTGAAAACCAAACAAACCAGATAAACGGCGTGGTATGGCCCCTCAACAAAGCATCAACCAGCGCTACGAGGTCGGAGCGTTCCTAAATGTATAGTTACCCGGAGAGCGCACATTGATATACGTTACGCCCTCTACCTGCGAAAGCAGCTTGGTGACTACGCGCTCCTTCTTGACGATATCGTTCGAATCGCCCAGCGACACCTCAATGCCGTTATTGAGGTTTGCCGAGATGGCTTCGACCGAAGGCGTGGAAATATCCTTGACTTGTCCCAAGAACTCGCTCGAAAAACCACGCACATAATCCAAGCCAGCCTTAACGGCCTTGGAGCTCACCGCTTGGCCGGAAACCGGAGCGACATCCGCCGAGACATCAGTCAACAACACCGCGCCATAGTGCTTAGCGAGCGCCAGCGCGGCATCGATGCCGGTCAGGGTATTTGAGCCCTGCCCCGTCGTGATGACGTTGCCCTGGTCATCCACTTCGACCGACGTCGACAGCGGGGCGATCCAGGTGTCATCATCCCCGATGGCCCAGGCAAGGTCATCGGAGCTGATATAGGCAATTGCGATGACCTTGCGCTCCATCGGCGTAATGATGAGCGTATGCGGGAACTGACGCTGGACATCCACGCCCGAGACCCACGGGTTCTGCTTGAGGTCCTCGGTAATCTGGTCGGGATCGACGTTGAAAAGCGACGTTCCCTCGGGCAAATCGATCAGCTGGATAGCATCGTGCTTCGTCACATGCTCGCTGCCTTGAATCTGAATATCAGTGGCGGTAAACAATCCAGAGTTAATCACCACGATGGCAACGACGACGAGCACGGCCAAGACGGCCAAAACGCCGCCCACGATTTTGCCTTTGCCTGTAACGACAGAAGCGGCGTCTGATGTTTTATTTGCCATCGCCCCAAGTGAAGACAACGGGTTGACGCCTTTTTTACCCGAAGGCTTCTTGGCGGTAGCCGGCACCGATGTCAGCGAGCGCGGTTTCGATGCGCCCAGCGTGCGACTCGGACGCGCCGCCTTAGTTCCTGTCGAGGGCTTAGGAGTTGCCATAGGACGGGCAGGCTTGGCGCCCATAACAGGCTTTGACGTCACCGAGGGACGCGAGGACTTTTTTGCGGCCGGACGATTACCGAGCTGCGAGCCGACAACCGAACGACTGGTCTGTCGAGCATGCCCGACAGACTTAGAGTGCGCGACGGTATTGCGTTGAGGTTTGGCAGGCGCGCCGGAACGCCCTCCGGTGCGGCGGAAGGTGGGTTTCGATGCTCTAGAAGCCGAGGAATTTAACTTCCGGTCTGAGCTCGATGCCATACGCCTCCCTCACCTTTCCGTGCACATGTCTGATAACCGCGGCAACGTCATCGGCCGAGGCAGTTCCGTTATTAACGATAAAATTAGCGTGAACGGGCGAAACTTCCGCGCCGCCAATCGAAAAACCCTTTAATCCACAATCCTCGATAAGCTTGCCCACACTCGCATCGGGCGGGTTGCGAAAGACCGACCCGCAGGATGCGCGACCCATGGGCTGCGTACGCTTGCGCCTCGTCAGGTACCGTTCCATGCACTCGCGAATGTCGGCCTTGGGCGCCGGTTTAAGCTTGAGCACGCACTCGAGGATGATCTCATTGCGGGGAAGGCTACATTCGCGGTAGCCCCAAGTGATCTCGGACCCCGCATAATGCTTGATACCGGATGCCGGGTCAAACGTTACGACATCCTCAACCAGCGAGCCAATCCACTCGGTCCGTGTGCCGGCATTCATAGATATCGCACCGCCAACCGAGCCAGGGATGCCAACGGCAAACTCAAGGCCCGAGAGGCTACGCGACAGGGCATCGTTGACCAGGCGCGCAAACATCACGCCCGCACCGACCGTCAGCGTACAACCGTCATCGGCAACAACCGTGCGCTGAAACTCACGTCCGAGCGAAATGACGGCACCGCGATAACCGCCATCGGCAACCAGCAGATTGGAGCCCTTGCCGATGATGACCCACGGCACCTGCTCGCGATCGAGCACCGCCACGGCGCGGCGGAGGGCATGATAGCTATGGCACGTCACAAAGAGGTCGGCCTTGCCGCCGATACGATAGCTCGTATGACGCGCAAGGCGCTCGTCCTCGATCACATCCGTGTCGATCATGCCCGAGAGCGCCATGACGGCGTTAAACAGACCCATTAGACTTAAGCGTCTTTCTTGGCAGTCAGATACTCGATAAACTCGGGACCGACGGTCGTAACGTCACCGGCACCCATTGTGAGCAGCAAGTCGCCCTCGCCCACCATCTGCTCGAGCTCCTGATTGAGCTCAAGACGGCTGGAGCAGTACACGACCTCCTTGCCAGGATGCTTGGCGCGCACGGTATCGGCGAGCATCTTAGAGGTAACACCCGGAATGGGCATCTCGCCAGCCGAGAACACATCAATCAGCAGCAGTTTATCGGCATTGGCAAATGCATCGGCAAAGTCGTCGCACAGGGCCTGCAGGCGCGAATAGCGGTGCGGCTGGAACACGACGTCGACGTGCTTGTAGCCCAGCGACGAAGCGGCAGCAAGCGTCGCCTTGATCTCGGTGGGGTGATGGCCGTAATCATCGACCACGGTGATGCCATCGATATCGCCCACGTGGGTAAAGCGGCGGCGAACGCCCTCAAAGCTCGAGAGCGCCTTGGCGGCGGCGTCGATGTCAAGGCCCAGGACATGGGCGACGGTGAGCACCGCCGTGGCGTTGAGCATGTTGTGGCGACCGGGATTGCTCTTGATCTCCACGGCATGTTCAGTGCCATCCTCAAAGCGAACGATAAAGTCACTCTGGATACCCTTGACATCCGGGTGCATGCAGACGATGTCGTTGCTCTCGGCAAAGCCGTAGGAAAGCACGTGACGGCCCGTCGACTTGGCGAGCTCGACCAGATGCGGGTCCTCACCGCAGACGATGACGGTGCCGTCCTCGCCCACCAGGCTCATGAATTTGGCGAAAGTCGCTTCGATCTCCTCGATACCCGAGTAGTGATCGAGGTGATCGGCCTCGACGTTGGTCACAATGACTACGTTGGGGTTCAGGAACAGGAAGGAGCTGTCGGACTCGTCGGCCTCGGCGACAAAGTAGTCGCCCGAGCCGTTCTTGCCGTTCGTGTCATAGCCCTCGACGATGCCGCCGATCAAGAAGCTCGGATCCAGACCCATGCGGTCGAGCATGGTGGCGCACATCGAAGACGTGGTGGTCTTGCCATGCGTGCCGGCAACAGCGACGGTGGTGTAGCCGTGGCCCAAAGCAGAGAGCATCTTGGCACGGGGCCACACGGGAATACCAAGCTCGCGAGCGCGCACGAGTTCGGGGTTGGACTCCGGAATAGCGGTGGAGACAACAACCACGTCGGGCTTGACCTCGTCGATCGTGGCGGCCTCATGGCCCACATGCACCTTCACACCAGCGCGGGTAAGCTGGCGGATATAACGTGACGTCTTAAGGTCGGAGCCGGTAACGGCATAACCGCGCTCGTGCAGAACGAGGGCGATGCCGCTCATGCCGGCGCCGCCGATACCGATAAAGTGGGCGCTCTTAAACTCGGGCGCGGAGGTTGCAGTCTGGGAATCAGCCATGTGCTCGTGTACTCCTTGCGTAAACACTGCCTGTAACCCGTTAACTGTACCGCACCTACCGCATCAGCGCGAGGGCGACCGACGATATCCCGTCTAACTAACGCAAACCCTCTACCGCATCCGCCAGAAGAGCGGCGGCCCTATCCTGAGCCAGACCACGCGCCGCCTGACGCATGGCGTCGCGTGCCGCCGCGTCATCGACCAGGTGCAGCAGCTCATCGGCAAAGGCAGAACCGTCGATATCGGCATCGGCGCAGAGCACGCCGGCCCCGGCGTCGACCAGATAACGGGCATTGGTGGTTTGGTGGTCGGCTGTCGCATGCGGGTACGGCACGAGCACCGAAGGCACGGCGAGCGCAGCGATCTCGGCCACGCTCGATGCGCCCGAACGCGAGAGCACCAAATCGGCAGCAGCCAGCATATCGCCCATGTTGTCGATGTATGGCTGGACGCGGTAACGCTTCGCCTCCTCGGGCGTCAGCGCCAAAGCGCGCTCGGTCTCCTCAAAGCCGTCGGCACCAGTCGAATGCAACACATAGAGGTTCTTGCGCGAAAGCAGCTCGTTTTTGAGCGAAACCACGCACTCGTTGAGGTGCTGGGCGCCAAGTGAACCGCCAAAGACGAGCAGCAGCGTAGCGTCCTCGGGAACACCAAGTGCCTTGCGGCCGCGAGCGCGATTGCCCTCGATCACCGAGCGACGTACGGGGTTGCCGGTCATGAGCACGTGGCCAGGGTCACCTTCGCGCTCAAAGACCGAACGCGCTGCCGGCACCGAGATGCACACGCGGGCGGCGTGGGAGTTCATCATCTTGTTGGCCAGGCCCGGAACAGAGTTCTGCTCATGCAGCAGATACGGAACGCCCGCGCCCTTACACCACCCCAGCAGCGGAACCTCGACATAGGCACCAAAACCAATGGCGGCATCGGGCTTGCCAACCTTTGAGAAATGACTGGCGAGCGCACGTTTGGCCTTGTTGACACGCCACAGCGAGGTCAGCGCCGTCCAAGGACGGGAGCGGTCGAAGCCCGTGACCGTAATGGGCACAAAATCAAACCCAGCCTCGGGGACCAGACGACCCTCGAGCTTGCGCGACTGGCCCACGAACACAACGTGGTGACCACGGTCACGCAGCTCTTCGGCCAAGGCGAGCGCGGGGTTGATGTGTCCTGCCGTGCCGCCGGCTGCAATAGCAACGGTCATTTTATCGGTCATGGTAGTCCCTTCGTACACGCGGTCCCTGGTCGTCGGTGCGCAGACGCGCCGACGGGTCCGAGTTCAAATCGATTCGATTATATCCGCCGCCCGCGTTGCGAGGGCTGGGGCGCTGCGGACGGCCTTGCGGAGCCGTTCGCGAGCGTGGACGAGCTGCCGGCTCGGATGCAGAACCATCCAGAACGGTAAAGCCGCTACGCGAAGGTCGTTCACCGCGCACATGGGCTACGCCGGCGGTGCTCTCGTCCATAACGGCAAAGCTCTCACGGCGACGGTCATACTCATCGCGGCGGGCGCTCTCGTACGAAACGCGCAGGATCAACCCGGCAAGCATAAGCGACACAATAATCGACGAACCGCCGTAGCTAATAAACGGCAACGGTTTGCCCGTCATGGGAAACACGTTGAGGATGCCCAGCGCGTTAATCAAAAACTGCACCGCGAGAATGACCGCGGAGCCAGACGCCATGAGCGCGCCCCGGCGATCGGTCGCCTGCTCGGCAATGCGAAACGCCGAGTAGATCAGCATCGCAAACACCAAGAAGAACAGCACGGTTCCGACAAAACCGACTTCCTCGCCAATGATGGCCAGGATGTAGTCGTTGTGCGCTTCGGGCAGATACGAGTACTTCATGGTTGAGTTGCCGATGCCGCGGCCGAACAGACCGCCCGAGGCAAAGGCCATGATGGCAAGCGTGGCCTGATAGCCGTCACCATACTCGTCGGCCCAAGGGTTCAAGGCAACCTGAATACGCACCATACGGTACGGCTCTGCGACAAGCGCAATCACGATCACGAGAATGCCGAAGATTAGCACGCCGATGATAAATCTGGGGTCGAGACCCGCAAACAACGCCATGCACATGAGGGTCAACAGGATGATCAGGACAGTACCGAAATCGGGCTGGATAAAGATCAGAAAGAGCGAAATGCCCAGGTAGATGCCCATCTTGCGAAGGAATTCGTTGATGTTGCCACCGGGCGAAAAGAAGCGATCGAGCATGATGGCCGAATACGCAATGGCAAATGGCTTTAAAAACTCGGAAGGCTGGAACTGAATACCGGCGATGTTGAGCCAGCGCGTGGCGCCACGGCTGCCGCTGCCCACCAAGAACACCAGAAGCAGTAGCCCTATCATGCCGATGAGGAAGATCCTGAGCACATCCTCCCCAAACCAGCTGTCCGGCAAAACGCGCACGATGGCAATCAGCGCCAGAACACCGACCACGGCAAACGCGGCCTGTCGACCCAGAAAAAACGTCGCCGAGCCATTCTCGTGCAGCGCCTCGACCGAAGACGCCGAGTACACCATCAGCAGGCCAAAGCATACCAAGGTAAACAAGCAGGCCATGAATATCAAACGGGGGCGCATGATACGGGCGGGAACGCCGGCAATATAGCGTTCGCTAAACGACTGCCCACCGCGGCTGGAACACGATGTGATGCGCCGTGAGGAAGCACGGTCCGAGTCGGGCCTCCTCATACCTTGTCGGGGGCTCTCCTCTCTCACCGCAACCCCTATTCCATTTGTGATTTCGCTGTAGCGGCAAGCTGAGCCACGTAGTCCTTAAACACGCGGCCGCGCTCCTCATAGCCCGAGAACTCATCGAACGAAGAGCAGGCAGGAGAAAGTAAGATCACGTCACCACGGCTCGAAAGCGAACGGGCAACGTCCACGGCGTCGCGCAGGTCATCCGCCTGGGCGATATCCACATCGCCATCGACATCAGCCTCGTCCATAGCGGCGGTGAAGCGCTCGCGCGCATCGCCAAAGCAGACGACCGAGCGCACGTTGTCCATAACGACGCGCGCGAAGTCCGTGAGCGGCGTGCCCTTATCGTGGCCGCCGAGCAGCAAGATCACGTCGTCATCGGGAAATGCCGTCAGTGCCTTCTCGACCGCATCGGTGTTGGTCGCCTTGGAATCGTTGACGTAGCGCACGCCGTCAATCTCGCCACACGGCTCCACGCGGTGCTCGAGCGGCTGGAACGAGGCAAGACCGCGGCAGACACCATCGACATCGGCACCGACCGCCAAGGCAGCCGTGGCAGCGCACAGGGCATTGATAACATTGTGATGGCCCGAGATCTTGAGCTCGGAAGTGGCGACAAGCTGAGTCTCGACGCCCTTCAGGCGGACGACCAACTTGCCGTCGCGCACAAAGGCGGCGTCTGCACCCTCGGGCTCGTCAAAAGCGACCTTGCAGATGCGGCGGCCCGGCATGTAGATGTACTCATCGAACTCATGGATGCCGGCATCCTCAACGTCGATAACCACGAGGTCGTCGTCGACCATATTCTCGAACAACTTGATCTTGGCAAGCGCATAGTTCTTGTGGCTCTTGTGCCAGCCCAGGTGGTCGGGCGTGATGTTGAGCAGCACCGCCACGCGAGGATGAAGCTCGGCGGTCGTAGCAATCTGATAACTCGACAGCTCGGCCACAAACCACTCATTATGTGCGCGGCCGTCGATCTCGTTCACGGGCGGCTCACCGATATTGCCGACGGCCACGCTGGCTTCACCGGCGGCCTTGAGCAGATAATCAGTCAGCGACGTGGTAGTTGTCTTGCCGTTGGTGCCCGTGATGGCAATCCAGTTATCGGGCGACAGGCGATAGGCAAACTCGGGCTCACCCATAATCTGGGCGGCATGCTCGCGCCCAGCCTTAAAGAAGCCCGAGAACTCCGAGATGCCCGGGCACGTCACGCATACGTCATAGGCGCCCTCGACCTGTTCGGTCCCATAGACAAACGACGCACCAGCAGCCTCGAGCGCACGCGTGGCGTCATTGGGCTCAGAGGTGCCGCCGCCATACACGGTAACGGCGCTTACGCGCTCGGGATGTGCCAGCGCCCAGCGGGCGACATCGAGACCGGATTTGCCCTGACCCAAAACGAGCAGGCTAAAGACATCAGCAAGAGACATGAAAGACCACTATCCCAACTGGAAGAACAGAGCAAGGCCAACGGCACCAAAGGCCGCAGCGATAATCCAAAAACGGATGACGACCTTGGTCTCGGCCCAGCCCTTCTTTTCGAAATGATGATGGATGGGCGCCATAAGGAAGACGCGCTTGTGCGTAAAGTGGAAGTAGACAACCTGAATCATGACCGACAGGGTCTCAACGATAAACAGGCCGCCGATGATGAGGGAGACGACCTCGGTGTTGGTCATGATGGACGTGCAGGCAAACGCGGCGCCCAGGGCAAGCGAGCCGGTGTCGCCCATAAAGATGCTCGCCGGATAGCAGTTGAACCACAGAAAGCCCAAGCAGGCACCGGCACACGCGGTGCAGAAGATGGACAGGTTCACGTCTCCGTGCAAAAACGCCATGGCAGCCATGGCGAGCATGGCAATCATGGAGGTGCCGCCAGCAAGACCGTCAAGGCCATCGGTCAGGTTCACGGCATTAGAAAGACCGGCGATCATCAGCCAGCAAAAGACAGTGTAGAGCCACGGGAACGAAAGGCCGCAGATGGTGGTCGAAAGCACGCCAAGGTCAATCGTCAGGCCGCCGGGAAAACGAATCTCGGGGGCGACGCCGCACCAGTTAACGGCAAGTACCGTAAAGGTGACACAGATAATGGTTAGGCCGATCATCTTGGCATGAGGCGTCAGACCGAGCGAGCGCCCATGCGTAACGGAGGTCAGGTCGTCGATCAGGCCCAGCACGCCGGTCGCCAGCGTGGCGAGCAGCACGAGCACGAGCTCGGTGGTGAGCTTGCCCATCAGCAGGCAGGTCAGCGAAATCGCGACGAGAATGACAACGCCACCCATGGTGGGCGTTCCCTGCTTAACCAAATGACGCTTGGGGCCGTCGGCACGAACCTGCTGGCCGATACCCTCGACCTTGAGCAGCTTGATCCACCACGGCATGAGCAGCAGCGCAATGGCAGCGGCGATGCCAAGCCCCAAAAAGGCCTGATACGTTGGATACGAGGGATTGCCGAACATGGGCTAGCACACACCTTCCACAAAGCGGTCGAGCTCAACAAAGCGGGAACCCTTGACCAGTACAACATCATGTTTTTCAAGCGCGCCGCCCATGTGGTCGAGCACCTGCTGATAATCGGAGAACACCTGGATGCGGTCCTCGTCCATACCCATCATGCGCGCGGCATCGGCCATAAGCTGGGCCAGCTCACCACCCACGCACGCCAGCATGTCGAGCTTCTTGGCGGCGGCATAGGCGCCCACGAGCTCATGCATGCGAGGAGCCTCATCGCCCATCTCGCCCATCTCGCCCAGGATCGCCATGCGAGACCCCGTGCACGAAAGCGAGCACAGTAGATCGAGACCAGCAGCCATGGATTCGGCGCTGGCGTTATAGGAATCGTCAATGACGCGGGCACCGCTCTTGGCGCGCTTGATCTCCTGGCGGTGACCGGTGATCGTGAGGCCTCTAAAGGCAGCATCGATCTGCTCGGGCGTCACGCCCAGGCGATAGGCAACTGCGGCGGCCTTAACGGCATTTGGGACGGACTGCACGCCGGGGATGGCAAGCATGGTATCGGTCGTCTCACCCTGGCCAAAATCGAGCGTAAAGACCGGACGGCCCTCGTCATCAACACGAATGTCGCGGGCACGGACCTCATCATCGTCCGAGACGCCGGCCAGCATCACATCGATACCAGCAGGCTGGGCGAACGTATCGCGAATGAACGGCGTAAAGTCGTCCTCACCGCCCAAAACCAGCAGCGGCAAGAAGTCGCCGGCGGCGCGCATACCCTGGACAATCTCGGCCTTAGCGCGGGCGATGTTCTCGCGGCTGCCCAAAATGCCGATGTGAGAGGTGCCGATCTTGCTCACGATGGCAAAGTTGGGATTGGCGGACTGGGAAAGGCGCTCGATCTCGTGGAAATGGTTCATGCCCATCTCGAGCACCAGGACCTCGGTATCGGCCGGAGCGGAAAGCACCGTGAGCGGCATGCCGATCAGGTTATTGAAATTGCCCTTGGTGGCCCAGACACGATAGCGCTTGGCGAGCACGGCGGCGAGCACGTCCTTGGTCGTCGTCTTGCCGATGGAACCGGTAATGCCAACGACCAGGCAGCCAAGCTCCAGGCGATACGCGTGCGCCAAACGCAGCAGAAACTCCTCGGGATCATCGGTCAGCAGGATGGCGCATCCTTTGTCCTGCGCCAGCGAGACCAGCTCGGCCTCGGGCTCACGCGTCATCACGACGGCGCCGGCACCCGACTGGACGGCACGGGAAGCAAAATCATTGCCGTCGACGTTTTCACCGGGAAAGGCGACGAAAATCGTCCCTTCCTCGACCTGGCGCGAGTCGATAACGCACCCGTGGCATACCCGATCGGCTTCTCCCGTCACGGTTCGGGCCCCTGTTGCGGCCGCGAGGTTGTTGACGGCGATCTCTATCATTGCAGCTCCCCTGTAAACCTAATAATGCTATCGGCGTATTGTATCCCAGCGCCGCACATGCGTGGTGCAGGGCATGTGAACACCCTCATATGGGACAACAAACCACGCCCCAAAGATTGTAACCCCCTACTTCGTGTGCGGGATACCCAGCACGTCGAGCGCGTTGGCCATAATGGACTGGAACGGCACCGCAGCGGCATCTGAGCCGCTCGGCGTTCCGTCGAGCGTGATATAGCACAGCACCTTGGGCGATTGTGCCGGTGCAAAGCCCATAAAGGACGACATGTAGTTCTCCTTGAGGTAGCCGCCGTTCTCGTCGGCACGTTCGGCCGTACCGGTCTTACCCGCCACGTCATAGCCGTCAACCGCGCCGCCAACGCCCGTTCCCTCGGACACGACCGTCTGCATGCACGATGTCACCTGGGATGCGGCGTCCTCCGAAATCGCGCGCTCGCCTTCGCCCCAGTCCTTCTCGTCGCCTTTGCTGGACTTATAGAAGTGCGGTGTCATCATCACGCCGCCGTTGGCGATGCCGCCCACGGCACGTGCGATCTCAATCGGCGAGACGGACAGTGCCTGTCCAAAGCTCATCGAGCCCAGCGTAGCGCCGTCATACTGGTCACGCTCCTTGACGATACCCAGGCTCTCTCCCGGAAAATCGACACCCGAGCTGTGACCGATGCCCCACTTGTCCACATAGGCGGCAAAGTCGTCGGCACCGATCTTGCGCCCCACTAGGACAAAGCCCACGTTGGACGAACGGCGCATCATCTCGCGCACATCCATGGTCATGGCATAGTCGCGCTTGTCGGCATCGGTGACGGTATCGTCACCCACCTTGATGCTCGCCGGCACCTCAAACGACGTACTCGATCGCACGACGCCCAAGTCGAAGCCGGCGCCCGCCACGAGCGTCTTAAAGACCGAGCCGGGCTCGTAGGCGTCGGTGACCAGGCGCAGATTCATATCCTCGGTCTTGGCATTCTCCAGATCGGTCTGGTCGTAGGTCGGGTACGAGCAGGCTGCCAAAATCTCGCCTGTCGTAGGATCGGTGACCAGCGCCGAGCCGTTCTTGGCCTTAGTCTTCTCAACTGCCTCTGCCAGGGCATCCTCGGCCGCACGCTGGATATTGACGTCGAGCGTCGTCACGATATCAACGCCGTCGACCGCAGCCACCTTTTTATAGGCACCGCCCGCGATATAGCTGCCGTCCCTCGCGCGCTCGCGTACGAGAGAACCGTTCGTGCCGGTCAGAAGCTTGTTGTATTGCTTTTCGAGACCCGTCAAGCCATCGTTGTCTACATTCACTACACCCAGCACCTGCGATGCCAGATTGCCGTATGGATATACGCGCTTCATGGCCTGCTCAAAAAGCACGCCGGGCAGGTTCTTCTTCTCCAGCGCCGCAACATCGTCTTCGTCCACCTGGCGCTTGATATACACCCAGGTTCCATCGGACTCAACGAGCTTGCGGCAGGTCTTTTTATCGATTCCAGTTGCCTTGACCAGCGCCGACACCGTCTTGTCAACATCCTCGACAAGCTGCGGGTTCACGGCGATGTTGCGACATTCGACCGACGACGCCAACACGTTGCCGTTGCGGTCGTAGATGGTGCCGCGTTTGGCATAGAGGGTCTGCGCAAGCAGGCGGCGCGCATCGGCACACTCGCGCAGTTTATCGGCTTCGACAATTTGATAGTCGGCAAGGCGAAAGACGCCCAAGCCCAAGCCAAGCCCGATGAAGCCCATGACGGCTTTGCGGCGAGGCAGAGGTGCGCCTGTGAGCCATTCGGTCGACGAACTCTTGCGCGACCTGGTGTTATGCACTTGAGGGCCGCCCGAGCCGCGAAGTCGCGACGCCGGGTCGTTGCCACGGGACTGCCCGGCGTTGTAAGATTGCCGACCCGTTCCTTGATAACCAGAACGTCCCCGCGACGAGGGACGTCCAGAACCGCGGCCCCCATCGGAACCGCGGCGATAGTCATTTGTCATACTCAGCTACCGTCTTGCTACTGAGCGGTCGCGGTCGCGTTGGCGCCCGCGGCTGCATCCTGCGAAAAGTCAAGTGTAACGCTCTCGCTGGGCTCCACCATGCCATAAGCGCCCGCAAGGTCGCGAATGCGCGTGTCGGCGCCATAGACCGAATGCATGACCTCCAGGTCGGAGCTCTCATCGGTCGCCTTTTCGAGCGTGTTGGTAAGCTCGGCGTTGCTGTTGAGCACCTGGGCCGTAACGCCGGCGAGCGCCACGCGGGCGACGCCGATCGTCATGAAGATAGCCGCAATGATGCAAAACGTTTTAAGAACGCTCATGAAAACCGGGCTTACCGCCTGGTTTGCCTGACGGCCCGCGCCCGTGTAGACATCAAAGCGCGGCGTGCGCTGCTCACGGGGAGCAACGGGAGCCTGCGGCGTCTCACGATAGGCGGGCATGGCGTTCATATCATAGGCGAGTGCTGCGCTTGAAGTGTTGTAGCCCATGATATGCCGCCTCCCATCCCGAGTACGTTGGTAGTGTGTTTAAGCTTCGTTTATGGTGCGAGCGGGAGGTCCAATATCGCGCGGTCGCGCCTACAGACGCTGCGCCACGCGGATTTTGGCTGATCTCGCCCGAGGGTTGCGCTCAACCTCATCAGGCTGGGCAACCAAGGGTTTGCGGGTGATGACCTTGAGTATCGGCACGTTGCCGCACACGCACACCGGAATCTCCGGCGGGCACGTGCACCCCTGGCTCATCTCCTTAAAGTGGTTCTTTACGATACGGTCCTCGAGCGAGTGATACGAGATGACGCAGATACGTCCGCCCGGGTTGAGCCACCTGGTGGCGGCATCAAGCCCTCGTTCGAGCACATCGAGCTCGTGATTGACCTCGATGCGAATGGCCTGGAAACTTTTCTTGGCCGGGTGTCCGCCATGCCGACGAGCGGCAGCCGGGATACCCGCCTTGATGATCTCGACAAATTGGCCGGTGGTTTCGATCGGTTCTTGCTCGCGGCGGCGCACGATCTCGCGCGCGATCTGCGAGGCAAACTTCTCTTCGCCGTAGACGCGTAGAATCCGGGCGAGGTCGTGTTCGTTATAGGTGTTGATGACCTCAGCTGCGTTTAAGGTGTTATTACCCGGATCCATCCGCATGTCCAATGGGGCGTCCTCGTTATACGAAAAGCCCCTGCCAGGGATATCGAGTTGCGGTGACGAAACGCCCAAATCGAACAGGAAGCCATCGACCCCGGGCACCTCGGCCGAGCAAAGCAGCTCGTCCAAGTCGCCGAAGTTGCCCTTCAGCAGCTGGTGCGGAACTCCGGGAACCTCGCGGTCCAGACGGGCGCCAGCGGCCTCGAGGGCCATGTCGTCCTGATCGACGCCGAGCAAAAGGCCCGTCTCCCCCACCTGCGCGGCCATCTTTACCGAATGGCCGGCACCGCCAAGGGTGCAATCACAGACAACGGAGCCGCTCTTTAGCCGCAGCGACTCAAGCACTTCGCCGAGCATGACAGGTTCATGCCGATATTCTTGTGTCAAGATCCCACGCTCCATCCGTTACCCGTGCCTTGCCCTTACGAGAAGAAGAGGTCCAGCAGGGCCTCATCGTCATCGTCCTCATCGGCCGCGGCGCGATCCCAAACCTCAAGGTGGTCGTAGTTGCCCACAACCGTGACCTCGCGGTCGAGGTTCGCCTGCTTGCGGAGAGACTCGGAAAGACCGATACGACCGGCGCTGTCCACGTCCATCGACGTGGTGCGCTTGTTGATCGCCCTCATGAGCTTCTGGTCATTAATGTCACGCGGGTTAAAACCCTCGTGGCCCTCACGACCCGCGAAGAGTCCTTCGACCCACTTATCGAAGGCCTCGGCAGAGAACACGTACAGAGCATCGACATCCAGGGCTTTAAACACGCGAACGTGCTCTCCAAGCTCCTCGCGAAGGGGTGCAGGCAGGGATAGACGACCTTTTGCATCGAGATTGCGCTCGTATGCACCAGTCATTCCCATGTGCGCCCTCCCCTCGGTTACTCAGATGGCACGTACGCGGGGAACCACCCCGCCT
>DAWDVX010000003.1:0-35431 GCA_052346145.1 Collinsella sp.
CCTCGTTGGTCGCATCTTCTGTGAACGGGCTAAAATAACTTAGGCTGTGCGATATGGAGGTGAACATGGCTGAAGCTGGTATCGGCGTTGATATCGTCGAGATTTCCCGCATGAAATCAATTCTTGAAAAGACGCCGTCGTTTGCTCGGCGTGTGTTTACCGAAGAAGAGCGTGCTTATTGCGATGCATCATCGCGTCCCGCTGCTCACTATGCCAGCCGCTTTGCTTCGCGCGAGGCGGTGCTTAAAGCTCTTGGCACGGGTTTTAGTCAAGGCGTGGGTCGCAAGGATGTTTCGGTAACGCGTGATAAACTCGGCAAACCGAAGGCGCTGCTTTCGGGCCGTGCACTCGAGATCGCTCAAGAGCTGGGTGTTGTTGAGGTCGCTCTTTCCATTACGCTTACAGGAGACTTAGCCGTTGCGAATGCCATCGCGATTACCGAAGATGCTCGACCTAAGCCTAAGGAAGAAAAGGTGAGCACCAAGGAACGCGTAGCGCAGACATTTAAAGAGGCTTGCTCTGTTTTAGATGAGCTTGAGCAGCTGCAGAATTCAGCATTGACGGAGCACCTGGGCGATGCTTCGCTAGATACGCTAGGAGCATAGATGAAACCGGTTTTGAGTACCGAAGAAGTCGTTCGTCTCGAGGATATCATCGAACGCGAAGGGACTTCGAAGGCCGAGCTTATGGAGCTAGCGGGTGAGTTTGCCGCCAACGAGGTCTTGAAGCTCAATCCCGATCGGGTTCTCGTTCTGGTCGGTTTTGGTAATAATGGCGGCGACGGTTGGGTTGCCGCCGATATCCTGAGCCATAAGGGTGTGGACGTGGATATCGTTTCTCCGGTTGAGCCGGATGAGATTCCTGCTGCTCTGGCACGTCATGTTGCTCGTCGTACTGCCGGCCGCGATGTGCACGTTTGCGTCGGCCCCTCGCGTGACGAACTCGAGGTTTTGATCGATAAGGCCGATGTTGTTGTCGATGCCATTTTTGGTACCGGTTTCCACGGAAATCTGCGTGCGCCGTTCTCCATCTGGATTCCTACGGTCAATGAATGCGCCGATTGTGTCGTATCCATTGATGTTCCCTCGGGCCTGAATGCCGAGACGGGCGTTGTTGATGACGACTGCATTCGTGCCGAGCATACGGTGACGATGATTGCGCCCAAGATTGGTCTGTATAGCGCTGATGGTCCTGAGTATGCTGGCGATTTGATCTGCGGCAATCTTTACGACCGTCTTGACGAGGTCATCGATGATGTCGACCACGCCGCCGAGATTGTCGAGCCCGGTGACTTAGTTGATTACTTTGCCCCACTACCTACGAATATCGATAAGTATTCCCGTGGCTCTGTGCTTATTGTCGCCGGATCTGCGCAATATCCTGGTGCTGCCATTATGGCGGCCAAGTCTGCAGCTCGCGCGGGTGCTGGTTACGTGGCAGTCGCGGCTCCTGACGCCTGCGCCAATCTTATTCGCATGGCACTTCCTTCGATTCCCGTCTTTGCTATTCCGTCTGATTCCCGCGGCTCCTTTGGCGCCGCTGCGCGCATGACTGTGTGCGAGATTGCAAAGAAGTACAGCTGTGTACTGTGCGGTCCCGGTATGACGACATCTGCCGGCGCTATGCAGGTGGTTTCGGGCTTGCTCGAGCTTGATGTGCCGCTTATCTTGGACGCCGATGCACTCAACTGCCTTGCTAAGATTGCCATTGACGGTATTGATAGTAATCCCGAGATGTATCGTCGCGAGCAGCCGTTGGTTATGACGCCGCACTATCGTGAACTTTCGCGTCTGGTTGCCGGTGACGAGGTGAACGACCTTGGCACTGCGATTGCAGCCGCGCAGAAGGTTGTCTGGGCTGCAGGCTCTGACAATCTGGTGGTCATTGCCAAGGGGCCGACGACGGCTATCTGTGGCGTTGAGCGTGTGCTGCTGCCGCTCTCGGGTCCGGCTTCTCTGGCAACTGCCGGTTCGGGTGATGTTCTCGCGGGTATTTTGGCCGGCACGCTTGCCACCATGCGCGACGAGATGGATCGTTGGGAGTTGCTGTATTCGTACGCCGTCGCACTTCACAGCTACGCCGGTTTTGCCGCGGCGACGGAGTATGGTGAGAAGAGCGTCATCGCGACCGATCTTATCGACTTGATCGGTCCGGCCATGGAACTGGCGGCAAAGGATGCGCTCGAAGATCTGGGAATCATGGACGAAGGGTCGGATGACTAATCATGAATAAAGCCGATTTGACGCGCTGGTCCTGGGTCGAGATCGACCGCGGGGCGCTCCGTCGCAACACGAGGGCCTATAAGAACTTGCTGAATCCACGTCAGCGCCTGTGCTGCGTGGTCAAGGCCGATGCTTATGGTCATGGAGCTGTTGAGTGCGCCAAGATCATGTATTCGGCCGGTGCCGACATGTTTGCCGTGGCGACGGTTAACGAGGGCGTTGAGCTCCGACAGGGCGGGATTACGAAACCCATCCTCATCCTAAGCGAGCCGCCTATCGAGGCCATTCCGACGTTGCTCGAGTTTGATATCATGCCTTCGGTCTATACGTCTGATTTTGCTCTTGCGTATGGCGAATGTGCCGTCGCGGCGGGCAAAGTGGGCAAGTATCATCTCGCCATCGAGACGGGCATGAATCGTATCGGCGTTCACTACACGCAGGTGCTCGACTTTGTCCGCGGTATAAATTTCCATCGCGGTATTCAGTGCGACGGCGTATTTACGCACTTCGCCACGGCCGATGAACCTTCGGGCTGGGACTACAAGCTGCAGTGTCAGCGCTTTACCGAGGCCGTTCAGGCCATTAAGGATGCGGGTTTTGAGTGCGGTATCGTGCACTGCGCCAACACGCCGTCCTCGATGCTCGACCCCTCGATGCATTTTGATATGATCCGCGCCGGCGTTGGCTTGTATGGCATGCAGCCGTGCGAGCTGAGTGGCCGCGTGATGCAGCTTGATCCCGTTATGAGCGTCCATGCGCGTGTGACGCGCGTGGCACACCCTGCGATGGGTGAGGGCGTGGGCTACGGTTTTACCTACCGCGTACCGCGTACGCGCGTTCAGATCTGCACGCTGCCGATCGGTTATGCCGATGGCCTATCGCGTACGCTTTCCAATCGTATGGATGTGCTGTATCGCGGCGAGCGTGTGCATCAGGTTGGCAATATCTGCATGGACCAGTTTATGGTCGCCATTCAGTCCAACCCGGCACACGAGATTCCCGAGGCCGAGTATGGTGACGAGATGATCATTGTCGGCCGCGATGGCGATGCCGAGATCACTATGGACGAGATGGCCCGACTGCGCGGAACGATTAACTACGAGGTCGCCTGCGGCTTTGGCATGCGTCTCGACAAGGTCTACGTGTAGGAGCCGCTATGGGCGTCATGCACATCCCCGGCCATACCCATCAGGCACCACGTGAGGTCGCACTCGAGGAAATTGAGGCCGTTCTGGGCGATTGTCACCTCTGCCAGCTCTACCAGTCGCGTCACAATATCGTGTTTGGCGTGGGAAACCCCCGCGCTCGCGTGATGTTTATTGGTGAGGCGCCGGGCCGCAATGAGGATTTGCAGGGCGAGCCCTTTGTGGGGGCGGCAGGCGAGGACCTCAACGGCATTTTGTCGCTGGCGGGCCTCAAACGCGAAGACGTCTACATTGCCAACGTGCTTAAGTGCCGCCCGCCGGGAAACCGCAATCCGCGTCCCGAGGAAGTGTTGGCTTGCTCGCCGTTTTTGCGTGAGCAGATTCGAAGCATCTGGCCTGATATTATCGTGACGCTCGGCAACCCCGCGACGCACTTTGTGCTTAAGACCGAGATTGGCATTACTAAGCTGCGCGGCAGGTTCCACCAGATGGGGCATTTTGTAGTAATGCCCACTTTTCATCCGGCAGCAGCGCTGCGCAATCCGGCGTGGCAGGAGCTGCTGGAGGAAGACTTTAAGATGCTGGGCGATTATCTGGAGCGACATCCCGCACCAGAGGACGCCTCGGAATAATAAGGAGCATATATGTCCCTGGAGCGCCTGGGGGTAGGTACTTACAAAACGACTTGCGCTGCCGATACGGAGTACTTTGGCGAGCTAATTGCACCGTGCCTTGAGGACGGAGATGTGCTCATCCTGACCGGTGGCCTGGGAGTGGGCAAAACTCACTTTACCAAGGGCGTCTCGCGCGGGCTGGGCGATGAGCATATGGTTACGAGCCCTACGTTTGCGCTCATGGCCGTTCACGATCAAGGTCGTATTCCGCTGTTTCACTTTGATCTATACCGCCTGGAGCATGCCTACGAGCTCGAGGATACGGGCATTTTCGATGTGCTGGGCTATGAGGGTGCTTGCTTGCTGGAATGGGGCGAACAATTCCAGGACGAGCTGACGGATGAGTATCTTTCGGTGACGCTCAAGCGTGATGAGGGCGACAGCGATGTGCGAACGATAACGCTCGAGGCACACGGTGACCGCGCAATGGAGCTTTCCCATTTGATTGATAAGGCTGTACAAGATGAGCTTGCATAACGACAACGCGCTGGTGGTGGCGCTCGATACCTCGACCGACATGCTTGCCTGCGCGGCAAGCTGGATTGATGGGCAGACGGGCGAGACGAAGCTCGTGAGTGGCGACCACATGTGTCGCCGTCACGCCAACGTTGAGCTCGTGAATACCGTTGATGGCGTGCTGGCTCAAGCCGGTCTGGATCGCAGCGATGTTGGTTACTACGTGGTCGGCCGCGGCCCGGGGTCGTTTACGGGTGTGCGCATCGGCATCTCCACTGCCAAGGGCCTCGCGCGCGGTGCCAATGTTCCACTGCTGGGCGTGTCGACGCTCGACGCTTGCGCTTGGACGGCGTGGAAGGCTGGCGTGCGCGGCAAGCTTGGTATCTTGGCCGATGCCATGCGCGGTGAGGTATATCCGGCACTATATATGCTGGGCGATGAGGGTCCCGAGCGTCAATTTGAGCGCGAACACGTGGTCAAGGCCGCCGTGGCGCTCGATGAGTGGCGCCGAGCAGCGGACTGGGACCAGGTTCAGCTGACCGGTGACGGTCTCGTGCGCTATGGCAAGCTGCTGGGTGAGGACGAGACCGCCCGCTGCGTGGAGCGCGACCTGTGGTGGCCTTCGGGCGAGGGCTTGCTGCTCGTGCACGCTGCGGGTGACGGCGATCCGGCTCGCGTCCTGCCGATTTACACGCGCCTTTCGGATGCCGAGGAAAACGAGCGCAAGCGTCTTGGTCTTGCCGAGAGTGCGCAGAGCGAAATTACGGGCGTTGCCGATGAGCTCGCCGGTCGTCATCTGCAGTTCCGTCCCATGGGCGCGGCGGATGCCGAGGGCGCGAGCGCGCTAGAGGCTGCCTGCTTTGAAGGTGCCGGACACGAGGCGTGGACGCCGGGCATGTTCCTGTCCGAACTGGGCGAGGACGTCGCTGCGCCGCGCAGTTGGTGGGTGGCACACGACGACGGCAAGCTGCTGGGCCTTGCCGGCGGTATGGTCGTGGACGGTGATGTGCAGATTCTGGATGTCGCCGTCGACTCGGCACATCGCCGTGAGGGCATTGCCCGCAAGCTGCTGTCGCATGTGAGCTATGATGCCCAGATGCTCGGCTGCACCACGGCTTCGCTCGAGGTCGAGGACGGCAACGAGGGCGCGATTGCGCTCTATGCCGCTCTGGGCTTTACCGAGGTGGGTCGTCGTCGTGGCTACTACGGTGTCGGCAAAGACGCCATCGTCATGACGGCCCCACTTCCCCTCGTACTTCCGGTCGATAACGCCTCGCCCGAGCCGACGGCAGCCGAGCAACGCGTATGGCCGCTGCCTGCGCCTGGGCGCTCCGAGGGGGAGCGCGCCGAAATTGAGCGCCGCCGCCTGGTGCTCGCTATCGAGAGTTCCTGCGACGAGACGGCCGTGGCGATTATCGATGCGGATGGCAATATGCTGGCCAACCAGGTGTCGACACAGATTGATTTTCATGCCCGCTTTGGCGGCGTGGTGCCCGAGATCGCCTCGCGCAAACACGTTGAGGTGATTGTGAGTGTCGTGGATGCGGCGCTCGAGGATGCCGCAGCATCGCTTGGTCTTGAGGGTGGAGCCATTGCTCCCAGCGAGCTTGCCGCCGTGGGCGTGACACAGGGTCCGGGCCTGGTGGGCGCCCTCGTGGTGGGCGTTGCCTTTGCCAAAGGCTTTGCCTACGCTGCCGGTAAGCCGCTCGTATGCGTCAACCATCTGGAGGGGCATCTGTTTGCCAACCTGCTGGCGCAACCCGACCTCAAACCGCCGTTTATCTTCACGCTTGTCTCGGGTGGGCACACCATGCTCGTGCACGTGAAGGCGTGGGGCGACTACGAGGTGCTCGGTGAGACGCTCGACGACGCTGTGGGCGAGGCCTTCGACAAGGTAGCCAAGGCGTTGGGTCTGGGCTATCCCGGTGGCCCCATCATTTCCAAGCTGGCCGAGACGGGCAACCCCAAGGCGATCGATTTCCCCCGTGCGCTTAACAGCAGGGGAGACTATCGCTTCTCGCTTTCGGGCCTTAAAACCGCTGTGACGCTCTACATTGAACAGGAGACCAAGGCCGGGCGCACGATTCACCTGCCCGATCTGGCAGCTTCGTTTGAGGCAGCTGTCTTTGACGTGCAGTACAAGAAGGCCAAAAACGCACTGCACGCTACCGGATGCAAGGAATACTGCATCGGTGGCGGCGTCTCGGCCAACCCGCATCTGCGCGAGATGATGATCAAGAAGCTTGGGCGTCAGGGGATTCGCGTAACGGTGCCGCCCTTGTCTGCCTGTACCGATAACGCCGCCATGATCGCGGAGGTCGCTCGCCGTAAATTCGACCGAGGCGAAATCTCGCCGTTCGATGTCGACGCCGATCCAAACATGACGCTGTAGCTGGTACGGCGCGGTCCCCGGACGGAGGGGCCGGATATAAGGTTTCCTGCTTTACAGTCCTGCGCAAGACTAAGGCCACATTAAGTGGCCTTCTTTGCGTGCGGAACTCGCGATAAAGTTCATATGCGCCGCCCGGCTCCCGCGGCTCTCAGGGGCATCTCTCATGCAAAAACTGTCGTGAGGTAAAGTCCGAGGTCAGTGGCGTTTTATACCGAGAAATTCAAAAAAAGTTGAAAATTCATTACATATTTGCGTTGACTTTAGGTAACTAAAGTTTCATACTCCTTTTCAACCACTGGGGGATGTGAACACGCACGGATCGTTCACATCATGATTGAAGAGGATTTCTTAGACATGTTCACGCATCAGCTAAACATTATCAGCGTAGTAATTATCTGATGCGGGTTAGCACATACAGCTAGCCCGTACGATAACGGGCGGCTGATGAAGATGAGGGCCGTCGAGCGCAACCGACGGCCCTCATTTTTTATGTCTAGGAAGTTCTTTTTAGAGGAGGAAATGTAATGAACGGAGTTTTGCTCATGGTTGTGGCCGCGGCGGTGCTCGCCTGCGGCTATCTGGGCTACGGCCGCTGGCTGGCCAACAAGTGGGGCGTTGACAAAGAGGCCCTCACGCCGGCCAAGCGCATGAAGGACGGCAAGAGCTTCTCGCCCGTCTCCGCCTTCACCGCGTTCTCGCACCAGTTCAGCTCGATCTGCGGTGCTGGCCCTGTCACGGGTACGATCGTCGCCATGGCCTTTGGCTGGCTGCCCGTCGTGCTCTGGGTCCTCGTCGGCGGTATCTTCTTTGGTGCCGTCCACGACTTTGGTGCTCTGTACGCTTCGATGAAGAACAACGGCAAGTCGCTCGCTCAGCTCATCGAGAAGTACATCGGCAAGACCGGCCGTCGCCTGTTCCTGCTGTTCTGCTGGCTGTTCTGCATCATCGTCATCGCCGCTTTCACCGACATGGTCTGCAAGACGTTCATGTTCACCCCGGCCGTTGACGCTTCTGGTGCTGCTACCGGTGCCATCGACTTCACCAAGTCCTATGCCGCCGGCTGCGCTGGTACCATCTCCATCCTGTTCACCTTCGTCGCTATCGCCTTTGGTTGGGCCCAGAAGAAGTTCAACCTCACCGGCGCTGCCGAGTTCGTCACCGGCGTGGTCCTCATGGTTCTCATGTTCGCCGTCGGTATGCAGTCCCCGGTCTACCTGGATAAGTTCCAGTGGTTCGCCGTCGTCATGGTCTACCTGGTCTTCGCTGGCGCCATGCCCATCCAGATGCTCAAGACTCCGCGCGATTACCTCACTTCCATCATGATGATCGTCATGATCGTCTGCGCTGTCCTCGGCATCGTCGTCCTGGGCGTCAACGGTCAGGCCACTATCACCGCTCCGGTCTTCACCGGCTTCTCCACTGCCTCCGGCATGATGTTCCCGGTCCTGTTCGTCTCCGTCGCATGCGGTGCTCTCTCCGGTTTCCACAGCCTCGTTTCTTCCGGCACCTCTTCCAAGCAGGTCGAGAAGGAGCAGGACGCCGTCAACGTCGGCTACGGCGCCATGATCGTCGAGTCCTTCGTCGGCATCCTTGCCATCATCGTCGCCGGCATCATGTTCTCCGACATGAACACCGCCGGTACCGGCGTCCTCAACGCCGGTGTCGCTTCCACCCCGTTCCAGATCTTCGCCGCTGGCATCTCCCGCGGTATGCAGGCCTTCGGTGTTGACGGCACGCTCGCTACCGTCTTTATGACCATGAACGTTTCCGCTCTGGCTCTGACCTCGCTCGACGCCGTCGCCCGCATCGCCCGCACCTCGTTCTCCGAGTTCTTTGCCCAGACCAACGATGCCCTGGCCATCGAGTCCAAGGCCGGCTACATGAAGGTCCTCGGCAACCCCTGGTTCGCCACGGTCGTTACCCTGCTTCCCGGTCTCGCCCTCGCTTTTGGTGGCTATGCCAACATCTGGCCGCTCTTTGGTGCTTCCAACCAGCTGCTCGGCGGCATGACCATGATCACCCTCGCCGTGTTCTGCAAGTGCACCGGCCGCAAGGGCTGGATGCTCTACGTGCCCGTCGCCTTCCTGCTCTGCTGCACCTTCACCTCGCTGGTCCAGAGCGCCATGGGCTGCATGACCGCCGTCCAGGCCTACGGTTTCTTCGGTACCATCCCGGCTACTGCCACCACGGCCGCCGTCTCCGTCGCCGCCACCAAGGGCCTGCAGCTCGTCTTCGCCGTCCTGCTGATGGTCCTGGGTCTCATCGTCGCCGTCAACTGCCTCAAGGAGTTCTTCGGCAAGGAGGCTGGCTCCATGCCCGACGAGGAGCCCGAGTGGTCCGAGATGGGCAAGGCCGAGTACGGCCGCGCCGCTGCCGCCGAGGCTCCTGTCGACGCCGAGGCTGCCAAGGCCTAGTCAGCTTGATGGGCTAGCCGTTCCATCCATATGACTCGGAAAGACCGGGTCCGCAACGACGCGGACTCGGTCTTTTTTCATGCAAAAGCGGGCGACGCCCGAGTGTTCTCGCAGATGTTTTGCGTGGATAAGGGCGCGCGTTGTACCATATAAACGTATATGTGTACATATGAAAGGGGCCCCGTGGCCAAGACGGTATATTCCGATAACCAAAATAATGTCGATGCTCTGGCTGAGCGTCTGAGCGGACAAACGTCGCTTTCTGCCGAGCGGGCAAAGCTGGTTGCCTACGACCTGCTCTGCCGCAAGGCGCTCAAGATCAAGTCGAGCGCGCTGGCACAGATTTTCCGCTCCGTGGATAAGGAGTGCGATACCAAGGCGATGCGCGATGAGCTTATCGCGGCAAAGATTGTGACCAAGATCGAGGGCAGCGGCATTAACGGCCGCCCGGCGTTCTATACCATCAATGCTGAGGTTCATGATGCCCAGGAGCAGCCTGTCGAGGATTCCGTTGAGGTGCCTGCTGCGGAAGAAGCTGCCCCGCGCGAGCATATCGATACCGATGAGCTGCTCGATGAAAACGTCGTTCGCGCTTTTACCGCCAAGGCGGGTCGCGGCGGCTTTGGCGGAGGCGGCAAGCGCGATGCACAACGCCGCGCTCAGCAGGAGCGCTTCCGTCGCGCCGTTGCTCAAAAGGGTGAGACGGATGCTGAGACCGTCGAGGAAAAGTCCGTCGGGATGCAGGAGCCGACTCGCACTCAAGAGCATGCTGAGATCCAGGAGCCCAAGCGTCGCCGCGGTGCCCACTTTAAGGCCGAGCAGCGAGGTATTGCATGCGAGGTCCAGGATTCCGTCGAGGCTGCTGACGCGTCCGATGAACCGGTCAAGAAGGCTCCGGGTTCATGCCGTCCCGGACGTGGTTTTGCGGGGCGCGCGTATCCCGTAAGGCATCAGGAGAAGAGCGAGCCAGCTTCGACCACTCAGGACGAGAAGGCCGAGAAGGCCGTTGAGCCGGCAGCTCGCGAACAGAAGCCTGCTGAGCCGCAGCTTGAGGTTGATGCCGAGGCCAAGGGCCAGCAGCCTACTGATGGGCAGGCGGAGCGGGGCACGTCGAGCAAGCCTCGCCGCCGTCGCCATCGTGGGGGCCGCAGTTCCCATGCCGAGACTGCAGCCGAGAAGACCACGCCGCAGGACGAGGATGCGAAGGTCGAGGTTTCTTCGGGGCAGCCTAAGCGCCAGCCGGCGAAGGAGAGCAAGTCCAATCGTCCGCAGAAGCAGGCGCCTATGCCGAAGCGCGAGCGCAATTCCCAAGGCGATTCTAAGCGCAAGTCTCAGAAGAAGCCGGAGTCTGCCGCAGCAGATACTGCTGCCCAGCAGCCCAAGTCGGCAGTCCACGGCGAGGTCTCGGCGTTTGCCCTTGCCCGCGTTTTAGGCAGGCAGCTGCTCAAAGTTGTCCCTACGCCTACGGCGCTCTCTAAGATCAAGGAGCAGCAGACCCAGATCGTAAAGGTCGAGGGCAAGGACGGCAAAAAGGCTCCGCAGCGCACTCAGCACAACGAGATGTCCAACCGCAAGATTGCCGAGGAAATCGCAATCATCCAGGCTTGGATCGAGCAAAACCGAGGTGCCGATACGCCGGTTGCCTCGCGCCGCCAGCGTGCCTACCAGATTTTTAACGACGAGAAGACTTTTGACGGCAAGCACGGTGAGCGCCTAATTCGGCGTATGACCGAAAAGGGCATCAGCATGCAGGCGATTAAGGTCGCCCCCAACCGCCCCGTGCACTTTACGGGTTTCTTTACGCTGGGCGCCGACAAGCCGTTCATTATGGTTGAGAACCTGGATACCTACGACGAGATCGTCAAGCTGCTGCGAGGCCGCAAGCACGCCAAGCTCTTTGGCATCAAGGTGGGCGGCGTGATTTTTGGCGGCGGATGCAAGGCGAGCGTCTCGCATGCCCTGGACGATTATCTGGCCGAGATCGGCTATCGCTTTAACTACGTCTACTACGTGGGCGATATCGACCGCGAGGGCGCGCGCATCGTCGAGCAGGCTCGCAATGCCAATGTGGTTGAGATTCGCCTGCATGCCGGCATGTACCGCGCCATGCTCGCCGAGCACAAGCGTCGCGTGAAGGCCGGCGGAGAGTGCGAGCCCGCGGCTGCCAACCAGGGCGTGCCGCAGAACTTGGCGGCGACGATCAAGGATCTGCCCATGGTCACGCGTGTGCAGTTCCGCAACGTGCTACGTGAAGGCGGGCGCATTCCGCAGGAGATTCTGATGACCGCCGACTATCGGGATGGCGACTCGGGAAGCTTCGACCGCATGCTGAACAACTAAATTCCGCCGGCCCCGGGAGAGCGGGGACACCGGCTTAGGTTTCCTGCTCTACAGTCCTGCTCACGACGGAGGCCACATTAAGTGGCCTCCTGTTCGTGCGGAACTCGCGATAAACCTAAGCCGGTGTCCCCGCTCTCCCGGGGCCTGTCGTGGCTTGGTTGTTGCATGCGGCTCGCTTTTCGGAACGGGGCTGATAGGCGTGTCTCAAAAAATCTACCCCAGTCGCTGTGTAGGGTGTCTATAAAGAGCCGTGGCCAAAAAACATCAAATATGAGTACTGATATTCTTTTAGTAGCAGTAATTTTGACCACATTTAAGGTGATTTGACGTGTCGATCGAGCAGATAAGCTGCCGTATCTCCTCAAGTGTTCATTAAAGGAAGACCTTGATGCGAATAAATCTCATTAAGATCTTCTTTTATTAACGAAAATAATGTAGCTACAACGGTAACAGTACTCATATTTGCCGTTTTTTGGCCACAGTCCTTCGGAGGGTCCTCGAAAATAGTCCCGAGCCGGCACTTTAGGAACGTCCCTAAGTGCCGACACCGCGTCTGCCTGCGGTGGCCGCGCGCCGCTGCGTCGCTCCGCATCCTTGCGGGTTCGGATCCCTCCGCTTGGCGGCGTTGGCTCGATTTGCTTGACGTGAGGGGCTCTTGGCTGGTGTGGGACGGAGGGATTCCGCGTCCGCCTGGTCGGCGGCCGCGCCCCGCTGCGTCGCTTCGCTCCTTGCGTGCTGCGCTGGAAAACGCTTCGCGTTTCCTCAGCTCCGCACCCTTGCGGGTTCGAATTCCTCCGCTTGCCCACAAGAAAGCGCCCTGGGCCGTTATGGGCTTAGGGCGCTCAGTTTTAATGGCTGGGACGGAGGGATTCGAACCCCCAACAGCCGGCACCAAAAACCGGAGTTCTACCGTTGAACTACGTCCCAATGTGTGGCGTTGCCCAAAAGCAACTCGTTTAGTTTACCTAATCTGCGAGGGCATCGCAAACGCCATCGAGCAGGCGTACGGCGAGTGTCTGCGCGTCGCTGGCCGTGAAGGTGCCGTTGTAGCGCGTCATGCCCGTGAGCTCAATGCGAATGCGAGCCGGCTTCTGCTGCGCGGCGACATTGGCGGTGCGGATGCGCTGGGCCAGGTTGTGGCACTCGGCGAGGGCGATCGTGGCGCGCGGTGCTGCATCTGCGGGCAGCTCATCGCTTGCGATCTCGAGCACCAGGTCAACGTCGGTTGGGACCTCGGAGTCGCAGAGCATCATGCCGCTGTTGTCGGTCGTTGCCGTGGCGATATTCCACATGCGCGACGCAACGCTGCGTGCGATGGGGTCCTCGCCGATAACGGCAATCTGGAAGCGCTCGAGCACGTTGGCGGCGCGAGCAAAACCGATACGGGACTCGGCTTCGGTGACCGAGGGCTTGCCCTCCCACACATGGTGCAGGCGGTTGATGTAGGCGTAGGTGTCCTGGAAGGCCATGCCGTCGGCAAACAGGCCGACATTTTCCTGGAACTGCTGCAGGGCG
Source organism: Collinsella sp. (assembly GCA_052346145.1). Taxonomy (GTDB): domain Bacteria; phylum Actinomycetota; class Coriobacteriia; order Coriobacteriales; family Coriobacteriaceae; genus Collinsella. The sequence continues at coordinate 13,159 of DAWDVX010000003.1, forward strand.
GCCTCGGTATGCGGACCAAAGTAGCCGTCGTCCTCGCCGCAGGCAAAGCCCAAAACGTTGAGAGCGCGCTGCAGGGCCTGCACATCGGCGCCATGGAAATTGGGCATGCGCAGATACAGAGTGCGGTCGCCCAGCTTATACGAGGCGTCGACCAGGGCGCTCCAACAGGGGATATCGACGGCATGACCGGCAGCAAGGCCGCTGTCGAGCCTGAAGGTGCTGACGGCCTGCTCGGTGGTGGTGCCAAAGCGCTTGTCGGCAACCTCGGTGTCATCGATTGTATAGCCGAGCTGCAGAAGGCGGGACTGGACGTCCTCGACGGCTGCTCCCTGCATGCCCGTTGTAATAGGTTCCATGAACGAACCCCTTTCGGCGTACCATTCGTACTATTTGAGCGTGTGTCGGATAGACAACGCAAAGGGATGCATAAACATGCACTCAACAGTGTAGCAAGTTGTACCCAAATACGCTGCTGACAGGTTTTATAACCCCCGCTAGTTAAGGCGCTCCACAAAGAAATCTGCCATGGAGAGGAACAGTTCACGTGCATGCGGGTCGAGCGAAACGTCCTCGATGGCCGCTTTGGCCTTGGCGGTCAGGTCGAGCGCATAAGTGTGGGCGTAATCGATAGAGCCGGTCTCCTGGAAGATCTCCACGGCGCGTGCGAGTTGCGCGGGGTCCTCGGTGCCCGAGGAAAGGATCGCTTCAATCTCGTCGTGGTGGCGCTCATCAGAGAGGGCGTGTACGGCGACAAGCGTGCGCTTGCCCTCGGTGATGTCGGTGCGGAAGTCCTTGTTGGCGGCTTCCTTAGTGCCGACAAGGTTGAGCAGGTCGTCCTGAATCTGAAAGGCAAGGCCCGTATGCAGGCCAAAGGCGCGCAGCGCTTCGATTTGCTCATCGCTGCCGCCGCCGATAATGGCTCCGGCGGCAAGCGGCGTGGCTCCGCTGTAAAACGCGGTCTTGTGCGTCGCCATGTCCAGGTAGTCATCAACCGAGATATCAAAGCGCCCGTCACGGACCCAACCCAGGTCGAGCGCTTGACCCTCGATGGTGCGGACGATCATCTCGGTAAGCTCGTGGAGCACACGCAGCTTCACGTCGGACTCCAGCGTGGGGTCGTCGAGAACCGTCTTGGTGACCATGGTGAGCGCCAGGTCGCCACAATTGATGGCAAGGCCCGTGCCCTCGGTAAGGTGCATACAGGGCTTGCCTCGACGAAGCTGTCCGTTGTCGGCGATGTCGTCGTGGATCAGTGCGCCCGACTGGAAATGCTCGATAGCTGCCGCGGCGCTGCGGGCGCTCTCAAAGCTACCGCCCACTGCGGTTGCGGCGAGCATACAGATAAGCGGGCGGTGGCGCTTGCCGGCGTTGGCCGTAAAAGCCGAGAGCGGCGCGTACAGGTAGCGCTCGATATCGGCAGAGGTCGCCTGTCCGTCAAAGAACGTGGCCAGATAGTCGTTAATCTGGTCAAAGTGCTGGGCTAAAAAGCTGGTAAACGGACTGGACACGGGTTCTCGCATTCTTTCTTGGGTTACATCGTTGCGGTGTGCAGATACCATATTGCCACATTGGAGTTGCCGGCGCGTCTGTTTTGGCGATTTGGAGAAACGGGACGCGTGCGCGTGCCGGCTGCTTATATAAGCCTAAAGTGCTCGAGCGCCTTGACGACGCCATCTTTGTCGACCGAGTCGGTGATGTAGTCGGCGCGCTTTTTGAGATAGTTCGGCGCATTGCCCATGGCGATACCGACATCGACGGCGTTCATCAGCGAGACGTCATTGCTGGCGTCGCCGATGCCGTATACGGTTCCGTGGTGGGGATCGAGGGCGTCGAGTACAGACTGGATGCCCCCGCGCTTCGTGCATTCGCGGGGCGAGATTTCGGTTACCTCGAGTTCGAGCTCGTTAAAGCACAGCAGCGGCTCAAGTGCCTTATCTTGAGCGATGTGGTTGGCGAGCGATGTAGACATCAAGATCTTGTAGACACTGTAATGTTGCAGCTGCGTGACTGCGTCGCCCAGGGTGCGCGCGTATCCGGGAGCATCGGGGGCATCGGCACTCATGCGCACGACGCCGTTGAGGCCCTCAAAGCGGATGACCTCGCCCGATTGCTCAAGGTAGGGGGCAAGACGCTGCAGCATACTGGGCGTCATCGACAGATCGCGAATTGCGTGTCCGTTGATCTCGGCGTAACCGCCCGCAAGACAGACGATGCCGGTCCAGGGCAGCTCAAGAAGTTTGGGGTGGATGCAGCTGAGGGTGCGTCCTGTGCAGATGAAGGCCATGTTGCCGTTTGCAACGAAATCGCGGATGGCCTGCGAGACCGCCTCGTTGGGATAAGGGGACAGGTCACGCTCGTCTTCGGGAAGGTCTTGGGCGAGCCTGGGGTCTTGCCAGGCGAGCGTTCCGTCGATATCGAAGAAGCAGATATCGCCGCGCTTATGGGCTGCGCTGGCGGCAGGGGAGGCCGAGGTGGTGGGCACAAATCCCGGCTCGAGGCCCATGATCTGGTCAAAATGCTCTTTAACGCGGGGAACGGAGATGCCGATGATCACCTGGGCGGTCTTGCCCGTAATGATGAGGCCCTTGGCGCCCACCGCGACAAACGACGCGTTATCTGCAACGATGGAAGGGTCTGCGACCTCGACGCGCAGGCGCGTGGCGCAGTTGGTTGCGCCCACGATATTGCCAACGCCACCTAAGAGCTGAATTACCCGCTCAGCGAGGACGTGATCTTGATCGGATCGACTATTGACTTCGTCATTGGGAGATTGCTCTTTGGCAAAGTCGCTTCCCGTTAAACGATCGATTGTCGTGCGATTGGCGACATGATTCTCGCGGCCCGGCGTCTTAAGGTCATAGACCAAGATGAGTGCTCGAAAACTAACAAAGAAGATGAGGCTAAAGGCAAGGCCGATGCCGAGCGCCAAAAGGTAGGAGCCGGCATGCATTCGCATGAGTGGGATGAAGTTGAAGGCCGTCATTTCCATGAGACCGCCCGAGAAGATGCCGACGATGCCAAAGAAGTTCATGGTCATGGCAAGGCAGGAGGATAGGACGGCGTAGAGCAAAAAGAGTCCGGGATAGGTGAACATAAAGAGAAACTCGAGCGGTTCGGTGACGCCGCAGACCACCGAGGCGACGATGGCGGGCAAAAGGATGACCTTAAGGCCGGCGCGGCGTTCGGGTTTGGCGGTGAAATAGAATGCCGCCGCGATGGCGGGAAGGCCAAAGAGCTTGCCCCAGCCGGTGGCGGTAAAACCTGCCCAGGGTGCAAGTTCATTTAAAGGGCGCGTGCTATGGGAGAGAATGGGGAGCAGGTTGGTCCACGTGGCGTAAATACCGTCGTGAATGACCAGATTGTCGTAATAGATGGGCATATAGAGCAGGTGGTGCAGCCCCATGGGCTCGAGTGCTCGCTCCAAAAACACAAAGATGCCCACGCCGAAGGGGCCGACGCCTGCAAGTGCGTGGCGCAGCGTTTCGGTCACAGCGTATGCGAAGGGTACGATGGCGGCCGAGATGGCGGCAAGGGCAAACACGGCAAAAAAGCTGATGAGGTAGACCAGTGAGGAACCCGAGAAGGTGCCGAGCCAATCGGGAACCTTGGCATCGTAGAAGCGATCATGGATGGCGACGACGGTTGCCGATACCGCCAGCGGGCCGATAATGCCGGTGTCGAGCGTCTTGATGCCGTCGATGACGGTGATGCCGCTGGCGGGGGTCAAAGATGATGGGTACTTAAGTCCAAGGTTGTCGCCGCTCAGCTTAATGATCTCGCTCAAAAAGAAGCAATAGGCAAAATAAGCCACGAGTGCCTCGAGGCAGCAGCGTGCCGGTTGCTTTTGGGCAAGACCGATAGGCAGCGCTACGGCAAAAAGGAGCGGGAGACGTTTAAAGACCGTCCACGAGCCGCGCTGGATGATGGTCCAGAAAACGTACCAAGGGGTTCCGTATACGGCGAGATCGCCGACGATGTCCGCAGTCGTTGCGAGAGCGGAGATGCCGACCATGAGGCCTGATATAGAAAACAGCATGGCGGGCGCGAACATGGCTCCGCCAAAACGTTGGATTTTCTGCAGCATAATATGCCTTTCGGATGCAACATGCTGTGCGAGCAAGAACGTTTAAACAATGAACTCATTGTAGAGGACTGGCTGCTTGCCGCATTGACGGTTTTGATTCGGTCCGATTTGGGTTTCGGGGGAACCGTCGACGGTAAATAATCCGTGCTTTACCGATAATCGGTTTAAACAACCCAAAGAAATGCTATCGTGCCTAGCCATACATATTCATTAGAGGTGAAACAATGCCAAAAGCGATTTATGAAGGAATCTACCGAGAAATACGCTCGCGCATCATTAATGGGACCTATGCGTTTCAGGAGATGCTGCCAACCGAAGCCGAGCTGACCGCGGAATTCGGATGCACTCGCAATACCGTCCGTCGCGCCTTGGGTATGCTGGCCGACGGGATGTTTGTGCAGCCCATACACGGCAAGGGCGTGCGCGTTATTTGGCTTAAGGGCGAAACCGACATGTTGGGCGCACTCGAAGAGGTTGAGTCGTTTGGCGAGTTTGCAAAGCGCAACAATGCCGTTGCATCGACGGTCGTTAAGTCCTTTGAACATTTGATTTGCACCGAGCAGCTCTCTTGTCGCCTGGGCTTTAGGGTGGGCGAGGAGCTTATTCGCGTAGTGCGTGTCCGAAGCCTCAACGGCAACGCGCGCCAAGTGGACCATGGCTATTTTTTGGCGTCGATCGCCAAGGGCCTGACCCCCGAGATCGCGGCAGATTCTATTTACGGCTATCTGGAGCACAAGCGCGGTGTCAAAGTGATGGCGAGCCGCCGTACGGTGAGTGTCGAGCTCGCCAACGATGAAGACTGCAGCTATCTTGACCTCGGCAAATACAACTGCGTTGCCGTCATGGAGAGTCAGTCGTACACCTCGGATGGCATCTTGTTCGAGGTCACGCATGCCCGCACGCATCCCGAGATCTTCCATTACCGCGTCAATTCCAAGCGATAGCCGGCTAGCTCGCAGCCTGACGAGACTCATGCCCTCAAAGCGAAAACGCCCGGTCAAACCGACGATGCATCGGCTTGACCGGGCGTTTTCTCTGCATTCGATAACAAATAATTGTTTATACAAAACTTGTCAAGTATCAAGTTGAAATTACCGTTCACCGAAGTTTTTCTACCGCTCTAGTAATACTTGTTCAAACAACTAGCCAAATAGCGTATCGTACAAATCAGCAAAAGGGGCAAAGTCCCCGAGCCAATCTCCGAAGGCGGCGGCAAAGGGTGCCGCCACGGTGTGAAAGGGTGGATTGTAATGAAGAACGAAATGAGCAGAAGGCAGTTCCTGGGCTTTGCTGGTTCCGCGGCTGCGGTTCTTGGTCTGGGTCTCGTGGGCTGCGGTGGTTCTGCCGGCTCCGGCTCCTCTGCTTCTGGTGACGCTGCCGAGGTCTACTTCCTCCAATTCAAGCCCGAGGTCGACAAGGAGTGGAAGGAGATCGCCAAGGCCTATAAGAAGGAGAAGGGCGTCGAGGTCAAGATCGTGACCGCTGCCTCCAACACCTACGAGGAGAAGCTCAAGTCCGAGATGTCCAAGAGCTCCGCTCCGACCCTGTTCCAGGTCAACGGCCCCACCGGCCTTAAGAACTGGAAGGATTACTGCGCCGACCTGTCCGATACCAAGCTCCGCGGTGAGCTCATTGACGACTCCCTGGCTCTGCAGTCCGATGGCAAGGATCTGGGTATCGACTGGGTCCAGGAGAGCTACGGCATCATCTACAACAAGCAGCTGCTCGAGAAGGCTGGCTACAAGGCCGAGGACATCAACTCCTTCGACAAGCTGAAGGCTTGTGCCGACGACATCCAGGCCCGCAAGGACGAGCTTGGCATTGAGGGTGCCTTCACTTCTGCTGGCATGGATGACTCCTCCAGCTGGCGCTACACCACCCACCTCGCCAACCTCCCGCTCTACTACGAGTTCGAGAAGGAGCACAACCAGGAGGACGACGAGATCAAGGGCGAGTATCTCGACAACTTCAAGCAGATTTTCGACCTGTACATCACCGACTCCACCTGCGATCCTTCGCAGCTTGCCTCCAAGACCGGCGACGACGCCACCAACGAGTTCGCAACCGGCAAGGCCGTCTTCTATCAGAACGGCTCCTGGGCCTACGCTGACCTCACCAAGGCCGGCATGACCGACGATCAGATTGGCATGATGCCCATCTACATTGGTGTCGACGGCGAGGAGAACCAGGGCCTGTGCTCCGGCGGCGAGAACTACTGGTGCGTCAGCTCCCAGGCTTCCGAGGATGCCCAGAAGGCCACCGAGGACTTCATGTATTGGTGCGTCACTTCTGACACCGCCACCAGCATCATCGCTGACAAGATGGGTCTGACTGCCCCGTTCAAGAGCGCCAAGGAAACCACCAACGTCTTCTCGCAGCAGGCCGTCGCCATGGCCAAGGACGGCAAGAAGACCGTCGCTTGGGACTTCGTCTACATCCCCTCTGAGGAGTGGAAGAAGAACCTCAAGCAGGCTCTGATCGCCTATGCTGCCGACAACAGCAAGTGGGACGGCGTCAAGAACGCCTTCGTCGATGGCTGGAAGACCGAGAAGGCTGCTTCCGAGTAAGTAGTTGCTGCCCAAGCTATCTGATTAGCGACAGGGGGCGGGCAGACGTTGGTTTGCCCGCCCCCTGCATATTGAAAGGACCCTTCTATGGGCAAAGCACTCAAGCGCTGGTGGCCGCTCTTTATGCTGCCCACGTGCCTGGCGTTTATGATCGGGTTCGTGATCCCCTTTATCCAGGGCTTCTATCTCTCGTTCTGCCAGTTTATTACCATCAACAATACGCACTTTGTCGGTATCGAGAACTACGTGCGCGCACTGTCCGATCCGCAGTTTGCCACGTCGTTCTTCTTTACCGTGGCGTTTGCCTTCCTGTCGACGGTGCTCATCAACGTGATCGCCCTCGCCATTGCGCAGGCGCTCACCCGCAAAGCGCTCAAGGGCACCAATATCTTCCGTACGATCTTCTTTATGCCTAATCTGATCGGCGGCATCGTGCTGGGCTACATCTGGCAGATTCTGATCAACTGCCTACTCTCCAACGTGGGTGCCCAGCTCATTGCCCTTAACTCTGCTGCTGGCTTCTGGGGCCTTATCATCCTGACCCTGTGGCAGCAGGTCGGCTACATGATGATCATCTACATCGCTGGTCTGCAGTCCATTCCGTCCGACTACATCGAGGCCGCCAAGGTCGACGGCGCTACGGCATGGCAGACGTTTTGGAAGGTTAAGATCCCTAACCTGATGCCGACCATCACCATCTGCCTGTTCCTGTCCATCACCAACGGCTTTAAGCTGTTCGACCAGAACCTCGCCCTTACCGGCGGCGCCCCCGCGCACTCCACCGAGATGCTCGCCCTGAACATCTACAACACGTTCTATTCGCGTGCCGGTATCGCATGGCAGGGCATTGGTCAGGCCAAGGCGGTTATCTTCTGCATCCTGGTCGTGGCCATCTCCATGATCCAGCTTAAGGCCACGAGGTCCAAGGAGGTGCAGCAGTAATGAAACGCGATAAGGTTATCAACCGCGCGCTCTCGATTTTCTTTACGATCCTGTCGCTCGCGTGGATCTACCCCGTGTTCATGATTGCGCTTAATTCTTTTAAGAAAGCGACTGCAATCAGCACCACCACGGCATTCGATCTGCTCACGCCCGAGACGTTCAACGGCCTCGCAAACTACATGCACGCCCTTAACGAGCAGGGCTTTGCCTCGGCATTTATGTACTCGCTCATCATCACGGTCACGTCGGTCGTGCTGATCTTGGTGTGCTGCTCCATGTGCGCTTGGTACGTGGTTCGTGTCAACAACAAGATCTCGAACTTCTTCTATTACCTGTTCGTGTTCTCGATGGTCGTGCCCTTCCAGATGCTCATGTTCACGCTGTCCAATTTGGCGGACCGCATCGGCTTCAACACGCCGTTCAACATCTGCTTTATCTACCTCGGCTTTGGCGCGGGCCTGGCGGTCTTTATGTTCGCCGGTTTTGTAAAGAACATCCCGCTCGAGATCGAGGAGGCGGCCATGATTGATGGCTGCAACCCGGTCCAGGTGTTCTTTAAGATCGTCCTTCCCATCATGAAGCCCACCTATCTTTCGGTCGGCATCCTCGAGACCATGTGGGTCTGGAACGACTATCTGCTGCCCTACCTTACGCTCGACTCCACCAAGTACAAGACCATTCCTATCTTGATCCAGTACTTCCGCGGCGGCTACGGCCACGTCGAGCTCGGCCCCATGATGGCCTGCATCATGATGGTCGTTATCCCCATCGTTATCATGTACATCCTCTGTCAGAAGTACATCATCGACGGCGTGGTGGCAGGTGCCGTCAAGGGCTGATGCCGTAACTGTTTTGCAAGTTTCTGCGGCGCCCCTCAGCGCGGCGCCGCATATCGAAAGGTAAAGACATGGCCGAGATCGTTCTCAAACATGTTCAGAAGGTGTATCCCAACAACGAGTCCAAAAAGAAGGGCTTCTTTGGCAAAAAGAAGAAGACCGAGGAGAAGAAGCACAACCTCAAGGTTACCGAGGACGGCGTGCTCGCGGTGGAGGACTTTAATCTCACCGTGCATGACCAGGAGTTTGTCGTTCTCGTTGGCCCGTCTGGCTGCGGCAAGTCCACGACGATGCGCATGGTCGCTGGCCTGGAGGACATCACCTCGGGTGACGTGCTCATCGACGGCAAGCGCGTCAACGACGTGGCGCCCAAGGACCGCGACATTGCCATGGTGTTCCAGAGCTATGCTCTGTACCCCAATATGACGGTGTACGAGAACATGGCGTTTACGCTCGAGCTCAAGAAGGTTCCCAAGGACGAGATCGACCGCAAGGTTCGTTCTGCTGCCGAGATTCTGGGCATTACCGAGTACCTCGACCGTAAGCCCAAGGCGCTCTCCGGCGGCCAGCGCCAGCGTGTCGCTATCGGCCGCGCCATCGTGCGTGACCCCAAGGTCTTCCTGATGGACGAGCCGCTGTCCAACCTGGACGCCAAGCTGCGTAACCAGATGCGTGCCGAGCTCATCAAGCTGCGCCACGAGATCAAGGGCACGTTCATCTACGTCACCCACGACCAGACCGAGGCCATGACCCTCGGTGACCGCATCGTGGTCATGAAGGACGGCGTTGTCCAGCAGATTGCCACGCCGCAGGAGGTCTTCAACCATCCCGCGAACATCTTCGTTGCCGGCTTCATCGGCGTGCCGCAGATGAACTTCTTCGATGCCCAGCTGGTGCGTTCGGGCGAAGGCTTTACCGTCAAGACCGAGGATATGAACGTTGTTCTTGCCCCCGAGACTTGCGCTCAGCTTGCCCTCAACTGGGACGGCGGCGACGTGAAGGAGATCACGGCCGGCGTGCGCCCCGAGCAGATCCTGCTTGCCGACAAGGGCGAGGAGGGTGCGCTCCAGGGTACCGTCGAGGTGACCGAGCTCATGGGTTCGACCGAGCACGTCCACGTGACCGCCCCCGACGGCCAGTTTGTCCTGATCATCCCCGTTGTTGACCTTGAGGCCAAGGGTGCGCTCAAGGCTGGCGATCCCATCTGGTTCAAGTTCGAGAAGAACGCGACCCACCTCTTCGATAAGGTCTCTGGCAAGAACCTTATCTAGGCCCGATCCAATCAGGCCCTCCTTTTGGGCGACTGCGGCTTTGCCATCCTTTTGCCGCGGTCACATATAAGGCTCCCCTCCCGTCCACTGGGCGAGAGGGGAGCCTTTCTTTGTGTTGGGATTGTCTGACCGGTCGTTTGTCTCGATCTGTAACGGGTGAGGCTGATTTCGGACGTTAGATGTTACAGATCGAGACGGTTCCGCTGAGCTAACCATTTCATCTAAATCTGTAACACCAAAGGTGAATTTCAGCTGCTAGATGTTACAGATCGAGATAAACCCAAGGGGAGGGGCCGGTATGTCTCAATCTGTAACAGCTGGGACCGTATTTACCGAGTAGTTGTTACAGATCGAGATTGTTTGGCCGAGTCGGGTCACAGGGTAACGTGCGGGCACAAAAAACGGAGCCGTGTTGCCACGACTCCGCTTTCAAGAGGATGGGTAAAGGAAACGAAATTAGCTCAGGTGCCAAATCTCGTCGTTGTACTGGGAAATGGTGCGGTCGGACGAGAAGGTGCCGGCGTTGGCAATATTGATGAGCGTCTTGCGCATCCAGGTGTCCTGGTCCTCATAGTCGGCCAGCACGCGCTCCTTGGTCTGGATGTACTCCTCGATGTCGAGCAGGGCCATAAACCAGTCCTTGCCCTTAATGTCGTCGTGCAGGCGCTGCAGGCGCTCGGCGTTGCCGGTCGCCATAAAGGCGGGGTTGGTGATAAAGTCCACCAGCAGCTTGATACCGGGCTTGCGGTAGAGCACACCGGCGTCATAGGTGCCGTCGGCATAGAGCTGCTCGACCTGTTTGGACGAGGCACCAAAGGTATAGATGTTCTCGTCGCCCACGAGCTCGGCAATCTCCACGTTGGCGCCGTCGAGCGTGCACAGGGTTAGGGCGCCGTTGAGCATGAACTTCATGTTGGATGTGCCGCTCGCCTCCTTGGAGGCCAGGCTGATCTGCTCGGAGATATCAGCGGCGGGGATCACGCGCTCGGCGGCGGTGACGTTGTAGTTCTCGATCATGACAACCTGCAGGTAGGGAGCTACGTCGGGGTCGTTTGCAATCCACTGCGACAGCGTCAAGATCAGATGGATGATGTCCTGCGCGATAGTGTAGGCAGGCGCCGCCTTGCCGCCAAAGATGATGGTGACGGGGTGCTTAGGTCTGTTGCCGTTCTTGATATCGAGGTACTTCCAGATGATGTAGAGCGCGAGCATCTGCTGGCGCTTGTACTCGTGGATGCGCTTGACCTGGACGTCGATGATGGCGTTGGAGGGAATGGTCACGCCCTGCTCGAGCGCCATGAACTGGCGCATGATGGCCTTGGCCTCGACCTTGGTGGCGGCCAGGCGCTCAAGAACGTCCTTGTCGTCGGCGAACTTGGCGAGTTTGCTCAGGTCGCCGGTGCTGCGCCAGTCGGTGCCGATCACATCGTCGAGCAGGCTGGCGAGCGCGGGGTTGGCCCCATGGATCCAGCGGCGGAAGGTGATGCCGTTGGTCTTGTTGGAGAACTTCTCGGGATAGATCTCGTAGAACGGATGAAGCTCGGTGTCCTCCAGGATCTTGGTGTGGAGGGCGGCTACGCCGTTGATGGAGAAGCCAAAGTGGATGTCCATGTGGGCCATGTGGACGGTATCGTGTTCGTCGATGATGGCGACGCGCGGGTCATCGTGCTCGGCCTTCGCGATCTCATCGAGCTTGACGATAATGTCGGCGATGGCAGGGGAGACCTTCTGTAGGCTGGCGAGCGGCCACTTCTCGAGCGCCTCGGCAAGAATCGTGTGGTTAGTGTAGGCGACCATGGAGCGTACGATGGTCACGGCCTCGTCAAACTCGATGCCATGCTCGGTGGTGAGCAAGCGAATGAGCTCGGGAATGACCATGGTGGGGTGCGTGTCGTTGATCTGGACAACGGCGTAATCGGCCAGATCGTGCAGGTTGCTGCCGCGCTCGACGGCCTCGTCGATCAGGAGCTGGGCGGCGTTGCTCACCATGAAGTACTCCTGATAGATGCGAAGTAGGCGGCCCTGCTCGTCGGAATCGTCGGGGTAGAGGAACAAGGTGAGGTTCTTGGCGATCTCGGTCTTATCGAAGTCGATGGAGCTGCCGGGGACCAGGCCGTCGTCGACGCTCGCCAGGTCGAAAAGGCGCAGGCGGTTCTTGGTGGGCTGGCCGTAACCGGGCACATCGATGTTGACGAGCTTGGAGGTAACGGCAAAATCGCCGAACTCGACGGTGTAGGAGCGGTCATCGTCGACTAGGATGTCCTGCTCACCGAGCCACTCGTCGGGGACGGCCTTCTGCTGGTTGTCGACAAAGCGCTGACGGAACAGACCGTAGTGATAGTTGAGGCCCACGCCATCGCCGGTCAAGCCCAGCGTGGCGATGGAATCCAGGAAGCATGCGGCCAAGCGGCCCAGGCCGCCGTTGCCGAGCGACGGCTCGACCTCGAACTCCTCGATCTTGTTGAGGTTGTGGCCTGCGGCGGTGAGCTGGTCCTTAACCTCGTCGTAGATGCCGAGGTCGATCATGTTGTTGATGAGCAGCTTGCCGATCAAAAATTCGGCGGAAATGTAATAGAGCTTTTTCTTGCCGTTGTTGAGCGGGCGGGCGGCGGAGCGCTCCTGCACGAGTTTGACCAGTAGCTTGTAAATGCGACGGTCGTCGAGCTGCTCGAGCGAGGTGCCAAAAGACTGCTCGGCAAGATCCGCGAGATTGATGCGGGGCATGTTTCCTCCTGTGGTGAGTTGACTACATGTCAGAAATTCAAAAGAATCCCGCGCGAGGGGATTGGGGTGGCCTCGCGCGGGTAAGCAAGCGCGTCCGCACGGTGGGGAGGGGTCGGGCGCGGTAGCTCCTATTGAGGAAGCTCGATTTCGGCTTCCGACGGGATGCGGAAGTAGGTCTCGGTCCAGTCGGTGAGTTTGTGCTCGAGCTCGCGGGTGATGGCGCCGTCGAGCATGCGCCAGGTCCAGTTGCCGCCCAGCGTGGCAGGGGTGTTGATGCGCGCCTCGTTGCCCAAGTTGAGCAGGTCCTGCATGGTGTAGATGCACGTGTCGCTTACGCTGGCGGCGATGGTGCGATTGAGTGCATCTGCCATGGGTTCGCCGGCCTGCTGATGGGTGTACAGGGCTGCCTGCTCACGCTGACGCGGGGTGGCCGTTCCCTCAAACCAACCGCGCGCCGTCTCGTTGTCGTGGGTGCCCACATAGGCGACGGTGTTGGCGATGTAGTTATGCGGCAGGTAGTACGAGTTGGTACCCTCAAAGGCAAACTGCAGGATTTTCATGCCGGGGAAGCCCGAGTTGTCGCGCATGTCGATGACGCCGGGGGTGAGGAAGCCCAGGTCCTCGGCGATGATGGGCAGCGTGCCGAGCTTTTCCTCGAGCGTCTTGAAGAACTTGAGGCCGGGGCCCTGCGTCCACGAACCGTAGGACGAATCGGGCGAGGAGAACGGCACCTCCCAATAGGCCTCGAAGCCGCGGAAGTGATCCAGGCGGATGACGTCGTACATGTCGAGGGCGGCGCGAATGCGGCCCTCCCACCAGGAGAAGCCGTCGGACTCCATGGCGTCCCAGTCGTAGATGGGGTTGCCCCAGTACTGGCCGGTGGCCGAGAACTGGTCGGGCGGCGTGCCGGCGACGCTCACGGGATTGCCGGTGGCGTCGATCTTAAAGAGCTCAGGCGTCGCCCACATCTCGACGGAGTCACGCGAGACATAGATGGGCAGGTCGCCGATGATGAGAATGTCGCGCTCGTTGGCATAGGCCTTGAGGCGGCTCCACTGGCGATTGAAAAAGTACTGCGTCATCTGGTGGTAGAGCATATGCGCCGGATGGTCGGCGCAGACCTTGGCGGAAGCCTCGCCGCGGGTGCGGAGCTCCGCGGGCCACTCCCAAAACGCCTTGAGACCGCACTCCTCTTTGACGGTCATGAACTCACAGTAGGGGATGAGCCAGTCCTCGTTGGCCTGGATAAAGTCATCGAAATCGGCCGGCTTGTCGGCAGCAAAGCGCTCAGCGGCGCGGTCGAGAATCTGACGGCGGCCGTCAAAGATAGCACCGTAGTCGACATTGCTGGGGTCGGATCCCAGATACACGCCATCGATATCGCGCTGCTCCAGATACCCTGCCTCGATAAGCTCGGCAAAGTCGATAAAGTTGGGGTTGCCTGCGCGGGCCGAGAACGACTGATAGGGCGAATCGCCATAGCTGGTCGTCGTAAGGGGCAGAATCTGCCAGTAATGTTGTTTGCACGAGGCGAGAAAATCGACGAAGTCGTAGGCATTCCAGCCAAAGCCGCCGATTCCGTATGGTCCGGGCAGAGATGAGACGGGCATGAGGACGCCGCTTGCACGCTCCATGAATGCGCTCACCAACCTTCTTGTTGTGGGGTCGGCCTGCCGATGGGTGTGCAGTCCGCCTCCGATGTTCTGATTCGGTACGCCTATTGTAAAACATGTTGTTTAAACATGTACAGGCAAGATAAAAAAGTTGGTCGATTTTCGGCGAATGGTTACATGCCATGAAAAAGCCCCGACCTCACAACGTGAGATCGGGGCAAGAGCGGTATGTAGGTTTTTGCTACTCGGCGTCGGCGAAGCCGTTGGGGTTGTGGCTCTGCCAGTTCCAGCTATCGCGGCACATGTCCGCGATGTCGTACTGGGCCTTCCAGCCCATCATGCGCTCGGCCTTGGAGGCATCGCACCAGTTGGCAGCGATGTCGCCGGCGCGGCGCTCGCGGATCACGTAGGGCAGCTCCTTGCCACAAGCCTTGGAGAAGGCGGCGACGACCTCGAGTACCGAGGTGCCGGTGCCGGTGCCCAGGTTAAAGATCTCGACGCCGGTCTTGCCGTTCATCCAATTAAGGGCGGCAACGTGACCAGAGGCCAGATCGCACACGTGGATGTAGTCGCGCACGCCGGTGCCGTCGGGGGTGGGGTAGTCGTTGCCAAAGACCTGAACGGCCTCGAGCTTGCCCACGGCAACCTGGGCGACATAGGGCACCAGGTTGTTGGGGATGCCCTTGGGGTCCTCGCCGATCAGGCCCGACGGATGAGCGCCAATGGGGTTGAAGTAACGGAGCAGCACGACGTCCCACTCGGGGTCGGCGGTGTGGACGTCCATAAGGATCTGCTCGATCATCCACTTGGTCCAACCATAGGGGTTGGTCGCGGGCTTCTTAGGATCCTCCTCGGTGACGGGCGGGTTGTCCGGGTCGCCGTAGACGGTCGAGGAGCTCGAGAAGATGATGGACTTGCAGCCATGGTTGCGCATGACGTCGATGAGCACCAGGGTGTTCTCGATGTTGTTGTGGTAGTACTCGACGGGCTTGCTCACTGACTCGCCGACGGCCTTAAAGCCGGCAAAGTGGATGACGCGGTCAATCTGATGGGTGTCGAAGATCTTGTTCATCGCATCGCGGTCGAGCACGTTGGCCTCGTAGAAGGTGAGGTTCTTGGCGGCCTCGTCGCCCACGATGGTCTTGACGCGGTCGACGGCGACGGAGCTGGAGTTGGAGAGATCATCGACGATGACGACCTGGTAGCCACCCTCGAGCAGCTGAACGACGGTGTGCGAGCCGATAAAGCCGGCGCCGCCGGTAACGAGGACGCAGGTGTCTTTGGGGTCGAGTGCTTTGGACATGTAGTCTCCTATCGAATCAGGAACACTTCTTCAGGGGAGTATAGCGCAGGCAGGGACGCCCAAATCGTGCGCTGTAGGAAAAGCAGAGGACTATGTTAACGTGCTCATAGAAGAGCTTGCGTACGCATAACCTGATCTTTGGCACTTGCTTACGGGCCGCCGACCTTGCAGTTTCCTGCCGTTCGTGGAAATCGTTGGGACGCGCCATATGTACGCTAATATGTATGAGTTGAGCGACATATAAATAAGCATGTAACGGAGTACATATGTCACCAAACAGCGATTCCATCCTTTCCCAGGAGCTCTCGCGTCGCACTGCCCTCAAGGCCCTGTTCGGCGCCGCTTCTGCGGCAGTTCTTTTTGGCCTGCCCGCTCGCGCCCATGCGGCGGAGGCTTCCAAAGAAACCACCGATAAACTGAATGCCGCCCAAGCCCAGCTCGACGAGGTTCAGGCCCAGCTTGACAGCATCGCAAATGAGTATGCGGCGCTGGCCAACAAGAATGCCCAGACCCTCAACGACATCGAGAATGTCCAGGGCAAGATTGACGGCACGCAGGCCCAGATCGATGAAAAGAAGGCCGAGCTCAAGAAGAAGCGCAACGACCTTTCCGATCGCGTGGCAGCCAGCTACAAGTCGGGCGGCACCAACATCCTGTCGTTGCTGTTGGCCTCTGGCTCGTTTGAGGAACTCGTCACCAACGCGCATTACGTTGAGAAGATCAACAAGAGCGACCGCGATGCCATCGAGGATATCCAGACGATTCAGGCTGAGCTCGACGCACAGAAGACCGAGCTCGAAGCACAAAAGGCCGACCTGGAAAAACTCAAGGACCAGCAGACGGCTCAGATGCAGGATATGCAGGCCAAGCAGCAAGAAGTCCAGACCGTGCTGAACGGTCTTTCCGACGACGTCAAGGAGCTCATGGCTCAGCGCGATTCCGAGATCCTCGCTGCCGCCCAGGCTGAGGAGGCCGCTAGGAAGGCGGCTGCGGCAGCCGCGGCCTCTGCGAACACGGGCTCTTCTTCGGGTGGCTCGAGCTCGGGTGGCGGCTCGTATGCCGGCGGCACCCCGCAACAGACGGGCGGTTCGGGCAAGCAGCAGGCCGTCGTCAATGCGTGCTACTCGACGCCTTCTCCCGGCCAGGGCTGGTGTGCTGCCTGGGTTACCAACGTCTTCCGCAATGCCGGCGTGGGCTATTTTGGCGGCAACGCGTGTGACATGTTCAACGCCTGGTGCTATAGCTCCGACCGCTCGGCGCTGCAGGTGGGCATGATCGTGGCCGATTCCTCGCACAGCGGCACGGGTGCTCCGGGCCTTATCTACGGTCATGTGGGTATCTACGTTGGCGGCGGCATCGTTATGAGCAACGAGGGTGCCATTACGTCTAAGTCGCTTGATTCGTTTATTAGCTTCTATGGTACTGGGTCGGGCGTGCGTTGGGGCTGGCTTGGCGGCGTGGCGCTGTCGTAGAGCAAGTTGGGCCGCGTGCCCGCCCACAATATACTTGATTGCCTGCTCGGGCAGTCCTGCGCAAGACGAAGGCCACATTAAGTGGCCTTCTTTGCGTGCGGAACTCGCGATCAATCAAATATATTGCGGACGGGCACGCGGCCCTCTCGGGTCCGACGCGCGACACACCGGACTGGGTTATCTGAATAAATATGGTGAAGGCCCCTTTCGGGGCCTTCTTTTGCGCTCGGGGCCTTCTTTTTATAAAAATTCGCCGACTCGGTGGACTTCGGGTTCTAGGTCTACGTCGAATTGGTCTTTGACGGTTGTTTGGATGTGGCGGATGAGTTCGTCGACATCGGCGGCGGTGGCGTGGTCGGCGTTGACGATGAAGCCGCAGTGCTTTTCGCTCACCTGTGCGCCGCCGATGGCGTGTCCTCGCAGGCCGGCGTCCATGATGAGCTTGCCGGCAAAGTAGCCCTCGGGGCGCTTGAAGGTGGAGCCGGCGCTCGGCATGTCGAGCGGCTGCTTGTCCTCGCGGCGCTGGCGGTAGTCATCCATGTCGGCCTTGATCATCGCGGCGTTGCCCGGGGCGAGATTGAAAGTGGCCGAAAGCACGATGAAGCCGTCGTCGGCGATGCGGCTCTTGCGATAACCCAGGTTGAGCTCGTCGACATCGAACTCGATAATGCTGCCGCTACCGCGGGTGCCGTCGTCGAGCATGCGGGCGGGCTTGTAGACGCGCACGGACTCCAGCACATCGGCCATGCAGGCGCCGTATGCTCCGGCGTTCATGTAGCAGGCGCCGCCGACCGATCCGGGAATGCCCGAGATGGGCTCCATGCCGGTGAGACCGGCCTCGGCTGCCGCCGCGGCGACATCGGAAAGCAGCGCACCGGCGGCCGCCGTGACATGCGTGCCATTGACCGTAATGTCGGAGAGGCCCTCGCCCAGCGCTACGACGATGCCGCGGATGCCCTTGTCGCCGACGAGCAAGTCGGAGCCGTTGCCCACGATGGTGAGTGGCAGATCGCAGCGATAGCAGGTATCGAGCGTGGCGACGAGGCCCTGCTCGGTATCGGGCGTGACAAAGACGTCGGCCGGGCCGCCGATCTTAAACGTGGTGTGCTCGCGCATGGGCTCGCTCATCAGCACGTTGTCCTCGCCGGCAACGCCAGCGAGCGCGCACAGCAGGTCCTCGTTAAAAAAGTCGTTCTCGTGCATACGAATATCCGCCTTTTGGTGGTCGTTGTCATCAATCGATTGCAATATACCCCACCCGGACGGATTTGGTGCGCTGGCGGCGATAAAACAGCCGTCCACCGGATTGGTAAAGTGTTTATCACCGAGGTAGAGGGGTAGTCGCTATACTTTCAAGAGATTGCGCGTAAACCCGGAAGGAGCGAGATGGCCAACAAAGTCACCCTCAAGCAGATCGCCCAGGAGGTGGGGCTTTCCCCCTCGTCGGTCTCGCTTGTTCTCAATAATCGGCCCTGTCGCATCTCGGAAGAAAACCGCAAGCTCATCAAGGAGGTCGCGGCGCGCAACCACTATGTTCCCAACCAGATTGCGCGCAGCCTGGTCATGCGCGAGTCGCGCACGCTGGGCCTTATCGTCCCTAACATCGAGAGCCGCTTTTTTGCCTCGCTCGCCGGTAGCCTGGAAAAGCGCTGCCGCGAGGACGGCTATGCGCTCTTCATTACCAGCTCGGGCGGCAGCGCCGATGACGATCTGGAGCTGCTGCGCCAGCTGGTGACGCGCGGCGTTGATGGCGTCTTTCTGGTGGTGGGTGACGAGTTCTCCGACGACCGCGCCCTGCGCGAAGAAGTCAGCCACCTGCCCATCCCGGCGGTAATGGTCGACCGTGCCATTGAGGGGCTCGAGTGCGACAAGGTGATGTTCGACCACGAGATGGGCGGCTATATGGCCACCCGCTATCTGATCGAGCAAGGTCACCGTCGCATCGCCTGCTTGGTTAATGCCCGCCGTTCCAATACGGGTCGCAAGCGACTTGCCGGCTATGAGCGCGCGCTGCGTGAGGTTGGCCTGCCGATCGACGCACGTTTGGAGTTTGAGAGCGAGTACTACATTCCGAGCGCATACGAGGCCTCGGAGGCGGTGCTCGCAACTGACGCCACTGCCGTGTTCGCAAGCTCGGATAACATTGCCCTCGGTTTGCTCAAGCGCTTGCACGAGATGGGGAAGAGCATCCCGGGCGATATCTCGGTGGTGAGCTATGACAACTCGGCGGCCGACGTTCTCTTTGAGCCGGCGCTGACCGCGATTGAGCAGGACCCTGGTGTCCTTGCGGAGCATGCTTTTGGCTGCATGTCCAAGCGTCTTGCCGGTAGGGGCGGCAGGCGTGCCGAAGAGGTCGTTCTGGAGCCGGAGCTTATCGTTAAGGGCAGCGTGCTCGAGCTTACTAAACACAACTAAACACGTTTATCAATTTGCAGAGATCGAATGTGGAGCACCTGTGACGGGCAATGCCGCAGGTGAATGTCGCGTTTTGTTGATCGATGCGATTGATAAGGGTGGTAAAACGTTTTTTCATCATGATAAAACGTTTTAGCAAATATACTAGTTCCAACGAAAGGTTGCCGTATCGGAGGGTGACCACACAGCGAAGGGACATAAACAATGGCTAAAACACTGGGGACGCCGTGGCAAAAGCTGGGCCACGAGGTGCCGGCTTCCGAGCTCGAGGGCGTCGACCTGTATTGGCGTGCCTCGAACTATCTGTCCGTCGGTCAGATCTACCTTCGCTCTAACCCGCTAATGCGCCCCGACTTTGTTGATGAGAAAACCGGTGAGGTGCGCGACTTTGGTCGTCCGGACGTTAAGCACCGCCTGGTTGGCCACTGGGGTACCACGCCCGGCATCAACTTCCTGTTCGGTCACGTCAATCGTCTGATCACCGACCACAACCAGAATGCTATCTTCTTGATGGGCCCTGGTCACGGCGGCCCCGCCGGTACTGCTCAGTCGCTGCTCGACGGCACCTACCGCGAGATTCGCCCCGACATCACCAATGACGAGGCCGGCCTGCAGAAGTTCTTCCGCCAGTTCTCTTATCCCGGCGGCATCCCGAGCCACTTTGCGCCCGAGACGCCCGGTTCCATCCACGAGGGCGGCGAGCTCGGCTACACGCTCAGCCACGCTTACGGTGCCGTCATGGACAACCCGAGCCTGTTGGCCGTGGCCGTGGTGGGCGACGGCGAGTCCGAGACCGGCCCGCTCGCGACCTCTTGGCAATCCAACAAGCTCGTGAACCCGGCAACCGACGGCATCGTCCTGCCGATCCTGCACCTCAACGGCTACAAGATCGCCAACCCCACCATCCTCGCCCGCGTGTCCGACGAAGAGCTCACCAAGTTCTTTGAGGGCATGGGCTATAAGCCGCACTTCTTTGTCGCCGGCTTTGACGACGAGAGCCACGCAAGCATTCATGCGCGTTTCGCTGCCCTGTTTGAGCAGGTCTTCGATGAGATCTGTGACATCAAGGCCACCGCGCAGGCCCAGGCCGCCTCAGGCGAGACCGTGGTCCGCCCGGCCTACCCCATGATTGTGTTCCGTACGCCCAAGGGCTGGACTTGCCCCAAGCACATCGACGGTAAGAAGACCGAGGACTCCTGGCGCGCGCATCAGGTGCCGCTGGCGAGTGCCAAGGACACCCACGAGCACTTCCGCGTGCTGCGCGAGTGGCTGCGTTCCTACAAGCCCGAGGAGCTCTTTACGCCCGAGGGCCAGGTGCGCCCCGAGGTGACGGCCTTTATGCCGACCGGCGAGCTGCGCATCGGCGCCAACCCCAACGCGAACGGCGGTAAGGTGCGTCGCGAGCTCGAGCTGCCCGATATTCATGCCCACGAGATTCCCGTTGCCGAGAAGGGCCACGGCTGGGGCTCCACCGAGGCCGCCCGCGTCTTTGGTGAGTACACCGCCGATGTCTTGGCTAAGAACATGGACGACTTCCGCATCTTCGGTCCCGACGAGACCGCGTCCAACCGCCTGCAGGCTGCCTACAAGGTGACCAAAAAGCAGTGGGATGCCGGCTTCTACGAGGATGAGGCCAACGACGAGCTGCTGGCCGGCTCCGGCAAGGTCGTTGAGCAGCTGTCCGAGCACCAGTGCGAGGGCTTCCTCGAGGCTTACGTGCTCACCGGCCGCTCCGGCGTGTGGAGCTCCTACGAGAGCTTTGTCCATGTGGTCGATTCCATGGTCAATCAGCACTGCAAGTGGCTCGAGGCCACCAAGCGCGAGATTCCGTGGCGTGCCCCCATCAGCGGCCTCAACATTTTGCTGTCGAGCCACGTCTGGCGCCAGGACCACAACGGCTTCTCGCACCAGGACCCGGGCTTTATCGACCTGCTGCTCAACAAGGCCAACGATACGCATATCGTGAACGCCTACTATCCGGCAGACGCCAACATGGCCCTTGCCGTTGCCGAGCGCGTTTACCAGTCCACCGACTGCGTCAACGCCATCTTCTGCGGCAAGCAGCCCGCCCCGACTTTCCAGACGGTCGATGAGGCCAAGGCGGAGCTCGCCGAGGGCGTCGCGACCTGGGAGTGGGCATCGACCGCCGACTCGCTCGCCGAGGCCGATGTCGTGGTCGCCACCTGCGGCGACGTGCCGACGCTCGAGGCCTTGGCCGCGACAGACATGCTGCGCGAGCTGGGCATCAAGGTGTGGTTCGTCAACGTGGTCGACCTGCTCAAGATCCAGAACGTCTGCGAGAACGACCAGGCCATCAGCGACGAGCGCTGGGCCGAGCTGTTCGGCTGCGGTGAGAAGCCCGTCCTCTTTGCCTTCCACGCCTATGCCGGCACGATTCGCCGCCTGATCTGGAACCGCCCCGGCCACGACGCCTTCCGCGTCCACGGCTATGAGGAGAAGGGCTCCACGACCACGCCGTTCGACATGCTGCGCCTGAACAACATGGACCGCTGGGCCCTGGCTGCCGACGTGCTGCGCATGGTCGATGCTGACAAGTTTGCCGAGCAGATCAACGAGTGGGAAGCTTTCCGCACCGAGGCCTTTGAGTTCGCGTGCGACGAGGGCTTTGATCACCCGGCCTTTACCGACTGGGTCTGGCCCGACGCCGCAGCCGCGACTGCTGCCGACGGCGCGCTCTCCGCAACGCAAATGACCGCAGGCGACAATGAGTAGGTAGGCATCCGGGACGGTCTCGCGCTGGGGCCGCCTCCGGGCTGGTGCCCTTCCTCGGGGAAGTGGGCTTCGCGAACTTCCCCGAGGAAGGGCACCAGCCCGGAGGCGGCCCTCTCGACCGTTTCGATATGCGGGGCTGATATTTTTTAATGTGATGGGGCTGTTGATGGTGCGGCCTTGGAAGCTGTATATCTTACTTTGGTCAGCCTACGATACATTGCCGGGGCCGGGGTGCCAGCTTTGTTTTGAGAAGTTCGCGGAGCCCACTTCACAAAACAAAGCAGGCCCCCCGGCCCTCGCCCCTAAACATTTC
>DAWDVX010000003.1:35441-60205 GCA_052346145.1 Collinsella sp.
GTGGGCTTCGCGAACTTCCCCGGACAAAGTCACCCCGCCTGGCAGGGCCCTCTCGACCGTTTCGTTTTGCGGGGGCTGATTATTTTTGATGTAATTAGGGCTTTGCTGTTGCTGCCTTGGAAACAGGACGTCTTACTATGGCTAGCCCGAGATACATCGCCGGGGCCGGGGTGCCTGCTTTGTTTTGAGAAGTTCGCGGAGCCCACTTCTCAAAACAAAGCAGGCACCCCGGCCCTCGTGGAATAGCTAAGAGGGGGATGGATGAGTTTTACGAGCGTGGCGTTGCAGATGGTGACGGTTTCTTTGCCGATCCTGTTGGGTTGGTGTATCTCCAAGCTGGGGTTTATGAAGGCAGAGTTTGAGCGCGAGCTTTCGCGTTTGCTGCTGCAGGTGGCGTTGCCGTGCTTGGTGCTTTCGTCGGCGTTGGGTGACGATGTGCAGTTGCCGAGCGTTGCCGATACGTTTTCGCTTATGGGCTTGTCCGTCGCCATGTATGCGGTGGCGATTGTTATTGCGTTTACCGTTACCGCTGTCCTTCGTGTGCCCAAGGGAGCAGAGTGCTCGTATCGCTTTGCGGTGATTTTCGGTAATGCCGGGTTTATCGGCTTTCCGGTTATTTCGGCGGTATTGGGAAAACAGGCGCTGTTGTACGCTTCGATTGCGCTCATTCCCCTCAACATATTTATGTTCACCGTTGGCGTCATGCTCTTTAGTGGCGCACAAGGCGGCCTCAAGAAGCAGCTGCGAAATCTTGCCGCTTGTTGCAAAAACCCTGGCCTTATTGCGAGTGTTGTCGTGCTCATTGTCGTTTTGACCGGATGGACCGACTGGGGCGTCGTGGGCGATTCGATTTCCATCGTGGGTACCATGACCACCCCGGCGGCGCTGCTGCTCATGGGTTCGTCCATTGCCAAGTATCGACCGCTCGATATGCTCACCAACTGGCGTGCCTATGTCGCCGTGGCGTTTCGCCTGGTTATCGTCCCGGTGGCGTGCCTTGCCGTGGCTCGCGTGTGGCCGGGCATGACGCCCATGTTCATTACGACACTCGTGCTCGAGATGGCAATGCCGGTAGGCAGCAACGGCACGCTGTACTGCCTCCAATACGGCAAAGACGCCCGCCCCATGATGCAGTGCACTTTCCTGTCGATCCTCTGTTCCATCCTGACCATCCCCCTAGTAGCCACCCTGTGCGGGTAGGCATCCGGGACGGTCTCGCGCTGGGGCCCTGCCGGGCGGGGTGGAATTGTCCGGGGAAGTGGGCGTCGGGAAATTAACCGGACAAAGTCACCCCGCCTGGCAGGGCCCTCTCGACCGTTTCGTTTTGCGGGGGCTGATTATTTTTGATGTAATTAGGGCTTTGCTGTTGCTGCCTTGGAAACAGGACGTCTTACTATGGCTAGCCCGAGATACATCGCCGGGGCCGGGGTGCCTGCTTTGTTTTGAGAAGTTCGCGGAGCCCACTTCTCAAAACAAAGCAGGCACCCCGGCCCTCGCCCGTACACTTTTCCGCTGAGCGCGTGATTGCCGCCGTGTACCGAAGGGTTGCCGTTGCAACTTCAAATTGGTGCTATATTCGGTCTGAGTTGTTTAATACTAGTACGGGAGGCTGATATGGGGCTGTTCAAGAAGAAAAACCCGCAGGATGCCTTTGATCCCGATGTGTTTACCATCACGGATACGATTTTGGACCCGCCGCGGTTTACGTTTTTGCCGGCCATCTACCAGGATGCCACGCGTCGCAAGTGGGCCGTGCACCAGCGCGGTGCGCAGCCGAAGATCTTTGACTACGCGGATGTGCTGCAGTGCGAGATCGTTGAGACTGGGAATCCCGAGGATGTGCCGGAGCTCAGCAATCGTGAGCTCGCTCAGCAGATTTTGATCAATCCAGCTCAGGCCACTAAAAACAACGCCGCCAAGCGTAATATGTGCCTTGGTATGGGTGTCATCGTTGCCGTGCGAACCGGCGAGGATGAGATTTCGAAGCTTGAGATTCCGGTGACTGCGGGCGAAGTCAAGCGAGACTCCGGCCTATATCGGTCGTATCGGAACGTTGCGGAGCAGATTAAGGAAGCTTTCGACGCCATGGGGTGTTCGGAGCAATGATGCCCGCAGCATCAAGCGGTTGAGGAGCCTTGCCCATGTCGAGCGAACCATATGCGATTCCGCCCAAAGATCGCGCCTTTGAGGGTATTCTTTGGTATATCAAACACTATGACTTACAGGGTGGCGATCGGTTGCCTGCCGAGCGCGTGCTCTGCGAAGAGCTGGGCGTATCGCGCACGGTGCTTCGTGCCGCCATCACGCGCCTTATATCGTGTGGAACCTTGGAGAGCCGTCGTGGTTCGGGCACCTATGTGTGCCCGCCCAAACCGCTGAACATTTTCCAGGAAACGTGGAACTATACCCAGGCCGTCGAGAGGGTCGGCTCAAAGTCCACCGCACGCCTGATATGGTCCAAGGTCGTGTATTCCGATATCGATTTGGCTCAAAAGGCGCAGATCGATCTGGGCATGCCGCTCTTCTGCATTCGACGCGTTCGCGTGGTCAATGGATCCCCCGCATCGATCGAGACGGCATACGTCAATCTGTCTTTGTGTCCCTCGCTTCCCGATCACGATTTTGAGAAGGAGAGCCTCTACGACGTTTTGCTCAAAGAGGGAAATGTCCATGTGACGCACGGCAAGGAGCATATTTCCATCAGCCGCCTGAACGCCGACGAGGCCAAGCTACTGGATGCCCAGGAGGGCACGCCGGTGTTTTACAAGGCGTCTCACGAACGCGACGAGAACGATGGCTTTGTCGAGTATTGCAAGTCCGTGATTCTGCCGACCAAGTATCGCTTTGCCGATAACGGCGAGGCGGACGGCGTTGCAACGAAGGTGGGTGTCGAATGGCTGAAGCGGTAGGGGGCCTGCCGGTCTACAAACAAATCCGCCGCTGTATTGCGGAGCGGATCGAGCGCGGCGACTATCCGACGGGTTCGATGATTCCATCCGAAAATGAACTGGCCGAGGAGTTTGGCACCACGCGCCTGACAATTCGTAGCGCCATGGACGAGCTGGTCAAGAGCGGTCAGATTCGTCGCGTGCAGGGCAAGGGCGCCTTTGTGGGGCATAAGTGGTTTGATGAGCACGTTCGCAAAGGCGGTTTTCGCCAGACGGTTTTGGCCTCGGGCGCGACGCCATCGGTACGCATCCTCGCGCGTTCCAAGCGCTATGCCGGCCTGTACTATGCCGACCTGTTTGGTATCGCCGAGGACGATTTGCTTTACTCGGTGCGCCGTCTTAACTGCATCGATGGCGAGCCCGTGTCAATCGAGATGACGCTGATTCCGTGCCTGCTGTTCCCGGGTATCGAGGATGTCGATATTTCGGTTTTCAGTCTGTATGAAACCTATGACATGTTGGGTCGAAAGCCGGATAAATCGATTGAGAAGCTCGATATCGAGGCTTTGGGCGCACGCGATGCGAGCCTGCTCAATCTTGAGCCAGGAGATCTGGCGCTTGTGCTGGAATGCTTGACTTACGATGCGAGCGGACAGGTCATCGAGTGCGCCAAATCCTTTACTCGCGGCGATGCCGGCGGTTATGCCTACAACTATTAGTATCTAGAACGTCCTTGCGCACGGCGAGGACGCTCGTTTTTTTAGGACATGTGCCGCTCGACCGATGAGCGGTCAAAACTGACCGTCTACCGAGAGAGGAGGATTAAATCGAAAAATCGGTATTAAAAACGGCTAACCTGTAATCGTTCACTGGTATTAAGAACCTTTGAATTGTTGAGTTTGTGGTCAAGATGACCACAAGGTTAAACGGGACTAATGGGACGGCAAGCCCGTTCGTGTCCGTGCGACAATTCAGACTGCTCGTGAAAGGAGCGGGAATGAAGGAGACCGAGAAGATCGAGATCATGCACTTCGACCAGGAGGGCTACCTCGAGGACGGCAGGAACGTCTACGAGGCCGGCAAGCGGATGACCGCCCTGGCCGACCGCGTGCACGAGGAGGGCTACGACGCCGTCTTCCTGATGGGCGTCGGCGGCACCTGGGACGAGTTCATGCAGCTCGAGTACCTCATGAACAAGTTCGGCGACCGCGACCTCGAGGTCTACCTGATCCACGCCGCCGAGTGGAACGTCATGGGCCACAAGCGCATGACCGACAGGTCCGTCGTGCTGACCGCCTCCGAGTCCGGCACCACCCCCGAGGTGCTCGAGGCCGTCGGCAAGATGAGGGAGATGGGCGTGCGCGTCTTCGCCATGACCAACCCGGAGGGCAAGATCGGGCAGGCCGTGGGCGCCGAGAACTGCGTCATGATGGCCTCCGACCACGGCGCCGGCGGCTGCGAGAAGGGCTACTACCTCGCCGACTGCTTCGGCCTGCGCCTGCTCAACCGCCGCGGCTGCTTCCCCAAGTTCGACCTGTTCATCGAGCAGACCCGCGACGTCTGGAAGGACATGCTCGACATCCGCAAGCGCTTCGAGCCGCGCGCCGAGGAGCTCGCCAGGAAGTACGCGCTGGCCGACTACACCATGTTCATCGGCTCGGGGGCCCTCTGGGGCGAGACCATCCTGTACTCCATGTGCCTGCTCGAGGAGATGCAGTGGAAGCGCATCCGCCACATCACCTCGCACGACTTCTTCCACGGCACCCTCGAGCTGCTCGAGCCCGGCGTCCCGGTGTTCCTGTTCATGGGCGAGGACGAGTGCCGCGCCCTCGACGAGCGCGTCCGCGCCTTCCTCACCAGCGGCGTGACCGGCGACGAGGACTACGTCATCATCGACACCGCCGAGTACGCGATCCCGGGCCTGGACGACGACTTCCGCGTCATCGTGTCGCCGTGGATCCTGTCGGTGCTCGCCACCGACCGCCTCTCGC
Organism: Collinsella sp.; assembly: GCA_052346145.1. Lineage (GTDB taxonomy): Bacteria > Actinomycetota > Coriobacteriia > Coriobacteriales > Coriobacteriaceae > Collinsella. The sequence goes on from DAWDVX010000003.1 coordinate 40,321, forward strand.
GCAACTACGAGCTGGTCACCAAGCACAACCTCAAGTACCGCCGCTACTACCACCAGTTCGACTACTAAGAGCTGGTCACGGGTCCGATATCTTGGCTGGTTGATATCTCGACCCTGCACAAGGGCGTCCGCATTTGCGCGGGCGCCCTTTTTGCGTTGTGACAAGAGACTGCTGCTAACCGCTCGCCCTATGTTTCCAAATGAATACGCTGTGAGTCGAGGAGGACGATTCTCCCCGCAAACACTCTAGTATGCTAAAGTACCCAGAAGACCGGCGGAGCTATGCCGGTCTTTCGTTCTATATGAAACACAGCATGAGGAGGCTCACCAGATGACGGCCACACCGTGGGGATTCCGGGACATATTGCCCGAGGAGGCTCAGGCGCGCGAGGAGATTGCGCTGACGGTGAAGGGCTGCTTCAGGGAGCATCATTATCTTCCGGTCGAGACGCCGCTGCTCGAGGACAAGGGTTCGCTCGAGGAAGGCGGCCGCATCGCGGACACGCCGTTTAAGCTCTTTGACGATGATGGCCGCCTGCTGGTGGTCCGTCCCGACAACACATTGCCGATCGTGCGTCTGGTTTCGACCCGCATGCGCGCGGCCGACCTGCCCCTACGCCTTCGCTACGAGGCGCCGGTGGTTCGTGAGTGTCAGCGCAATGCCGGCGGCTCGCGTCAGTTTACACAGCTGGGCTTTGAGCTTATCGGTGCGGGCGATACCGCGGGCGATGTCGAGATTGTCTCGCTCGTGGCCGAGGCGGTGCGCAAGCTGGCGCTGCCCGATGCGCGCATTATCGCAGGTAGCGTGCGTCCGTTTAAGGAACTGCTCGCGGCGTGCGAGGATCGCGAGCTGGCCGCTGAGGCCCTGCGCTGCGTGCACGCCAACGACTTTGTGGGCCTCGATGCCCGCGTGGCGGCAAGCACCGAGTCCGATGCCGTCAAGGCCGCCATTAGCGAGCTGCCGCGTCTGCACGGCGGTGCCGAGGTACTCGACCGCGTGGACGCGCTGCTGGAGGCCGCCGGTATCGTCGCGCCGCTGACGCGCGAGCTGCGTGCCCTGGTCGAGGGCCTGGCACCCGAGGACGCCCAGGTGCTGTCGTTCGACTTCTCTATCATGAACTCTTTTGATTACTACACGGGCTTGGTCTTTAAGGCCTATGCCGGCGGCTTGCCCGATCCGGTCGGTTCGGGCGGACGCTACGACTCCATCTTTACCGGCGCATTTGGCGACGGCATCGAGGTACCGGCGGCGGGCTTCGCCTTTTCGCTCGAGCGTCTGGAGGCCGCGCGCACCTCGGCCGAGGACGCCGCTTCCGACGGCGATCACGCCGTGGGTCGCGGCGCCGAGGGCCCGCTGCGCATCGCCGTGCCCAAGGGCTCGCTCAAGGCCGACACACTCGACGTGCTCGAGGCCGCGGGCTTGGATGTCTCGGAGCTGCGCGATCCCGGTCGTCACCTCATCGTGCGCGGCCGCGACACACAGGCCGGCGAGGGCACGGTCGGCGATATCGAGTTTGTCATCGTGCGCCCCAGCGATGCGCCCGCCTTTGTGGGCTGCGGCGGTGCCGATTGCGGCATCTGCGGTTGGGATTCGCTTATCGAGGCAGACCTCAACCTGCTGCAGCTGGTCGATCTGGGCTACGGCCTGTGCACGTTTATCGAGGCAGAGCCCGCGTGGCGCGCCGGCCAGGCCGAGCACAACTATGCCCGTCGTGGGTCGCTTCGCGTGGCCACCAAGTATCCGCGCATCGCGAGTGCCTGGTATGCCGAGCGCGGCGTGAATGCCGATATCGTTTCGCTGCACGGCAATATCGAGCTGGGCCCCATTGTTGGCATGACCGACCGCATCGTGGATATTACCGCCACGGGCGCCACACTGCGCGACAACGACCTGGTCATCACCGGCCGCATCATGGACTGCACGGCCCGCTTCTTTGTCAACCCGGGCGCTGCACGTCTGGACCCGCGCGTACGCAATCTGGCCGATCGCTTGGCGGCAGCCGTGAAGGACAAGCATTTTGAGCCCGTTGCGGGCTCGGCACAATAGCGCGAGCACGCACGGGCGCCCCAACGTCCGGGCGGCGGGCCGACTGACGCCGCCGCCCGGTCTCTCGTTTTTCGAACAAAACCTCGACCGATAGGGGATACCGATATGAAGACCATCAAGCTTGCTCCCGGGGAGCGCCTCGTTACCAACCAGCTCAACCGCAAGGGCGTGCTGCCGCAAAACATCGTCGACGCTGCCCGCGATATCGTGGCCAACGTGCGCGCCAACGGCGATGCCGCGGTGCGCGATTACTGCCAGCGTTTTGACGGTGTTGAGCTGCAGAGCTTCCGTCTGCCGCAAGAGCAGATCGATGCCGCGCTCGAAGGCCTCGATCCCGCCTTTGTCGCGGCGCTCGAAAAGGCTGCACGCCAGATTCGCGAGTTCCACCAGCGCGAGGTCGAGCAGAGCTGGTTTACCACGCGCCCGGACGGCACGATGCTCGGCGTTAAGGTGACCCCGCTCGCGGCGGCCGGCATCTATGTGCCGGGCGGTCGTGCACAGTACCCTTCCACCGTGCTTATGAACGCCATTCCCGCCAAGGTGGCCGGCGTCAAACGCGTGGTCATGGTGACCCCGCCGCAAAAGGACGGCCTGATAAGCCCCTACACGCTCGCCGCGGCAAAGCTCGGCGGCGTGGACGAGATCTATATGGTGGGCGGCGCCCAGGCCGTGGCCGCACTGGCGTACGGTACCGAGACCATTCCGCGCGTCGACAAAATCACCGGCCCGGGCAACGCCTTTGTCGCCGCTGCCAAACAGATTGTCTCGGGTGACGTGGGTATCGATATGGTCGCCGGTCCCTCCGAGGTCTGCGTGCTGGCCGATGCTACGGCCAAGCCCATGGTGGTCGCGGCCGACCTGATGGCCCAGGCCGAGCACGATCCGCTGGCAGCCTGCTATCTGGTGACCTGCGACGAGCGGTTTGCGCGTGAGGTCGAGGCGGGTATCGATATTCTGGTAGCGCAGTCGCCACGCGCCGAAATCACGCGCGCTTCGCTCGACAATGAGGGGACCATCGTGGTGGCCGCCGACATGGCTGCCGCCGTCGAGGCGGTGAACACCGTGGCGCCCGAGCACCTGGAGCTGCACTGCAAGGATGCGATGGGTCTGCTTGGCGGTATTCGCAACGCCGGCGCCATCTTTGTGGGCGCTTGGAGCTCCGAGCCGCTCGGAGATTACGTTGCTGGCCCCAATCACACGCTGCCGACCGGCGGCACGGCCATGTTCTCCAACCCGCTTTCGGTGGAGGAGTTCGTCAAGCGCTCGAGTGTTATCTGCTATACACCCGAGGGCCTGCTCTCGGACGCTCCCGCCACGCAGCGTCTAGCCGAGGCCGAGGGCCTGTGGGCACACGCGCTTTCCGCCGCACTGCGTCGCCGTGTGCTAGAGCAGGGCGAGGATGCCGTGAGCGTCGAGTCGCTCGCCGCGGCCGACCTGACCAAGGTCGCCTGGCCGGGCGACGCCGTGGCGACGGTTGCCGAGGGCGTTGACCTGGCGGCTGCGGGCGCGGATGGCGTTGGCACAACTGGCAAGGAGGCCTAATATGGCCGAGCTGACGCCCCGTATGAAGGAGCTCGTCCAGCCCTACTTGGCCGGCATTGAGCCCTACGATCCCAACTTTACGCCCACACGCATCAACCTTTCGGCCAACGAGAACACCTATCCCGTGCCGGCTGGTGTGCGCGAGGCGGTCGACGCCGCCCTGGCTGTTACACCGCTCAACCGCTATCCCGATCCCATGTCCAACGATCTGCGCGACGAGCTTGCCGCTTGGCATGGTGTGGCGCGCGAGAATGTCTGCGTGGGTAACGGCGGTGACGAGCTGCTCTATAACTTCCTGTTGGCGTTTGGCGGCGCGGGACGGACCCTGCTCAACTGCCCGCCGTGCTTTAGCGAGTATGCCTTCTTTGCGTCTCTGTGCCAGACCGAGGTGCGCGACGTGTGGCGCGACCCGGCGACCTTTGAGCTCGATCAGACAGCCGTGCTTGCGGCGGCGCCCGAGTGCAACCTGGCAATCGTGACCTCGCCCAATAACCCCACGGGCGACGTGGCGCCGCTCGACTTTATCGCGGCGCTGTGCGATGCGTGCCCCGGCATGGTGATGGTCGACGAGGCCTACGTTGAGTTTGCCGACGATTCGTTTGGCGCGGCCACCACGGCGCAGGGCCTTATCGCCGAGCATCCCAACCTGGTGATTTTACATACGCTGTCCAAGGCGTTTGGCGCTGCCGGCACGCGTCTGGGCTACGTGATCGCGGCGTCCGAGGTCATCGACGTGTTCGCGGCGATTCGCCAGATCTATTCGGTCAACGTGCTGAGCCAGGCGGCGGCGCTTGCCTGCGTGCGTGCCCGCGATGCGTACACGCCCGTGGTGGCACAGGTCGCATCCGAGCGCGAGCGCGAGCTGTGCGCCCTGCGCGCGATGGCTACCGAGGGCCTGCCCGTGGAGGCATGGCCGAGCGCGGCGAACTTTGTGCTCGTGCGTACGCCGCATGCCACGCGCGTGCGCGAGCGCCTACGCGACGAGTATTCGATTTTGGTGCGCGACTTTAGCTATGCGCCGGGGCTTTCGGACTGTCTGCGCATTACCGTGGGCACGCCGCAGGAAAACGATGAGGTACTGGCTGCGTTTGCCGTGCTGGTGAAGGAGGAGATCTAGATGGGCCGTTATGCCGAGGTGACCCGCAAGACGGGGGAGACCGACATTGTCGTCAAACTCGACCTGGATGGAACCGGTACGTGCGATATCTCGACCGGCGTGCCGTTTTTCGACCACATGCTCAACGCCTTTGGCCGCCATGGCCTGTTCGATTTGACGGTGCATGTGGTAGGCGATGTGGAAGTCGATGCGCACCATACCGTCGAGGACACGGGCATTGTGCTGGGCGAGGCGTTTTGCCGGGCGCTGGGCGACAAAGCGGGTATTACGCGCTTTGCCGATGCGGCGATCGCCATGGACGAGACGCTCGTGATGGCCGCCGTGGACATTTCGGGTCGCGGCCAGGCCTACTGCGAGCTGCCCGTGCCGACCGAGCGCGTGGGCAGCTTCGATACCGAGCTGGCTGTCGAGTTCTTCTATGCCTTTGCGCGCGATGCCAAACTTACGCTGCACGTGCGCGAGCTGGCGGGCGGCAACTCGCATCACATTATCGAGGCCGCCTTTAAGGCCGTGGGCCGCACGATGCGCCACGCCTGCGAGCTCGATCCCCGCGTGCAGGGCATCCCCAGCACCAAGGGCTCGCTGTAACCGTCACAAGGGTAAAACCACCACGAAGGGGACAGGCACCTTTGTGGTGGTTTTGGATGATGAGAAGTGGAGGGGTCGCGTGGGCGAACCGAAGATCGTGGTGGTCGACTACCACAAGGGCAACTTGTCGAGCGTCGTGCGCGGGCTTGCGCGCGCCGGTGCCGCCGCCTGCACGTCGGACGATCCGGAGCAGATCCGCAACGCCGACGGCCTGGTCATTCCGGGCGTGGGCGCGTTCTATGACGCGATTGCCTTTATGCGCCAGAGCGGCGAGGAGACGGCCGTGCTCGATGCCGTCGCCGCTGGAACTCCGCTGCTCGGCATCTGCCTGGGCCTTCAGCTATTTTTTGAGCGCGGCAACGAGGGCGTGCCGGCGGACGAGGGCGCGGTCGCGGACGGAAACGCTCCCGAGCAGGCTGGCGGTCCCTGGGTCGATGGCCTGGGTATTATGCGCGGCTCGTGCACGCGCCTGGAGTCGAGCCGCCTGAAGGTGCCGCACGTGGGCTGGGACCAGGTGCACATGACGTCCGCCGGTGCGACCGATCCGCTGCTTGCCGGTTTTGCCGAGGGTGCCAACATGTACTTCACCCACAGCTACGCGGTGGCCGACGATGCCGATGCCGCCGATGTGTTGGCACGCACGCACTATACACGGAGTTTCCCGTGCATCGTGCGCCATGGCAACGTGTGGGGTTGCCAGTTCCATCCCGAGAAATCCTCCGCACTGGGTCAGCGCATCCTTAAGAACTTCGTCAACATCGTCGAGGAGGTCGGCCGATGATCCTGTTTCCCGCAATCGATCTGATCGGCGGCAAGGTTGTACGCCTGGAGCGCGGCGACCGCAGCCGATGCAAGGCATATTCCGACGACCCCGTGGCCGTCGCCCACTCGTTTGCCGAGCAGGGCGCGAACTGGGTGCACGTCGTCGACCTGTCCGCTGCCTTTGGCGAGGACGAGGACGCGTGCGCTGCCAACTCGGCGGCGATTAAGGCCATCTGCGGCGTCGACGGTCTGTCCGTGGACGTGGGCGGCGGCGTTCGCTCGCTCGCACGCATCGACGAGCTGGCCGGCTACGGCGCGCGTCGCATCGCACTAGGCACCGTGCTCGTGACCGAGCCGGGATTTGCCGAGGTGGCGGCTCGCGGCTTTGGCGAGCTGCTGGTCGCCGACATTGCCGCGCGCGACGGCCAGGTTAAGGTGAACGGCTGGCGCGACGGCGCGGGCGTGGCGCTCGACGATGCCGTGGCGCAGCTTTCCGAGCTGGGCTTTAAGCATCTGGTGTATACCGACATCGCGCGCGATGGCATGCAGACGGGCATCGATGTGGCGGCGTATCGCCATGTGGCCGAGGTCGCGGGCTTTCCCGTCGTGGCTTCGGGCGGCATCTCGACGCTCGACGATATCCGCGCGCTTGCCGCGGTGGGTGAGGGCGCGATTGAAGGCGCCATTACCGGCCGCGCGCTCTATGAGGGCAACTTTACGCTGGCCCAGGCACTGGCCGCCGCCCGAGGGGAGGAGTAGCCCATGCTTACCAAGCGCGTGATTCCCTGCCTGGACGTCAAGGACGGCCGTGTGGTCAAGGGCGTCAACTTTGTGAGCTTGCGCGACGCGGGCGATCCGGTGGAGCTGGCGCGTGCCTACGACCGCGAGGGAGCGGACGAGGTCGTCTTCCTGGACATTACCGCCACGAGCGACAACCGTGCGACGACCATCGAGATGGCGGCGCATGCGGCCGAGGAGCTCGCCATTCCCTATACCGTGGGCGGCGGCTTTCGCGATCTGGCGGGCATGCGCACCATGGTTGCCGCCGGTGCCGACAAGGTGTCGCTCAACTCGGCGGCCGTGCGTGACCCGTCGCTGATTAGCCAGGCTGCCGCGGCGTTTGGCAGCCAGGCCGTGGTCGTGGCGATCGATGCCAAGCGTGTGGGGCTGCCCGGGGAGCCGGGCGCCGATAAGTGGGAGGTCTTTACGGCGGGCGGCCGCAATGCTACAGGTATCGACGCGGTGGCGTGGGCCGAGGAGGCGGCTCGTCGTGGCGCCGGCGAAATCCTACTGACCAGCATGGACCGCGACGGTACCAAGGCCGGCTTCGATTTGGCGCTCACCCGCGCCGTGGCGCGCGCGGTGCCAATCCCCGTCATCGCGAGCGGCGGCGTGGGTACGCTCGAGCATTTTGCCGAGGGCGTGATCGAGGGCGAAGCCGACGCCGTGCTGGCGGCAAGCGTCTTCCACTTTGGAACTTTCAGCATTCGCCAGGTGAAGGAGTATATGGCCAGCCAAGGCATCCCTGTCAGGCTGGACTTCTAATGCTGCGGCTTGCCCAGGCACCGCATCTTGCCGCTCAAACCGTCGCTCGCGTACCAAAGTACGCGTCGCTCCTCTTTCGCGGCAACCTGCGGCACCTGGACAACCCTCGCCGACCTGTGGGGTTAACGGTAATAACTTGGGAGAAATGATGACTGAGGTAGTAGAAGCGGCGGATCTTACGTACGACGCCAAGGGGCTGATTCCTTGTGTGGTTCAGCAATATGACACTGGCGAGGTGCTTATGGTTGCTTGGATGAATGAGGAGTCGGTGGGGCTTACGCTCAAGACCGGGACCACGTGGTTTTGGAGCCGTAGCCGTCAGGAGCTCTGGAACAAGGGCGCGACGAGCGGCAACATGCAACAGGTCAAGGAGCTCTGGGCCGACTGCGATAGCGATACGCTGCTGGTCAAGGTGGACTCTCCGGGCCCGGCTTGCCACACCGGCAACCGTACCTGTTTCTTTAAGCGCGTGGAAGGGGGAGCGCGATGAGGGTCGTGACGCCGTTCGAAGTCGCCGATTGTAACGCCGAGCTCCTCCGTGCGGGCGTGCCGTGCCGCGTGCATCTGACCGATGCCTGCGGGGCACAGTCGCTTTGGCTCGAGACCGAGAAAGAAAGGCTCGATGAGGCCCATGCCGTCATCGATGGGTTCTTTGAGAAAAAGGGCGCAAAGCTTCGGTTCGATGAGACCGGTACTTACTTTACGCTGCAGTAACGAGAGGAAATAACCATGGGAGTCAGAACAGCTAACGTGCAGCCGGGAAACATCGGTGAGACGCTGACGGGACTGGCCGAGGTGATTCACGGTCGTCGCGACGCATCGCCGCAGGAGAGCTATACCGCGCGTCTGCTGACCGACGTCGAGGACGAGCTTCTCAAGAAGCTTGCCGAGGAGGCGAGCGAGGTGATCATGGCCTGCAAGGATAACGACCACGATCACATCCGCTACGAGGCCGGCGACCTGATCTACCACCTGCTCGTGACGCTCGAGCGCTACGGCATCACCCTCGACGAACTGGCCGGCGAACTCAACGCCCGCCGCCACTAGTCATTGGGGACGTTCTTAAACGACTAGTTAGGCGAGGGGCGTGGACTCCCATTCTCCGGTGAGGTGGGGGATGTCGAAGGTTCGATAACCGCAGTCGTAGGCGTGGGCCTGAGCCTCGCGAATGTTCCAGCAGATGTCGCAGGCGCGGTGCGCGTCCGAGCCAAAAGTGATCGGCACCTCGGCGTGGACAAAGTGACGTAAAAGGCCGGTCGCGGGATAGTAGTCGTCGAGCCCCTTGCGCGGTGCGGCCGTTGAGACCTCAACGCGGCGACCCGTATCGTGGGCGCATTCGGCCATCTGCTCCCAAAACGGCGCGGGGTCAAAGTTGGGTGCAAAGCCGTCCTTCGAAAAACGCATGACTAGGTCGGGGTGAGCCATCACATCAAAGTTGAGCGGGCTCTCGCAGGCTCGGCACCAGTCATCGACATAGCGCTCCCACACGCCGCGCACGCCTAAGTTTTCCCAAACATGCAGGTTGGTGTCGTCGTCGATCCAGCCGCAGAGCGAATCGGGCGTATCAGGGCGAGCGACGCCCTCCGTTCCCGCCGTGCCCGCGGCGCCGGCCATGATATCGCCCGGGTCGCCAATCCAATGCACGCTGCCCAAGCGCACCACGGCGCCCTGGGACCAGCGCTCTACCAAGGGCTCGCAGCCTTCGTACCAATCGCATTCAAAGCCATAGATAAAGTTGAGCTCCGGCGCGATCTGCGCGGCGAGTTTACGGGCGTCCTCAAATGCCAGACGATGTGCCGGCAAGTCGCCCTCGACGACCTGCACCTCGCAGTTAGCATCCATGCTGGCGGGCAGGGTGAGGTGGTCGGTCGAGACCATGACGCGGCATCCGGCAGCGGTAGCGGCGCGGACGTTGTCCTCGAACGAGGCGTGGCCGTCCGAAAACGAAGTATGGGTGTGGCAATCGACCAGCGGGCAGGCGGGCATGGCGACTCCTTTGCATTTGGTGAATCCGCTCCATTGTAATGGTGCAGCTCTCAACACGCCGCGCACGCCGGAGCTCGAAATCGATTGGAAAGGCTGCGCGGCGCGTGCCGGCGCCGGCGACTACTTGCTTCGTGCCGCCGCTCGTTTGGACTGCACGGTTATAATCGCGTGCCGCACGGCGGTGATGGGGCGATAGCGGATCATACGCGGTCCCGACCAGCGCATGATCTCGCGGATCTTCTTGCGCATGGCAGGCCGGTAACAATGCGAAGGACAGGCCGAGCAAAATGTCTTGGTGCCCATGTGCGGGCAGTGCTCAATGCGCGCGATGGCGTATTTCTGCAGCTCGGCGCATTCGGGGCAGAGCGTAATGGTCCGAAGGCCGAGCTTCACGCGCACGGGCTCATCGTCGCCAGCCTGTTCGACCGCATGCCCGCCGCACCACAGTGCAATCATCTGCGACACCATCTGGGCCTCGCGTGCACGTTTGCGCGCCAGCTCCGGCGTGTCGGCGGTGCGCGCCATCTAGCTCAGCCTCCCGTGCTCGACCGAAAGTGAGCAATCGGCAAAGGCGCAGGTGCTGGCGCGATGGCTTACGAGCACGATGGTCTTGCCGCGGCGCTTGAGCTCGTCAACGGCCTGCATTACGGCTGCCTCGTTGAGAACGTCAAGTGCGCTGGTGGGTTCGTCGAGCAAGATGAAGGGTGCGTCGTTGAGGAAGATGCGCGCAAGGCCGATGCGCTGGCGCTCGCCGCCCGAAAGCGAGTCGCCCAGCTCGGCAACGGGCGTGTCGAGTCCCTGCGGCAGACGGTCGATGAACGTGGTGAGTGAGGCGGAGCGGCAAGCGTCGAGCAGCTCGGCATCGGTGGCGTTGGCGCGCGCGACCAGCAGATTCTCGCGTACGGTGCCGCAGAACAGATGTGTGTCCTGGGTCATATAGGCTTCGTGGCTGCGCAGGCTCGCCGTGTTGATGTGGCGGGCATCGACGCCGCTCACCGTGATGGTGCCGGCTGCGGGGTCCCAAAAGCGCATGAGCAGCTTAAGCAGAGTCGACTTGCCCGAGCCCGAGCGCCCCATGATGCAGGTCATGGTGCCGGGCGCAAAGGTGCAGGTCACGTCGTCGAGGATGAGACTCGCAGCGGTGTCGTTCGCGACCTGCTCTGTGGCGCCCGCACCGCCCGCGTCCACGCCGCCCGCATAGCTAAAGCTCACGTGCTCAGCTGCGGCGCCGGCAAACTCAACGTCCTGCCCATCGGCAACCTCGGCGCACTGGGGCTGCTCGTCGAGCAAATCGAGCACACGTGCGCCCGAGGCGAGCGTCTCCTGCAGTGAGGCGCCCAGGCGGCTCACGGCCATTACCGAGCCAAACGACGACACAAAGGTAAAGACGGCGACAAACGCTGCGGCAAAGTCAATCGTTCCCGCAGCTGCCAGCTGCAGCGCACGCCCGAGCATCACCAGATTGGCCGCAAGAATAAGCGCATCGGCTACGGCCTCGCTGGCCGCCTGGCGGCGTTTGAGGCGCGCGTCCACGGCGCCGACTTGCTGGGTCAGATTGCCCAGGGCACGGCTGCGATCGGCGCCACCGGCAAACTGGATAGTCTCGGACGCGCCGCGCAGACTGTCGAGCACAAAGGCACCCAGCTTACCGGCGCCCTCGTGGCTCTGGTGGCCGGTGGTGCCGCATGCCTTGGCCGAGATCAGGGGCAGCAGCACGCCCAGGACCGCGTAGGCCACGAGCGCGATGCCCGCGAGCTCGGGGCTCACGGCCAGCAAAAAGCCCTCAAACACAACGGTGCAGACCAGGGCGATGGCAATGGAGGAGATGGTGTGCGCGTAGAAGACCTCGAGCAGCTCGATATCCGAGGTGACCAGGCTCACGAGTTCGCCCTTGCCGCGGCCCTCGAGCTTGGCGGGGGCGAGCTGGCGCAGGGCGCCAAACACCAGGTCGCGAATGTGTGCGAGCAGACGGAATGCGATGTAATGGTTGCAGAGCTGCTCGCCGTAGTGGAGCGGTCCGCGCGCGATGCCGCAGGCGGCGCAGGCCGCGCATGTGACGATAAGGCCCAGGCCCAGGGCGTTGCGGCCCAGCGCGGCCATAAGGCCAAAGGCGCCAAAGGCCGGCACGAACGCGGCGGTGAGCATGCCAATGCTGCCCAGCGCGACGGCTAGCACAAGCCAGCCGGCAAGCGGTCGGACGAGCCCCATCATGCGCCACATGATGGACGGCGCCGAGCGACGGGCGCGGCCGGAGTCAGGCGTCACGGCAGCGGAAGACGAGCCGGCACCGTTGAGGCCATCGGTACAGGCGGCGCTGCCGTCAACAGCCTCAACCGCGCCGGCATCCTCGGCATCATCCTCCGCATACGCATATGCCGAGAGCTGCTCCTGGCTGTTCCACATGCGCGCATAGACGCCCGCGGTGGCCAAGAGCTCGCCGTGAGTCCCGCGTTCGGCAATACGGCCACGCTCCAGCACCAGGATCTGATCGGCGTCCACGATTGTCGACAGGCGGTGTGCCACCACGATTACGGTGTGCTCGCCGGCGAGCGATGCAATGACGTCGCCGATTGCGGCTTCGCTTGCGGCGTCCACATTGCTCGTCGCCTCGTCAAACACATAGATGGGCGAGTCGTGCAGCAGGGCGCGGGCCATGCACACGCGCTGGCGCTGGCCGCCCGAAAGGTTGGTGCCGCCCTCGTTAATCACCATGTCGAGCCCGCCGTTGGCCTGCACAAAGGCCGCCACGCGCGTGCGGCCGAGCGCGCGCAAAAGCTCGGCGTCGGTGGCGTTGGGCTGGGCAAGCAGCAGGTTATCGCGTAGGGTGCCGGCAAACAGGTAGCCGTTGGTGGACACCAGCGTGACGGCGCGCATGAGTGAGGCGGCCGTGGCATCGCGCAGTTCAACGCCGCCAATGCGCACGCTGCCACGGTAGGCGCCCTTGCGGCCCGCGATAATCCCCGCGAGCGTGGATTTGCCGCCGCCGCTTTCGCCCACGAGTGCCACGAGCGTGCCGCTCGCGATGGTGACGCGGGCTTCATCCAGCACGGTGCGGTCGCCGTAGGCGTAGCTCACGCCCGCGAGCTCGATATCGCCGCGACCGTCAAGCTCAACATCGCCGCGCTCGGGCTCGGGCGTATCCAAAATGCCAAACATGCGGCGCGAGGCGGCCATGCCGTTCATGGCTGTGTGGAACAGCGATCCTAGGCGGCGCATAGGCAAAAAGAACTCCTGCGACAGAAAGACGATGAGAAAGGCCGCCTCAAAGCCAATCTTGCCCGTGGCGAGCTGCAGCGCGGCTACGATAATGCCGAGCGCGGCGCCCATATAGACGACCAGGTCCATAACGCAAATGGAGCGCAGCTGCATCACCAGCAGGCGCATGGTCGCTGTGCGGAAACGCTCGGACTCTGCGTTGATGCGCTCGTGCCAGCTGCGATCGGCCTGGTAGACCTTAAGGGTGGTGAGACCCTGCACGGCCTCCAGGAACATGCCGCCCAGATCGACATAGCTGCCCCAGTACTCGGCACCGATCTTTTTGGCGTTGCGCATGACCATCATGATGGAGACGGGGATGACCGGAACGCAGGCGAGCAGCAGCGCGGCGGGAAGACCCGCCTGGCCCACGAGTAGTACAAACAGCGTGATGGGTGCCAAGCCCGCAAAGAAGAGCTGCGGCAGGTAACCGCCAAAGTACACTTGGAGTTGCGTGGCGCCCTCGACGCTGGTCTGGACGGCCTCGGCGGTGGGAACGGTCTCGGTGTAGGAGGGGCCGAGTGCGGTGAGCTTGTCGTAGACGAGCGAGCGCACGCGGCGGACGGCCTCGAACGCGGCCTTGTCGCCGGCGCGTTGGGCCAGGTAGATGGAGGCGGCGCGCACGATGATGGCGGCGGCGAGCGGTAGGGCCGCCTGTGCGAGGGCATCGACGGCGAGCGCGGCGGAAAGACCGTCCGTGACGATGCCGCCCAAGATGCGTGCAAGCACCCACATCACCGTGATGTTTGCCATGAGCGCGATCCACTTAAACAGGACGCTTGCCATAATGTAGGGCGTTGCCTGCGGAACCAGGGAGAAGAGCCGCTTCTCGAACATGAAACCTCCTATGCCGTAACGGTGCCGGGCGGGGTTCTCGGCAGCCGCTTAGTTAGCCAAATGCAACTAGAGTATCATCGGCAGATTGGTAAGTATGCCGAGGGTAATTTTTGAACGATGAACTGCGTAGAAAGTTCAAAATTGTTGAGTGCAGCGAACTTTATGGCGGACGGAGTGCAGGCGCAATTCTGATCGTGTGCGGCCCCGCTCCAAAACGTGTACGTCAGCCTCCAAAAGCTGCAAAAAATGACATGTCTGGAGGCTGATGTACATATTTGGATAGGGGCGAGGGCGGCGACGGACGAAAGTCACGCCTGTGCCACGTCCGATGTGCTAGCGTTTGGGAGAACAAAACGAGCCCGTGCGGAAAGGATCCGGACCGTATGCAACGTGGAAGTACATCTCCGCTGTCGCGCGAGACCGATGCGCCCGAAACCATCGTCAAGCTGGAGTGCGACATCGACGACGCGTCGCCCGAGGTGCTCGCCTACGCCGCCGACCGCCTGCGCGAGGCCGGCGCCCGCGAGGTGCACTGGCTGCCCCTCTACTGCAAAAAGGGCCGCCCCGGATGGCAGTTGCAGGTGATCTGCTCGCACGAGGATATCGAGCGCCTACAGACGATTATCTTTTTGGAAACCACGACCAACGGCATTCGTCGCCAAGTCATGGAGCGTGTTTGCTTGCCACGTCGCTTTGAGCAGGTGGCGACGCCTTGGGGCGAGGTGTCCGTCAAGGTGGCGACCCTGCCCGACGGCAGCGAGCGCGCGGCTCCCGAGTACGAAGACTGCGCCCGTCTCGCCCGCGCGCACAACGTGCCGCTCCAGCGCGTGATGCAGGCGGCTCAGAGCGCGGCGCTTCGATTTGAGTAACGCGGCCGGTGGCACGCCGCGCCCAGCCCCATCAAACCCACCCGAAAGGACCACCATGAAATACCTCATCGCCTCCGACATCCATGGCTCGGCATACTGGGCCGAGCGCCTCTGCACCGCCATCGAATCCGAGCAGCCCGACCGTATTGTGCTGCTGGGTGACCTGCTCTACCATGGCCCGCGTAACGACCTGCCGCGCGATTACGCCCCCAAGCGCGTGATTCCGCTGCTCAACGCCCTGGCCGACCGCATCATCGCGGTGCGCGGCAACTGTGACGCCGAGGTCGACCAGATGGTGCTCGACTTCCCTGTCATGGCCGACTACGCCACCCTGTTTGACGAGACCGGCCGCGAACTGTTCCTGACGCACGGCCACGTCTTTGGCGCCGGCATGCATAACAGCGTCGACCACGCGCCCGCGCTGCCCGAGGGCTCCGCGCTCGTCTACGGCCACACGCACATCAAGGTTAACGAGGCGAGCGAGGCGCACCCGGGCCTGTGGCTCTTCAATCCCGGCAGCGTGAGCATTCCCAAGGACGGTACGCACAGCTACGGCATCTACGAGGGCGGTGCGTTCCGTCACGTGATCCTGGAGGAGGAATAACCATGGCGCAGCACATGGTTCAGCAAAATGCCGAGGGCTCGCGCGATCTGTCCACGCTGGTCGACGCGTCGGCCGAGCTGCAGCATCTGGTGCAGACCATCTGGCGTTTGCGTCAGCCCGATGGCTGCCCGTGGGACCGCGAGCAGACGCATCAGAGCATCGGCAAGAACATGATCGAGGAGGCCTACGAGGCGCTCGACTGCATCGAGGCGGACGACGTGGCGCATCTGCGCGAGGAGCTCGGCGACGTGCTCATGCAGGTGGTGCTGCATGCGCAGATTGCGGCGGACGCCGGTGAGTTTACGCTGGCCGATGTGGCACGCGATATCGACGCCAAGCTCATCCGCCGCCACCCGCATGTGTTTGGCGATGCGGATGCCGATAACTCCGACGAGGTGCTCAAGATCTGGGACGAGGTCAAGCTTGCCGAGAAGGCCGCCAAGGACAAGGCCGTGGCAGCAGGCGAGGTTGCGCCCGAGGGCCTGCTCGACGGCGTGCCCACGCACCTGCCGGCGCTGATGCAGGCTCAGAAGGTGTCGCGCAAGGCGGCTGCCGTGGGCTTTGAGTGGGAGACGGTCCAGGACGTGTGGAACGAGGTCGCCGAGGAGCGTGCCGAGTTTGAGGCCGAGGCTCCCGGCTCGCCCGAGCGTGAGATGGAGTTTGGCGATCTGCTCTTTGCCCTGGTCAACGTCGCGCGCAAGGAGGGTATCGACGCCGAGAGCGCCCTGCGCGCGAGCACGGCCAAGTTTCGCCGTCGCTGGGCTGCGATGGAACAGATGGCGGCCGATGCCCACGTTGATCTTGCCGAGCTTTCGACCCATGGGCTCAACGACCTGTGGGACGCAGCAAAGGCAGGGGAGTAAGACTGCGGGAACGACGGGCTGACACGCCTCATCGTTCCCGCTAAATTTTTCGAAAAACAAGTGTATCCCTCGGCTAACTTAGGGCATAATGCAAAAAGTGCGACAAGGCTAACTTACGGAGACGCACCGACGGTGCACGGTCAGCCGGTCGCCAAGCATTCAACCCGTTTCCAAGTGAGAGGGAGACAACATGAGCGATATTTTGGACGTCTACGGTCGCGAGGTGCTCGACAGCCGCGGCAATCCCACCGTTGAGGTCGAGGTCGTGCTCGAGGACGGCAGCTTTGGCCGCGCAATGGTGCCTTCGGGTGCTTCGACCGGCGCCTTTGAGGCCTGCGAGCTACGCGATGGCGACAAGGGCCGCTACCTGGGCAAGGGCGTTTCGCAGGCCGTCGAGCACGTCAACAACGAGTGCGCTAACGCCGTCGTGGGCCTCGACGCCTTCGACCAGCGCGCCGTCGATGCCGCGCTGATTGCCGCGGACGGTACCCCCAACAAGACCAAGCTCGGTGCCAACGCCATCCTGGGCGTGTCGCTGGCCGTCGCCCGCGCCGCTGCCGAGTCGGCGGGCCTGTCACTGTACCAGTACCTGGGCGGCGTCAACGCTCATCTGCTGCCCACGCCCATGATGAACATCCTCAACGGCGGCGTGCATGCCGACAACAACGTCGACTTCCAGGAGTTCATGATCATGCCGGTGGGCGCCCCGAGCTTTGCCGAGGGCCTGCGTTGGTGCGCCGAGGTCTACCACACCCTCAAGGGCGTGCTGCACGAGGCCGGCCTGGGCGGCGGCGTGGGCGACGAGGGCGGCTTTGCCCCCAACCTTAAGACCAATGCCGAGCCGTTCGAGTACATCACCAAGGCCGTGGAGAAGGCCGGCTTTAAGCCCGGCGTCGACTTCATGTACGCCATGGACCCGGCCTCGACCGAGTTCTACAACGCCGAGACCGGCATGTACGAGCTCAAGGGCGAGGGCGTGGAGTACACGAGTGCCCAGATGGTTGATTACTGGGAGAAGCTCGTCGACACCTATCCCATCATCTCCATCGAGGACGGCATGGCCGAGGAGGATTGGGACGGCTGGGTCGAGCTTACCCGCCGCATTGGCAATAAGGTGCAGCTCGTAGGCGACGACCTGTTCGTCACCAACACCGAGCGCCTCAAGAAGGGCATTGAGCTGGGCGCTGCCAACGCGATCCTGGTCAAGGTCAACCAGATCGGTACGCTCACCGAGTCGCTCGAGGCCATCGAGACCGCCAAGGAGGCCGGTTACGCCTGCATCGTGAGCCACCGCTCCGGCGAGACCGAGGACTCCACGATCGCAGACCTGGTCGTGGGCGTCAACGCCGGCCAGATCAAGTCGGGCGCCCCGTGTCGCAGCGACCGTATCGCCAAGTACAACCAGCTCATCCGCATCGAGGACGAGCTCGAGGGCAGCGCGCGCTACGCCGGCAAGGCCGCGTTTTACAACATTCGCTAGGCACGCGGAGGTCGCGGGGGCGGGGAAGACTCGGATTTGCCTTGCTCCAGCCGGGCGCTGTTGAGCACCATTGGGCGCTGGGCCATATGGCTCAGCGCCTTTTTTATGTCGAGCAAAGGCTGCCGAAGGTGGTGCGCGCGCTCGTGCTATAACTAGAATACTTAGCGCAAACAAACCTCAACCGCACAAGGCGCACATGGATCAGATTTACGACAACAGGTACTATTCCGCCGGTTCGCGTGAGCCGTCGCCTCGCCGTGCGCGCACGGTGCAGCTCGGTGGGTCCGCCTACGCCGGTGCCGACCGCTCCACGCAGCGCCCGACAAGTACCTCGCGCCCCAATGCTCAAGTGAATACTTCGGCAGATGGACCGGTGCGCCCGGCACGTTCGACACATGCGTCGCGTCCCTCGGCCCAGACGCACGACAGGTCGAGCAGGCCCTCGAGCCGTCTTTCGGGCTCGGACTTTATGCGCTACGCCAACGACAATGCGGTGGTCAAGGCGATCTATGACTTTACACATGGCTCTCTTCGCCCGCTGTTTATCGGTATCGTGGTGGCGCTGGCGCTCGTGAGCCTGTATTTTCCCGTACGCGACCTGTATGTGGCTAAGCGCTCGAGCGATATCTTGGCCAAGCAGGTCGAGATTCGCGAGCAATATAACGACGAGCTGCAAAAAAGCGTCGACAAGCTGCTCTCGGAGGAGGGCATCAAGGACGCGGCATCCGAGGACCTGGGCCTGGTAATGCCTGGCGAGACTAGGATTGATGTCTTGGGCTTGGACGATGATTCGGACTCGTCGTCGGCTGAAAAGAAGTCGTCGAACGCCAAGAAGGCCAGCGAGGTGGCCAAGGAGATCGAAGAAGTCGGCAAGGACGCGCCGTGGTACATTCATACGCTCGACATGCTGTTTGGATTTAACGGCGTCGAGGGTCAGACGGTCGCGTCCAGCGGCGAGTAGGCGAGTAGCGCCCGGAGGGGAGCCCGCAATGGCAGATTGCAAACGATATAAGGTGGCCGCGATCGACCTGGGAACGGTGTCGTCGCGACTAGTGCTGGCGCAGGTCGAGGCCGGGGCGATCGTGGAATCGTCCAAGCATACCGAGATTACCGATCTGGGCGAGGGCGTCGACGCGACGGGCCGCTTTTGCGAGGCGGCGGTCGAGCGCGTGCTCGCCGCATGTCGCATGTTTGTGGACGAGGCGCGCGACTTTGGCGCCGCGTGCGTCTGCGCCACCTGCACGAGTGCCGCGCGCGATGCGTCCAATGCCGCGCTGCTGCTGGACGGTCTGCGCGATCTGGGACTCGAACCGCAGGTGATTCCGGGCGAGGTCGAGGCGCGCCTGACGTTTTTTGGCGTGGCACACGACTTTGCTGGCGAGCGCATCATCGTCGCCGATTCGGGCGGTGGCTCCACGGAGCTCGCGACGGGCGTCTATGCGCCTGAGCGCGGGGTCTTTGCGCTGGAAGGGACGCGCTCGCTGGACATTGGCTGCCGCCGCGTGACGGAGCGCTTTTTCTCGGCGTTGCCGCCTGCGGACGGCGAGCTTGCGGCTGCCGCCGCGTGGGCGGGCGAGCAGTTCTCCGCCTATTTTGAGGGCCTGCCCAGCGACTTTGAGCGCGCCGAGCGCCTGGTCGCGGTGGGCGGTACCGTCACCACGCTCGTGGCGCTGGTCCACGAACTGGAGCCGTACGACTCGAGCTTTGTGCACCTGCGCGAGCTTTCGATGGAGCAGATCTCGGACGCTATTGAGCGCATGTCTGCGCTGGATGTCGCAGGCATTGCCGCGTTGCCAGGCGTGCAGCCCAAACGCGCGGGCGTGATCTTGGCTGGCGCCGTGGTGATCCGCGAGCTCATGCGCGCTGGCGGCTACAAGACGCTCACTGTAAGTGAGAACAGCCTACTTGCCGGCATGGCCGCCACCATCAACGAGGCTCTCGACGGCGCCGCCCCCACCATCACCTGGACCCCGAGTCTGAGCGCTCTTTAACCGTCTCCCTTTGAGTTGCGGTGAAATAGTTCCTAAATAAGCTGGTAAACGGTATAAACAGGATCTATTCCACCGCAACTTAGAGCTCCGCCGGCGTGTAAAAGAAACGAGCCCGCATCCCTGGGGGACACGAGCTCGTAAACAATACATGGTAGGGGCGGTGGGACGTCTGCGTATTTGCTGCGCAAATACGCACCGGCTTCGGCCACCTGTCGGCGCCCTCGCCGGCTCGCTACGGACGCTGCGCGTCCGCTTAACGCTCGCCCCCTCGCGGGTTCGAGTCCCGCCGGCATCTTAAAGAAACGAGCCCGCATCCCCGGGGGACACGAGCTCGTAAAAGCCAAATGGTAGGGGCGGTGGGACTCGAACCCACAATCCTTGCGGCGAGAGATTTTAAGTC
>DAWDVX010000003.1:60305-73356 GCA_052346145.1 Collinsella sp.
TGGTAGGGGCGGTGGGACTCGAACCCACAATCCTTGCGGCGAGAGATTTTAAGTCTCCTGCGTATGCCAATTCCGCCACGCCCCCGTGAGACTAGAAGTCTAGCACAAGCCGTCCGTTACGCGTTGACGGCCATCGAGTGTTGGCCCGACTTCTCCAGGAACTCCTGGAACTTGGCTTCGTCGCCCTTGTTCTGGTATTGCAAGGCCAGCAGGTACTCCAGGCGGCAGCGCTTGACCGGGTCGTCGCCGGCCTCCTCGAGCATGCGCTCCAGCTCGGGAATGTCGTTGTGGCGCTTGAGGATCATCGTGTCGTACATCAGCTGACACTCGTGTGCAACCGCCTCGGCTTGACCGCCCTCAAAACCCTTGATCTCGTGCAACAGTTCCTTGGACTTTTTGCGGTCCTCCTGGCCAACGTAGTAGTTAAAGGCCTTAATCACCAAGTCGACGCGCTGCATCTTGGGGAGGTTGAGACCCAGCAGCAGGTCGAACATCTCGCTGGCGCGCTCGTGGTCCTCGCGCAGCAGATAGGAGTTCAGACGCAGGTAGTCGCGGTTGTAGCGCGGGTACAGCATGCTGGTGAGTTTGCCGTCGAGCAAACGATCGAACTCGTCCCACTGCTTGGCGGCCATCAACTGCTGCAGACGCTTGAACGTGGTGCGTTTTTTGACGCTAAAGAACACCGACACGGCGATGCAGATGATAACGACGGCGGTCCAGAGGGTGCGGGAATCGGGCATTTCAGGGTCCTTAGTCGCTCGTAAAGCGAGCGGTATGACAACACGTACTAGATGTATTATACGCAGCGAGCAAGCAAACTGGCATAAAAGCTCATCGAGGCTGAGTGCCATCGCTCGCTGCGGTACACTTACCTAAAGTAAACCATGAAGGGAGATATTACCTATGAAGAAGATCGTTTTGGCTTGCGGTGCTGGCGCTGCTACTTCCACGCTCGTTGCCCAGAAGGTCGCCACCATGCTCGACGCCAACGGTTATGCCGGCAAGTATGAGATCGTGCAGTGCGCCATCTCCGAGGCCAAGGACGCTTGCGATGAGGGTGCTGACCTGCTGATCGCCACCACCGTTGCCCCCGAGGGCCTCACCTGCCCGTACGTGAGCGGCGTGCCCTTCATGACCGGCATGAACCGCGTCGCTGCCGAGAAGGCCGTCCTTGACGTTATGGCTCAGTAGGCGCTGCCTGTATGAATGAGCAGAACGCCAATCCGGTCGAACTCTTTGGCATGCGCGTTGCCCATGTGGGCATTAACGCCACCGACCCGGCAGATGCCTTGGAGATCGCGGAGCTGTTCTCGACGATGATGGGCCTGCCCGTTATCGAGACCCCCGTTTCGTACTTTAACGATTCGTTGGTCGAGATCATGAAGCAGAACGGTCGTGGCACCAAGGGCCACATCGGCTTTGCCGTTAACGACATCGATGCAGCTGAGAAGTGGTTTGCCGAGCGCGGGCTCGAGGTCAACGAGGAGTCGCGCGTGCTGCTGCCCGACGGTGGTACCAAGCTCGTGTACTTTAAGCGCGAGTTCGCCGGTTTCGCCGTGCATCTGTGCCGCGAGTAGCGCACAAGCTGCCATAGCTAGCAAAAAGGGATAGGGCCGCGTGGCCCTATCCCTTTATTTATGCCGAGGGGCTTCCTACCGCGGCAGGCGAATCGTAAAGCGGCTGCCGACGCCCTCGACTGAGGTCACGCCAATGACACCGCCATGGCTATCGACGATCCACTTGGCAATGGCAAGCCCCAGACCCGAGCCCTGCGCGCCGGCATCGCGTGCGTTGTCGGCGCGGTAGAACCGTTCAAACGCGTGAGCTGCGGATTCCTGGTTCATGCCGATGCCCTCGTCCTCGACACTTATGTCGATCGTGCCCATGCCCGCATCGGGCGTTATGCCAAATGTGACGGTCGTTCCCGCATCCGAGTACTTGGCGGCGTTTTGCACGATCACGCGCAGAGCCTGCTTCACGAGCGCCACGTCAACGGGCGCGTCGCAGCGCGGGTCGCTGACAAGTGCAGCGTCAAAGGCCAGCCGATATGTGTGCTCGGTATCGATCATCTGCGATTCCTCGCATACCTCGTCGACCAGTGCGGCCAGGTTGGTATCCGCACGCCGCAGGACCGTGCGTCCGGCATCGCCGCGCGCCAAAAACAGCAGCTGCTCCACGAGCTCCTGCATGTGCTCGCTTTCGGCCTTGAGGGACGCGATGGATTCTGCCAGCACGTTCGGGTCGTCTTTGCCCCAGCGGTCGAGCATGTTTACGTAGCCCTGAATCACCGCGATGGGCGTGCGCAGCTCGTGGCTCGCATCGTTGACAAAGCGCATCTGCTGCAGCTTGGCCTCTTGCATCTGGCGCAGCAGGCGGTTGAGTGCGACCTCGATGCTTGCCAGGTCGGCGTCGCCGGTGGTGACGCTCGGCGAGTCGACGCTTGCGCGCTCGATGGCCTGCTCCAGCGTTTCCATCTTGCCGCCGGAGAGCTGCATGCGGCCGAGTTCGTCCACGCGCAGGGCCAGATCGTTGAGCGGCGCCATGGTGCGGCGCACGCGGCGGGCGCCGCCGAGCATGTTGAGCACGCTGATGACCTGCCAACCCACAACGACAAGGTAGAGAGGCCATAGCGCGACGAGGTCCTGCGCGAGGGGGAAGGTCTTGGTGGTACGCGCAAGCTCGACGGTATAGGTGAGCGTTGTCAGGTCCCAGCCGCGCGCAGGCGCCAGTGACATGCCGTGAACGGCGGCGCCGGGGATCCATCCTGCGGTAAACGCGCCGTCAGGTAGCGTTTGGTTGTATCCATAGACGAGGATCGCCGCCGCAATAACCAACAGCAACAGATCGAGCCAGACATAGCTCATCAGACGGCGCCACATATAGCTCCAGTTGATGGCGCGGGCGATGGAGGTGACGCGCTTGGCCTCGGCGTTACGCACGGCAGACATAGCCCACCCCGCGCACGGTCTGGATGATGCGGGCGCCGCCGGCGTCCTCGATCTTGGCGCGCAGGTGCGCGATGTGCACGTCGACGTTGTTGGTGTCGCCCACGTATTCGTAGCCCAGCGCCTCGTGCGCGATGCGCTCGCGCGTGAGCACGGTCTCGGCGTGCGCCATAAGCAGGGCGAGGACGTCGAACTCGCGGGCCGTGAGCGCGATGGGCGAGCCGCCGACCGTGACTTCGCGGCGGTCGGGGTCGAGCACAACTGATCCCACGGCGAGCATGGCGGGGGAGGGCAAGGCGGAAGCTCGAGTCGAGTCGCTGACCGGGGGTATTGCAGCGGCGTCTCCGCCCGCGCCGGCCGCCATGCCCGTCTCGGCGCCGGCGCCGGAAGCCGCCCGCACGGCCTCCGAGCGCTTCAGCGCCACGCGGATCCGTGCGAACAGCTCCTCAATCGCAAACGGCTTGGTCAGGTAATCGTCAGCACCGGCGTCGAGCCCGGCCACCTTGTCCATCACGGCGTCGCGCGCGGTGACCATGATCACCGGCACATCCTTGTGCTTGCGGATGCGCCGCAGCACCTCCATGCCGTTGAGCTGCGGCAACAGCACATCGAGCAGAATCAGATCGTAGTCGCGCTCCAGCGCCAGGTCCACGGCGGTGCGGCCGTCGGCGGCGTGCTCCACCTGGTAGCCCTCGTGCTCCAGCTCGAGCGTCACAAAGCGGGTGATTTTCTCCTCGTCCTCTACGATCAGGATCCGTGCCATGCGTGCCCCCGTCTGCGATTACTTGTCGTCGTTGAGATTTTGCTTGATGTCGTCCGCGGCATCGGCAGCGTGATTCATAAGGTTGTTGATGCTGCCGGGTACGTCGCCGTCGCTATCGATGCGGTAACGCATGCCAAAGAACAGGCCAATCAGCATCAGCCATATCGTGGCGCCCCAGGCAAACAGCGCGACGATGGGGATCAGGATGGGGATGTTGAGGATGATCGCATCGCGGCGCGTGGCGATAAACTTGGTGTCCAGGCTCAGGCGGAAGAGCTTTTTGAGGTACTCCCACACGCCGTCCATCTTCTTGGAGAAGTCGGTCTTTTCGCTCGACTTCTCGTAGGCGGCCTGCGCGGCGACCATCTCGGCTGAGGGCTCATCGACTGGCGCGGACTCGGTGGCGGCGTGCGCCGACGTGGTCTGCGTCTTGCCCTGTGACTCGAGCCAAATGTTGGCGTCCAAAACGTTGCCGTCGGCGGCGTCGAGCGCGGCCTTGGCATCGGTGTAGCTCACGTTGCACTTGGTGCGGATGGTTTCAACTTTTTCGAGGTCGTCCATGACCTGTCCTTTCGTTCGATGGGCGCGACGCCGGGCGATTTGCCCGGGCGCGAGCGTTGCGTTCGGCGACCTGCGTGGCGCCGCCCCGCCCTTGGTCGAACTCTATAGTGCAGGTTATAGATTAAGCGATTCTTGAGCCAAGATTAATGTTGGATGAGTTTTTGGGTGGCGGTGGGGAAGGGAGAGATGCCTTTCTGGATAGCTAGCAGCGAGGTCTAATACTTTTCCCGAGAAGTGAACGGGCTAAAACGGACCCCCGAAGCATCGACACTTTAAAGGTGTCGTTTCCTGCGGTTTCAATGCTGAAATCCCACGATTTTGCCGCCGAAAAATGCGGCTGTTTCAGGGGCTCAAAAACAGCCGTTCACTTCTCGGGAAAAGAATTAGACCTCGACAGCGGGGGGATGGGGTGCCGGTGCAAAACGGCGTCAAGGGTTGGTCGAGCAGGCGGTTTCTCCATTGATGTCCGCACGGCATGTGACACTTACCCTGCCGCCCCGCTCTGCCGCGGCGGCATGCGTCTGAACAATGACCCTCTAAGGAGTTCGATACCGATGAGTGACAACGCAAAGCATCTCGCAAAGAAGTGCGTCAAGGACGCGGGGCCGTGCCTCGCACTGTGCTTTGCCGGCGCAGCGGTCGCGCTGCTGGCTGTTCTGGGGCCATTCGACGTGCTCCGAAGTACCAGTTCCCTGCACGTTTGCATGGCCCTTGCCGGCGCCATGATGACCGGCGGCGTGCTCGATCTGGTTTTTTGGGTGCTTGACCCGTTTGGATGGAAGAACGAAGGGTAAGCCCTAAGGGATGGAAGGGCTGGAACGGTTAGCTTAGTAATCGTGCAGAATGTGGGCTAGCGACTTGCAGGGAAGTGGTAATCCGATGACGGTCTATGTGACGGGCGATATTCACAGCGGCCTCGACATGCAAAAGCTGCGCGACTGGGAGCTTGGGGATAGCCTGACGAGTGACGACTATCTGATTGTCGCGGGCGACTTTGGCTTTCCCTGGGATTTTTCTGCCGAGGAGTGCGCCGATATCGCCTGGCTGGAGTCGCGCCCCTATACCGTGCTGTTCGTCGACGGCAACCACGAACGCTACGACCATTGGGCGGAGCGCCCCATGGAGCTGTGGCATGGTGGGTTGACGCAGCGTCTGTCGGACACCTCGCCCATACGGCGCCTGACGCGCGGCGAGGTTTTTGAGCTCGACGGCTCAACGGTCTTTACCATGGGCGGCGCCACGAGCGTGGACAAGGAATACCGCATTCCGTATTCCAGCTGGTGGCCGCAGGAGCTGCCGGACGAGCGCAACTTTGAGGAGGCACGGACAAAGCTCGACGGCGTGGGCTGGAAGGTCGACTACGTGATCACCCACACCTGCTCCACGCGCATGCTTTCGCCCACGCTCTATCCGGGGCCCGGCTGGAATTGCCCTGCCGTTGATCGGCTTACGGCATTTTTCGATGAGCTGGAAGACCGCTTGGACTACAGGCGCTGGTACTACGGGCATTTTCATCGAGATGCCAACCCGGCCGAGCGTCATACCGTGCTCTACGACTGCATCGTTCGCTTGGGCGACGAACTCCAGCCCTGGGATGTTGCGTAGGGGTGGGGTGCCTGATTACTCAGCCGTTACGGTGATGTTCTCCCTGTGCTTGCGGATAACATCCCAGCTAAAGTGCTCGACCAGCCGCTCGGCAGAGCGCGGCGTGGTGTCCGGCGCGATGCCCGTTTGCCCGGCGAGCCAGCCCAGCAGCGCTTCGGGCGTGCCAGAGCGGGCGCGGAGTTCGCCCAGGTCCAGATCGCGGTCTCGTTTGGAAAGGCGGCGGCCGTCCGGTGCCATGAGCAGCGGAATATGTGCGTAGTGCGGCGTGGGCAGTCCCAACAGGTGCTGCAGATAGATCTGGCGCGGCGTGGACCCCAGCAGGTCGCATCCGCGCACAACCTCGGTGACGCCCATGGCAGCGTCGTCGACCACCACGGCCAGCTGATAGGCAAACACGCCGTCGCTGCGGCGCACCAAAAAGTCTCCGCACTCGGTGGCGAGTGCCTCGCATTGGGCTCCGTACGTGCGGTCCACGAATTCGATCACGTCGTCTGCGAGGTCGTCGACGACGGGCACGCGCAGGCGCGTGGCCGGAGCGCGCAGGATGCTGCGGCGGGCAACCTCTTCGGCAGAAAGGCCTCGGCAGGCGCCGCGGTAGATGGGCGTGCCGTCGCTCGCGTGCGGTGCGCTCGCGGCATGGAGTTCGGCGCGCGTGCAAAAGCAGGGATAGGTGAGGCCGGCGTCTTGCAGTTGATGCAGAGCACGCTCGTACAGGTCTAGGCGATCATGCTGGTAGTAGGGGCCTTCGTCCCATTCGAGCCCCAGCCAAGCCAGGTCGTCAATCAGTTGGGCGGCAAGCTCCGGCCGCTTACAGCGATCGTCCAGGTCCTCGATGCGCAACACGATGCCGCCGCCCTGGCTGCGGGCCGAAAGCCACGAGCACAGACAGCTGAACACGTTGCCCAGGTGCATGCGGCCCGAGGGCGACGGGGCGAAGCGTCCCACGACGGGGGTGGGCTCTGCCGTTGCCGGTGCGTCCGCGGCGTGTGTTGCTATGTTGCGTGCGTTGATATCCATGCGGACGAGTATAGCGCGGGAGGTGGGGGAGGCACCGGCTCGACAGCTCGATCGCCACCCGCCAGCCCAACCCCTCAAACGACAGAAACCCCGGCAGCTCTTCGCAACTGCCGGGGTTTCCGCGGAAAAGGGGGACATGATCCTCAAGCGAACGGCAAAGGGGCAAACCGTTTTCGCTCAACTGCTTTATGCCCCTTGCTCGCGGACTCAATCAGTGCGCATGCGGCAACACAAAGCCGCTACACCTGTGACGGAGCTATGAAGTGGTATCTATTGCCGGAGCGGGCTATGCCAAGGAGTGTCCCAGATTGCCGGCAGATAAGGAACGTCCCCAGGTGCCGGCCGCGGGCGTGACTTTCGTCCCGTTTGATACTCCGCTGGCCTAGATGTTCGTCATGTGCGCCCGTAAACGTGGGACAATGGCGTTGCTGGTATCACAGACAAAGGATGTGCCTATGAACGCCCCCGTTGCCAAAACCTGTCGGCAGCGCCGCCTGTTTGCGCGATTCGCTTCCGTCTGCGCGCTCGTTGCGCTTGCGTTGTTGCTGCTGCCTGCCGCCGCGCACGCCGACGGCTACTCCATGACCCAAACCTACATCAGTGCCACGGTCGAGGCCGATGGATCGCTGACCGTTGTCGAGGGACGCCAGTTTGATTTCGACGACGACATCAACGGCGTGTTTTGGGAGATCAATACGGGCACCAACCAGCAGGGCGGCACGGCGGACGTTGACGTGCTGAGTGTCGAGGAAGAGGACACCGCGTTTAACAAAGTCGATAGCGCGAACAAGGGCGATTCTGGCGTCTACACGGTCGAGCAGGCCGGTGACGGCGTAAGGATTAAGGTGTTCAGCCCCCACGAGAGCGGCGACAGCGCGATCTATTACGTGAGCTACACCATGACCGGTGCGGTTATGAACTGGGCCGATACCGCCGAGCTCTACTGGAAGTTCGTGGGCGACGGCTGGTCTGCGGATTCCGACGATGTCGAGATGGAAGTGCGCTTCGCAAATGCCGCTGCCGGGACGGCGGCCGTCAAGGGCGATAACTTCCGCGCATGGGGCCACGGTCCGCTGACGGGCGACGTGTCACTCGATGAGGACGAGCCCATGGTCACCTATACCATTCCCTGCGTGCATCAGGGCGAATTCGCCGAGGCACGCATCGCCTTCCCCAGCGACTGGGTGCCATGGCTTTCCGCCTCGAGCGAGGAGCGCATGCCGACAATCCTGAGCGAAGAGAAGGCGTGGGCCGACGAAGCTAACGCCCGCCGCGCTCACGCTCGCATGATTGCCAATGTACTTGCCGTACTAAGTGTTGTCGCAGCGGTGGCCTTTACCGGCACAATCGTTGTGCTCAAGCTGCGCCGCCGCAAGCCCAAGCCGCTTTTCCAGGACGAATATTTCCGCGATGTGCCTTCGGCCGACCATCCCGCCGTGCTTTCGGCCCTCATGAGCTGGAACGAGGTGCCCGATCAGGCATATATCGCCACGCTCATGAAGCTTACTGACGACCGTGTGATCAAGCTGGAGCAGGCGACCGTGACCAAGGCCAAGAAGGGTCTGTTGGGGCGTGAAAAAGAAGAGCAGACGTATCGCGTGACGGTGAGTGATGCGGGTTGGAAGTCGGCCAAGGGCATTGACCACATGGTGCTCAAGGTCTTCTTTGCCGGTGCTAAGCCCGACGAGAACGGCGATCGCTCGCGCACGTTTGACGAGCTGCAGCACTACGTCAAGCAGCACGCTACGCCCGTGGGCGACAAGCTCGAGGACTATCAGAACACCGTTAAGGGCAAGTTGGCCGATAGCGAGTACGTTGCCTCGGACGGCATTGTCGCAATGGTGTTCTGCCTGGTTCTTGGTATTCTGATCGCCTTTGTTCCCATGGGATCCATTTTCTTTACCGACGGCGCACAGGCGAACATTATCGCCGCGGTTATCTCGGTGCCGATTGTGCTGGTGGGTATTGGCGTGGGCCTTACGTTCCGCCGCTTTACGCCGGAAGGTGCCGAGGTAGCGGCCCGCTGCAAGGCGCTCAAGCATTGGCTCGAGGACTTCACGCGCCTAAAGGAAGCCGTCCCGGGCGATCTGGTGCTGTGGAACAAGCTGCTGGTGATGGGCGTTGCCCTGGGCGTTTCGAAAGAAGTGCTGCGACAGCTGGCCGAGGCCGTGCCTGCGGACCTGCGCAACAGCGACGATTTCTACGACAACTACCCCTGCTACTGGTGGTATTACCATCACTACGGCAACGAGTCCCCGCTCGATTCGTTCAACGATGTGTACCACGAGACCATCCGCGAGCTGGCTTCGAGCTCCGATAGCTCGAGCGGCGGCAGCGGCGGCGGCTTCTCTGGCGGCGGTGGTGGCGGCGCCGGCGGAGGCGGCGGCGGAACGTTCTAGTGAGCGCTTGCTTTGGGGTGGATCTTTCTGCGCGCTACCCTTCGCGCAAGGGGCAGTGGACAAAAAATGCCAAATATGAGTACTGTTGCTGCGTTGGTCACATATGTTTGCACATAATAATGGGCTCCTAATGAGAGTACTTCTCGTTAGGAGCCCATTTTATTAAACATTTGGGGAGTTACGTCAGCTCGTGCAGCTGGTCGTCATGCCTACAAGCATCAAAAATGCCCCAAATCGCTGCTACTAAAAAGGTAACAGTACTCATATTTGATGTTTTTTGACCACAGCTATTTGCAGATCACCAAGGCTACTCATTGGGGACAGACTTAAATGACTAGGTGTGGCTGCCTGGGCTAGGCTGTTAGGTCGAGTTCGTAGAGAAAGCTTTCACGCGGCATGTCGTGACGGCGCTCTTCGCGGTTGGCGCGGTGCGTGGCCGTGCGCTTAAAGCCGTGCAGCTCGTAGAACTTCCACGAGCAGTTGGAATCGGTATACAGGTGTGCGCTGGTCGCCCCGCACGAGGACAGATGTGAGATTGCGGCGTCGAGCAGCACCGATCCCACGCCCAGGCCGTGGACGTCAGGGTCGACGGCGAGCAGCGTGACCTCATTGTCATGCGGCAGTGGGCTTTTCTCGAGCAGGCGGTTGTTGGTTCGAATGGTGGCGCGCACAAACGAGAGATACTCGGCGCACGACTCGGGTTCTAGCTCACGCATCTGCGACAGCAGTGTACGCTCGGTATCCATCCAATGTTCCTTAACGGTGGCGCCGGAGCTCTGTCCCGCACGCGCGAGCGAAATGCCACGCGCCTGACCGTCGATTACGGCAACCTGCGAAAACGTCGATGACGAAAGGCAATAGGCGAGGTCGCACGCGGCCTCAAGGCGGTTGTACTCATCGTTATCCGAATTGTTATGCCAAAGCTGCTGCAGAATCAGCGCGATGGCGTCGAAGTCTTCGGTATCAAACGGTCGGTAGAGAACCCGCGAGACCATGGTGCCTCTTTCTTTTGCGGATGCATATCGAGCACAGTTCTACCACGCTATTGGCATCTAATTATGGTGCCCCTGTGTTCCATGAACTCACCGTGCCCATCCCCTCCGCGCGCAAACTTTTTCTGCACATGCGCCCGTTGCGGGGTGCATCGATGCGCTCGATGCGCTACATTAAATCAGTATTTTCAATGCCGCTGCGCGAGCGCTGCAGATCGACGTATCACCGACTCACAGAGCACGGCGGCGTACCAGACAGGAGGACTGCATGGGATCTGATGTGAAGATCGCACGCGCGTTGATCTCGGTTACCGATAAAACGGGTGTCGTCGATTTCGCACGGACGCTGGTCGATGACTTTGGCGTCGAGATCATCTCTACGGGCGGCACGGCTCGTGCCATCGAGGACGCGGGCGTTCCCGTAACCCCCATCGAGGAGTTCACGGGCTATCCCGAGATGATGGACGGCCGCGTTAAGACCCTGCACCCCAAGGTTCACGGCGCGCTGCTGGCCCGCCGCGATTCCGAGCAGCACATGCAGGAGGCCGCTCAGCACGGCATTAAGCTGATCGACCTGGTGGTCGTCAACCTGTACGAGTTCGAGAAGACCGTCGCCAACCCCGAAGTCACCTTCGCGGATGCCATCGAGCACATCGACATCGGTGGCCCCTCCATGCTGCGCTCTGCCGCTAAGAACGCCGCGAGCGTTACCGTCATTTCCGACCCGGCCGACTACGACGCCGTCCTGGCCGAGATGCGCGAGACCGGTGGCTGCACCACGCTTTCCACCCGTCGTCGCCTGCAGGTGAAGGTCTACCAGACCACCGCTGCCTACGACACGGCCATTTCCCGTTGGCTTGCCGCCCAGGCAAGCGACGTGGCGGACACCTCTGCCAAGCTCGAGATCTCGCTGGAGAAGGTCG
The DNA here is from genome assembly GCA_052346145.1 of Collinsella sp. Lineage (GTDB taxonomy): Bacteria > Actinomycetota > Coriobacteriia > Coriobacteriales > Coriobacteriaceae > Collinsella. Next base: position 71,511 of record DAWDVX010000003.1, read on the forward strand.
ACGACCTGCGCTATGGCGAGAATCCTCAGCAGAAGGCTACGGTCTACCGCTTTGCCGAGGGCTGCGAGAACACCGCGAGCTCGCAGTTCCCGCTCGTGGGCTCCGAGCAGATCCAGGGCAAGCCGCTCAGCTACAACAACTATCTGGATGCCGATGCCGCCTGGAACCTGGTCCGCGAGTTCGACGAGCCGGCCTGCGTGATCCTCAAGCACCAGAACCCCTGCGGTTCCGCCGTTGCCGAGGACATCACGGCCGCCTACGACCGCGCCTTCGCCTGCGATCCCAAGAGCGCCTTTGGCGGCATCATCGCCTGCAACCGCGAGGTTCCCTTTGATCTGGTTGAGCACTTCGCCGATCAGAACAAGCAGTTCGTCGAGGTCATCATCGCCCCGAGCTACACCGCCGAGGCACTCGAGCGCATGGCTAAGCGCCCCAACCTGCGCGTGCTGGCCACCGGCGGCGTGGACCACGGCGCCCAGGTTGAGCTGCGCTCCGTCGACGGCGGCATGCTGGTGCAGGAGGTCGACCACGTGACCGAGGACCCCGCGACCTTTACGTTCCCCACCGACCGCAAGCCCACCGACGCCGAGATGGCCGAGCTCGAGTTTGCCTGGAAGGTCTGCAAGGGCGTTAAGTCCAACGCCATCCTGGTCTCCAAGGGCAAGGCCGGCATTGGCATGGGTCCCGGTCAGCCCAACCGCGTGGATTCTGCGCTGCTGGCCTGCGAGCGTGCCGAGGACTTCTGCGAGCGCGAGGGCGTGGAGAAGGGCGGCTTTGCCTGCGCAAGCGACGCGTTCTTCCCGTTCCGCGACAACGTCGACGTGCTTGCCAAGCATGGTGTGACCTGCATCATTCAGCCCGGCGGCTCCAAGCGCGACGACGAAAGCATCCAGGCCTGCAACGAACACAATATCGCTATGGTCTTCACCGGTGCCAGGCATTTCCGTCACTAAGTTTCGCCCCGGGACAAAATAATCTCCGCAAAAGACGGTCGCTCCGTTTGGAGGGCCGTCTTTTTGGTATAAGAGGACGGAATGACTAACACGAAAGGTATGACCATGCCCCAGATTGATGATGCCGAGCTGTTTGGCAATGCCGAGGATCAGCGTGCGTACGAGGACTTTTGCGCCAATCAGGAGGCGGTCGAGAAGTTCACGCTCGACAAGCCCGCGCTTGTCTGCCGTTGGCGCATGTCCAATAAAAAGGTGCCCATGCTCAACCGCCACATCCGTGCACTGTCCGAGCGTCTGGTGCAGGGCGAGCCGCTTACCCATAACATGCTCAGCTGGGCCAAGCAGCACGTTGAGTGGTCACTAGCCGAGGGCGATTACACCGCACACGACGGTGTGCTCATGCTGGTGATCGACATCAACGGCAACGCCGCCATGACAGTGGGGGAGTACGAGCCGCTCGCCGATACGTCGGCCAAGGCGCTGCGTGCCCGCTCCGCCGAGGCCCGCTCCGAAGCCGACGAGACCGGCGTGGCGCCCGAGCTGCTCGCCGCCGTCAACAACGGCGAACTCGCCTTTGTGGCGCCGGCGGACGAGTGCCTGTGCGGCACGGCGACGCTCATCGAACAACTGGCCCAGACCAAGGGCATCCCGGTCACGCGCGTAGATATTCCCGCGCAGCTTAAGGGCGCGCTGTTCCTGGTGAGCGACGAGCACGGCGTGGTTCCCGCAACCGAGACGGAGGCCGCCGAGGCCGACGCCGCCACGGTCGCCTTCTTTGCCGACGGCTACGAAAAGCTCCGTGCCCGCCGCTAAATGACTTTTCTGGGACGGGGATTATATAAGGCTCTGTTAGACCAGGATTGACATGCCGACCTGCCGGCTAACTCGCCGTC
>DAWDVX010000004.1:0-9350 GCA_052346145.1 Collinsella sp.
ACGAGGGGTGACGCAAAAGCGTCGCCCCTCGTTTTTAACCATGTCAACTGAACCTAGTTCAGTTTGGTTGATTTCCGATCTCAGCCGAACACATTGAGCGGAAAGGCCGTTCCCGCAGTCAGTCGAACGTCCCCGGGGCCCTTCTCAGGCCCCGGGGACGGCATTTTCCCAGTTGAAGGAACGGTGGAGATGTGTTTCGATGGGTCAGATTCGTGTCGTTCCGAAAAGACCGTGAACCTTTTGTGGGACGCTCGGCGCCGTGGTACCATAGCCAAGTTTGTTGTCTTGGTCGGAAACCAAGACGCCTTATGCGCTGATCGGTAACCAGCGCCTGACTAATAAGGAGTCCTACCATGAAGCAGGGTATCCATCCCCAGTATGTCGAGTGCACGGTGACGTGCTCCTGCGGCAACACCTTCAAGACGCACGCTACCGTGTCCGAGATGAAGGTCGAGCTTTGCAACGAGTGCCACCCGTTCTACACCGGCCAGCAGAAGTTCGTCGACACCGGTGGACGCGTCCAGCGCTTCGCCGACAAGTTCGGTGGCGCCGCTGCCGCCCAGCTCAAGAAGGCTGAGGAGGCCAAGGCTGCCAAGGCCGCCAAGGCTGCTGAGGCCGAGGCCGCTCGCAAGGCCGCCGCTGAGGCTAAGGCTGCCGAGAAGGCTAAGCGTGCCGCTAAGTTTGCCGAGGAGGCTGCCAAGCAGGCCGCCGAGGCTCCCGCAGAGGCTCCCGTCGAGGAGGCCGCTGCTGAGGCCGAGACCACCGAGGCTGCTGAGTAAATAGCTCGCCGCGGAATCGCTCGCATTCATGGCATAAGGGCCGTGCATCCGTTTGGGTGCGCGGCCCTTTTCTTTTTATTGGTGCAAACCAACCTGCCCCCATTGCACCAAATGGCAGAGAGGCAGCGTTTGCCCAGATAAAACCTGCCAAAATTAACCTGTCCCATTGTGGCAGGTTGGTCGTAGTTATTACGTGGCGGTCGAGGTCGACCGTATAGGCCGCGCCTTGTTTGGCTAAAGTACAATCATCTGTGTTTAACTCGCCCGCAGCTGCACGGCGTGGGCGATGGCCAAAAAGGAAAACCACATGGGATTCATGTCAAAGCTGCTGTCCTTTGGATCCGATAAGGACCTTAAGCGCTACTACAAGATCGTCGACCAGATCAACGGTCTTGAGCCCCAGTTTGAGAAGATGACCGAGGAGGAGCTCCGCGGCCAGACCGATAAGTTCCGCGAGCGTTACGCCAACGGCGAGTCGCTCGACGACATGCTCCCCGAGGCCTTTGCCACCGTGCGTGAGGCTTCCAAGCGCACCATGGGTATGCGCCACTTTGACGTGCAGCTCATTGGCGCCATGGCACTGCACGAGGGCCATATTGCCGAGATGAAGACCGGCGAGGGCAAGACGCTCGTCTCCACCTTGGCCGGCTACCTCAACGCTATCGCCGGCAAGGGCGTGCACGTCGTTACTGTCAATGATTACCTGGCCAAGCGCGACTCCGAGTGGATGGGCCGCATCTATAAGTACCTGGGCATGACCGTCGGTCTGCTCCAGAACAACATGCCGCTCGAGCTCAAGCGCCCGGCCTACCAGGCCGACGTCACCTACGGCACCAACTCCGAGTTCGGCTTTGATTACCTGCGCGACAACATGGTTACCCGTCCCGAGCAGCGCGTACAGCGCGGCCACAACTACGCCATCGTCGACGAGGTCGACTCCATCCTGATCGATGAGGCCAGGACGCCGCTCATTATCTCGGGCGCTGGCACCAAGTCCGCCAGTACCTACAAGGACTTCGCGCGTGCCGTGCGTGGCCTTGAGCGCGGCGAGGACGTGTCGCACGACATGCTCACCGCCACCGAGGATGCTGAACCCACGGGCGACTACGTCATGGACGAGGCCAAGCATACCATCGCCGCCACCGAGCGCGGCCTTAAGAAAATCGAGCGCCGCCTGGGTATCGATGACATCTATGCCGATCTCTCCGGCCAGCTGGTCAACCACCTGCAGCAGGCGCTGAAGGCCCAGTACATGTTCCACCGCGATAAACAGTACGTGGTCACCAACGGCGAGGTCAAGATCGTCGACGAGTTCACCGGCCGCATTATGGAAGGCCGCCGTTACTCCGAGGGCCTGCACCAGGCCATCGAGGCCAAAGAGGGCGTGCTCGTACGCGAGGAGAACCAGACCCTGGCCACCATCACCCTGCAGAACTACTTCCGTCTGTATGACAAACTCTCTGGCATGACCGGTACGGCGCTTACCGAGGACGCCGAGTTCCGCGAGATCTACAAGCTGCCCGTCGAGGTCATCCCCTCCAACAAGCCCGTGCAGCGCGTGGACCACGAGGACCTGGTGTACCGCACCATTCAGGCCAAGTACAACGCCGTTGCCGACGACGTTGAGCGTCGTCACGCCAAGGGCCAACCGGTCCTGGTGGGCACCGTCTCCATCGAGAGCTCCGAGAAGCTGTCCGCCGCCCTTACCAAGCGCGGCATCGCACACGAGGTCCTCAACGCCAAGCACCATGAACGCGAGGCCCACATCGTTGCCCAGGCCGGACGCTACGGCGCCGTGACCATCGCCACCAACATGGCCGGTCGTGGTACCGACATCCTGCTGGGCGGCAACCCCGACGAGCTGGTGCGCGAGCGCCTGGAGTACGAGGGCCTGACCATGGAGGACGTGACGCCCGAGCAGCTCGAGCAGTTTAACGCCGAGGCCAAGGAGACCTGCAAGGCCGAGCGCGAGCGCGTGCTTGCCGCCGGCGGCCTGACCGTTATCGGCACCGAGCGCCACGAGTCCCGTCGTATCGACAACCAGCTGCGCGGCCGCTCCGGCCGTCAGGGCGATCCGGGCGAGACCCAGTTCTACCTGTCGCTCGAGGACGACCTCATGCGCCTGTTCGGCGGCGACAAGATGGACCGCGTCTCCAAGATGATGGTCACGGCCGACATGGGCGACGACATGCCCATCCAGCACAAGATCATCTCCAAGGCCGTCGAGAGCGCCCAGCACAAGGTCGAGAGCATCAACTTCTCCATGCGTAAGAGCGTCCTTGAGTACGACGACGTCATGAACAAGCAGCGCCAGGTCATCTACGCCGAGCGCAATAAGATTCTGGACGGCAAGGATCTGACCGACCACATCACCGAGGTCATGCACGATACCGTGTACCGCTGCGTGCAGGAGTTCTGCACCAAGGACAGTCACGATGGTGAGCGCGACCTGGAGGGCCTGCGCAAGTGGGTTGTGGAGCTCACCGGCCACATCGATACGCCGAAGTTCCCCGACGAGGATTATGAGGCCCTGGCTGCCGATGTCCTGGCTTACGTAGAGAAGTGCTACAACATGAAGGCCGAGCGCTTGGGCGAGGACCTGATGCGCGAGCTCAACACCCAGGTTATGCTGCGCGTCATCGATACCCGCTGGATGAACTACCTGCAGGAGATGGACTACCTCAAGACCGGCATCGGCCTGCGCGGCTTTGGCCAGCGCGACCCGCTGGTCGAGTACAAGACCGAGGCCTACGGCGCGTTCCAGATGCTCGTCGACACCATGTACGAGGATTACCTGCGCACGGTTCTGCGCATCGAGATCAAGGCTGCCCCGCGTGCCGTGGAGCACAAGGAGGAGCCCGCGCTCGAGGGTGCGCGCTTCTCCGGTCCCGCCGAGGTCGATGGCGACAACGGCGACTCGGTGCTGCGCAAGCAGGCGCAGGTGCAGGCCCGCACGGCTGTCCAAGGCGGACCGGCTGCCGTCAACAACGGTGGCAAGGTGACCACCTATCGCAAGTCCGAGAGCGACGATCCGTACGTCAACGTGGGCCGCAACGACCCGTGCCCCTGCGGTAGCGGCAAGAAGTTTAAGTACTGCCACGGCAGGAATCGTTAATGGCTGAGGCTTTAGAGGTAACGCCCGCCGAGCTGGACGCGTTTGCGGACCGGCTCGGCGAGGTCGAGTCGTATCTCCATTTGGACGAAAAGCGCACGCGCGTGACTGAGCTCGAGGCTAAAAGCGTGGCCCCCGGCTTTTGGGATGATGCCGACGCTGCCCGTGCCACCATGGAGGAGATCGCGCGCACCAAGGAAGATATCGCCGCCGTGGACACCGCGCGCGGCGAGCTTTCCGATGCCCGCGCCGCGCTGGAGCTTGCCGAGGAGATGGGGGATGACCCCGACGCCGCTGCATTGCGCGAGGAAGCTGCCGCTACGGCAGAGCGCCTTGCCCGTGCCATCGACGAGTTTGAGCTTTCGAGCTGGTTTACCGGTGAGTTCGATCACGGCGATGCCATTGTGACCATCAAGCCCGGACAGGGTGGTCTGGAGGCCCAGGACTGGACCTTCATGCTCTTTAAGATGTACATGAAGTACTGCCAGCGTCGCGGCTGGAAGGTCACCATCAACGACTGTCCCGCGGCCGAGGTCATCGGCATCGACCGCGCTACCTTTACCGTCGAGGGCAAGGACGCATTCGGCATGCTGCGCGCCGAGGCCGGCGTCCACCGCTTGGTGCGCATTAGCCCCACCGACGACAAGAAGCGCCGCCAGACCACGTTTGCCGGCGTCGAGGTCATCCCCGTGCTACCCGATGATATCGACATCGAGATCAGTCCTGATGACATCCGCGTGGACGTGTACCACGCGAGTGGCCCGGGCGGTCAGGGCGTCAACACCACCGACTCCGCCGTGCGCGTGACGCATTTCCCCAGCGGCATTGTGGTTACCTGCCAAAATGAGCGCAGCCAGATCCAGAACAAGGCCGCGTGCATGCAGATCCTCAAGGCTCGTCTGTACGAGATCGAGCTCGAGAAGCGCGCCGAGGCGCTCGACGAGATTCGTGGACCCAAGACCACGATCGGTTTTGGTAACCAGATTCGCAGCTACGTGCTCTACCCGTATCAGATGGTCAAGGACCTGCGCACGGGCGTGGAGACCAGCAACGTCGAGGCCGTTCTCGACGATGGCGATCTGGATCCGTTTGTGATCGGCTATCACCGTTGGGCTACCGGAAACGCCGATGCGGAAGGCTCGGGCACCTAGGCGCATGGTTGGCTCCGGGCCGATGCAAACACTTCGCAGGGGTGGTATTTGCTCGGTGAATCGGTAGAATCGAATACAGCAAGAAGTTCAAAGCGCACTCGTTTGGGTGCGCTTTTTTGAGGGAGGCAGCATGGCATATCGTCTGGACATCAAGCGCATTCTTTCGCTGAACTTCTTTCACGATCTGCCCAAGATTATGCTGGGCTGCGCTCTGGCCGCTATCGCGACGGATCTATTTTTGATTCCCAACGGTCTTGCTGCCGGCGGCGTTACGGGTCTCGCCACGATTATCCAGGCGGTCGGCGCCTCGCATGGCATCTCGCTGCCTGTCGGTATTCAAACCATCGTGATGAATGCCTTGCTGCTGCTGGTCGTTATGCGCGAGGGTGGCATGTTCTACGTGGTCCAGACGGCGACGGGCTTTGTGCTGCTGGGCTTCTTCACCGACCTGTTTGCTCCGTTTGTGGCGCCGCTGGCGCATGCCGACCTGATGCTGCCCGCTATGTGGGGCGGCATTATCACGGGCATCGGCTACGGCATGGTGCTGCGCGCCGGTGCCAACACTGGCGGCTCTGACACCATCGGTCAGATTATCTCGCGCAATACGTCACTACCGGTGGGCTCCACCGTCATGGCGATCGACGTTGCTGTGTGCGCGCTGTCGGCCCCGGTCTTCTCGGTCGAAAACGCGCTGTATGCGGGCCTTTCGATGGTCATTAGCGGCTACGTGATCGATGCCGTGGTCGACGGCGGCAACAGGCGCCGTATGGTACTCATCATCTCGGACAAATTTCCCGATATTGCGGCCGACATCATGTATGGCCTGGGTCGCGGCTGCACCAAGTTTAAGGCGACCGGCATGTACTCGGGTGCCGAGAAGCCGGTGATCATGGTAATCGTGAGTCGTCGCGAGCTCAACACGCTCAAGACCATTGTGCGCGAGCGCGACCCGCGCGCCATCGTGACCGTGGCCGACGTTACGGAAACCTTCGGCGAGGGTTTCAAGGACATTAACGCGTAGGGCCGACTGCGTTCCATCCAAAAGACGTTCACATTGGTAAACCGTTTCATCAGCGATTCTGCCTGCTCAATTGTTCAAATAATGATAAATACTCTGGTAAAGCTTCCGGTTTCCAGCATAATGAATGACGTACGTGCATCGCGGCCGGGCTGGGACTACCTTCTGTGCCGTGCGCATCTTGTCTAAAGAGGATGAAAGGAAGGCACAATGAGCGACGAAGAGCTCAAAAAGGTTGCCAACGAGGTAAGGAAGGGCATCGTCACCGGCGTGCACGCTGCCAAGTCCGGCCATCCGGGCGGTTCGCTCGGCGCTGCCGACATCATGACCTATCTGTACTTTGAGGAAATGAACGTCGACCCGGCCGATCCCCGCAAGGCCGACCGCGATCGCTTTGTGCTTTCCAAGGGCCACTGCGCGCCTGGTCTGTACGCCGTGCTCGCCGAGCGCGGGTTCTTCCCCAAGGAGGATCTCGAGACGCTGCGCCACATCGGCAGCCACCTGCAGGGTCATCCCAACATGAACGACACCCCGGGTGTCGACATGTCCACCGGTTCGCTCGGCCAAGGCATCTCCGCCGCCGTCGGGATGGCGCTCGCCGCCAAGCACTGGGGCGACGACTATCGTACCTACGCCCTGCTGGGTGACGGCGAGAGCGAGGAGGGCCAGGTCTGGGAGGCGGCCATGTTTGCCGGCAACCAGCAGCTCGACAACCTCTGCGTAATCGTCGACCACAACGGCCTGCAGATCGATGGTCCCGTCGAGGAGGTCAACGATCCCATGCCGCTCGCCGACAAGTTCCGCGCCTTCAAGTTCCACGTGGTGGAGCTGGCTGACGGCAACGATTTCGACCAGATCCGCGCCGCCTTCGCCGAGGCTCGTGCCACCAAGGGCCAGCCGACCGCGATTATCGCCGAGACCACGAAGGGCAAGGGCGTCTCCTTTATGGAGAACCAGGTTGGTTGGCACGGCAAGGCCCCCAACGATGAACAGTTTGAGCAGGCCATGGCAGAGCTCACGGCCGCCGGAGAGGAGCTCTAGGATGGCAGACGTCAAGAAAATCGCCACGCGCGTAAGCTACGGCGAGGCCCTCGTCGAGCTCGCCAACGAGCACGACGACTTTGTGGTCCTCGACGCCGACCTGGCCGCCGCCACGCAGACCGGCAAGTTTAAGGCCGCCTGCCCCGATCGTTTCTTTGATGTGGGGATTGCCGAGAGCAACCTGATGGGCGTCGCCGCCGGTATCGCAACCACCGGTCGCGTTGCCTTCGCGAGCACCTTTGCCATGTTTGCCGCCGGCCGTGCCTTTGAGCAGGTCCGCAACTCCATCGGCTACCCGCACCTCAATGTTAAGATCGGCGCCACGCACGCCGGCATCTCGGTGGGCGAGGACGGCGCTACTCACCAGTGCTGCGAGGATATCGCCCTGATGCGTGTCATCCCCGGCATGACCGTGATCGTTCCCGCCGACGACGTCGAGGCTCGTGCCGTGACGCGTGCCGCCTACGAGTGCGACGGCCCCGTCTACATGCGCTTTGCCCGCCTGGCCTCGCCGGTCATCAACGACCCCGAGACCTACAAGTTCGAGGTTGGCAAGGGCATCATCATGCGCGAGGGTGCCGACGTCACCATCATCGCCTGCGGCCTGATGGTCGGCGAGGCCCTCGAGGCTGCCGAGCAGCTCGCTGCCGAGGGCATCGATGCCGAGGTCATCAACATGCACACCATCAAGCCCATCGATGCCGACCTGATCGTCAAGAGCGCCACCAAGACCGGCCACGTCGTGACCGTCGAGGAGCACTCCGTGATCGGTGGCCTGGGCAGCGCCGTCGCCGACGTCCTGTGCGAGCAGTGCCCGACGCCGCTTAAGAAGATCGGCGTCAATGACACCTTTGGCGAGTCCGGCCCGGGTGCCGAGCTCCTGCACAAGTACGGCCTGGACGCCGCCAACATCGTGGCAACCACCAAGGAGTTCTTGGCGTAAGGCGGTCTGCTTTGGCCTTAACTTGAGAGCCGCTTTTCGCATTGGGTAATGAATAAGCCGGGGCGCTTTCCATGTGGAGGGCGCCCCGGCTTTGTGTTTGGAGACGGCAGGGAAAGAAGCTAGAGAGGTTTTACGGTCGGGGCCAGGGCGCAGTTGCGCAACATTCAGCCCTAAACCCTAACAGCCAGAGGCGAATCGGAGAGGATTTCGCCCTGAAATGCGATGGTATGCATCCACTCGAAGGCTCGCTGATTCACGCATCCTTGGCGGCAACGGTCCTCCTTGACATCATCAGGCAACCTGATGGCGTTTGAACGTCCTTATCGCGAGAGCAATGCCCGTCGCGAAAAGCAGGAGGTAGAAAGCGGCGAGGAACACGGGCAGCTCGACCACGACAGGGCCTATGGCATACGAGACCATGCCGAAGAGGTTGAGGGGGTTCAGTGCGTCGTAGGGGAACAGGTAGATGACGCGGTTCGCGATGCTGCTCGTCATCGTCGGCACGAAGATCGGAATCAAGATGAGAGCGACGCCGACTGCGAGGATTCCCATGGGGCTGTCTATCTTGGCTGACAGTGCGAGCACTATCCCAAGGAGGGCGAGGGTTGCGAGATACCCGACGAGGCAGCATATGAGGGCGGCGGCTGACAGGCTTATGCCGTAGGTGCATGTGATGTTGTAGATCTGGATGGGTAGACCTGCGCCGTCGGCTCCGTAGAAGACGAGCGTTATTGCCAGGAAGACGAGTGTGAAGACCCAGTATATGGCGCTTGCCGCGATCATAGAGGCCGCCGCCTTCGCGCGCCCGAGCCTTGATTTGCCGAACTTGGTGGACAGCAGGATGGCGTCGGTTTTGGCCCGGTACTCCCCGTTGAACACCGATGCGCACGCTATCACGACTGCGAGCATCGCGAATATGAGGAACTGGGCGAGGTTGAGGAAGTCCTCCCATCCTCCTGCGTATCCGTACTCGATGGGCGTTTGCATGCCTTGCGCCCTCTCGCTCCAGAACGCCCTCTCATCGTCGTTGTACGAGAGGGCCCCGTTCGCGTCGAGCCCGGAGGCTATCTTCGAGCGGACTCGCCCGTAGAGGTCGACGGTGCCAGTCGTGTCGATAGCGGCTGCCGCGGACACGGGCATCTGGTAGCCTTGCATCCAAGGGCTTGTCAGCAGCGCCATGAGGGCGCCGTTCTTCGCGCTGAACTCCCAGTACTCGTTCGCCTTCTCCCCGTAGGGCTTCCTGTCCGTCCTGTACTCTTCCTTGACCTCGCCGTCCGGACTGACGAACTCCTTGAACTCGCGGAGC
>DAWDVX010000004.1:9360-15962 GCA_052346145.1 Collinsella sp.
TCGCGGAGCGCCTCGGTGGCCTCCTCGTCGGTGATGGGGCCTGCGAGCGCTTCCGTGTTTGCCTTTATCTGGGCGATGGCGGCAGTGCCTTCGAATTCGGTGCCCATCTCCTTGGGGTCGAGGGCGTACTGGGACGTTATGTTGAAGAAGGCTATGACCGCGACCAGCGCCAGGACGGCCGCTATGGAAACCTGCGAGACGCGCCTTGAGAGCATCTTCTTGAGCTCGTATCTGATGAGGCTACCCACGGCGCGCTCCTTTCCTGCGTGCGATTGCGTCCCGTCCCGCTTCCGCTTTCGTCCGCGAAACCGGCAGGCCCCCGGACTGCTCCTGGAAGAGGTAGAGGTAGACGTCCTCCAGCGTCGGCTCCACGGCGCGCGCGCTCGGATGCGGGCGCTGCTGCGCCACCACGCGAACAATGGCAGAGCCGTCCTGGGCGTAGTGGATGTTGCCCACCGTGAGCGATGCCGACATGGCGTCTGCCTCCCTCGGGGCGACAGTGCACTCCCAGACGCATCCCCTGATGTCCCCTGTGATCTCGTCGACCGTGCCCGTCGTGATGATGCCGCCAGCGCGCATCACGAGGATCTCGTCGGCGATGTACTCCACATCAGAGACGATGTGCGTGGAAAGGATGACGATCTTGTCTTGGGCGAGAGAGGATATGAGGTTGCGGAAGCGGACGCGCTCCTTGGGGTCGAGCCCTGCGGTGGGCTCGTCGAGCACGAGGACAGACGGGTCGTTGAGCACCGCCTGGGCGATGCCGAGCCGCTGCTTCATGCCGCCGGAGAAGGTCTTGACCTTCCGCTTTGCGGCCTCTGCGAGACCGACAACTCCCAGGAGTTCGCGCGTACGCACTTTCGCCTGCTGCGCGGTGAGCCCCTTGAGCGATGCCAGGTACATCATGAAATCGCAGGCCGTGAAGTCCGGGTAGTAGCCGAAGTCCTGGGGCAGGTACCCGAGGCGCGCCCGATAGCCGTCGCCAAGCTGGTCTATGGGGGTGCCCCCGAACAACACGCTTCCCGATGTCGGCCTCATGACGTCGCATATCATGCGCATGAGCGTGGTCTTGCCTGCGCCGTTGGCCCCGAGTAGGCCGTAGACGCCGGGCGTGAAGCTGAAGCTCACGCGGTCGACGGCGATATGGCTGCCGAACTGCTTGGTGAGCCTGTCAAGCCTGAGTTCCATGTTCGTTCCTTGTCCTTCGTTCGATGTTGCAGGCATGCAGGAGGAGAGCTAGAGCGCCGCCTTTGACGGGCGTGGCGAGAGGCCGCCTGAGACGCAGCGTATGAGCCTTGACGCCTCCAGGGCGGTGAGCGCCATGGAGGCCATGAGCGCCGTGACCCATACGGCGAGAGACGCGCCCTCGTACCAGAGGGGGAACGCCGTGCTCAGCAGCCAGAGCGCTGCGAGTACGGACATCGCAGGGGCGACGCTGGCGACGAGCGAGTTGCCCGGCAGACGGCGCGCCGCATAGAAGCAGGCGGCACACGAGCAGAAGAACGGCGTGCATGCGTACAGCAGTACGCGAAGCGCGTCGATCCCCGCGAGCGTTGGCACTGCCGCAACGGAGAGCGTAATCCAAAGCACGTCGGCAAGGCCGAAAAGCAAAAGCCTGCTCGCCAACACTTGCACGCAGCTGAACCGGCACGAGTACTCCATCTCGCAGACGCGGGTCTCGAAGCTCTTGAATACCGATGGTGCCGCTATGGCAACCGAGAGGGCCGATGCCGCCATGACGACGACGGGACTTCCCGAGCGCGGGCCGATCACGCCGACGAGAACGAGCATGCATGCCAGAAGCGCGATCTGGAGCATCCATGCCCAGGGACGCACGAACCGGACCTGGCTCGCGACGAACCGCCAGAGCGGGATGTAATCCGCCTCCCTCGCGCCTCCGCAGGCGCGAGCCGCCTCTGCTTCCACGAGCAGCAAGGTGCGCTTGCGCGCCGAGGCATCGGGGGATGCCGCGTCGGCGGCGTAGTAGCTCCTCAGCGCATCCTTTAGCTTCGAGTCATCCATTGCCTTCTCCCATCAGTTCCTTGAGCCTGCCGAGCGCGCGCCGCTCGATTCGATAGAGAGCGAACCTCGACTTCCCCGTCACGGCGGAGATATCGGACATAGGCAGGTCCTGGCCGTAGCGAAGCTCGATGACCTCGCGCTCCTCTTCCGTAAGGCGGGCGAGGGCACCCGCCATGGTCAGCCGTCCGTCCATGTCTGCATGCCGCACGTCAGGAATTGTCTGCACATCGTCCTCGTCCAAGGCACCAACCGGTCTCTGACCTCGGTAGAAGTCGGCACAGACATTGCGCGCGCAGGCGTAGAGATACGCAAGGGGCTTTCCATGCTCGGCGTATAGCGCATCGCTCCGCACGAGCCGAAGGAACACCTCCTGCGTCACGTCTTGGGCATTCTCTTTCGAGGGGAGCCTTCGCGCGCAGTAGCGGTATACCTTGTCGTAGTGCTCCTCTGCGAAGCGCCCTACCAAAGAGTCGTTCTCGCGGCCTGGCGCGTCCGCCCTGCCGTTGCTGCCGTATGGAAAGCTATGCATTCTCTTCCCTCACCTCCTATAGGGCATAACGTGGTTTGGCGCCGGGATGTGCGCGGAATTTTGATATTTACGTCCCATTTTGTATCCATGCGGCAGCCCTGTGAGTGGCGGGCATTTCACTGAATTCCAGCATGTCAGGGATGATGGCTGGGATATTAATGGGGTTAGGGTGCACCCAGAGCTTATTGCATCGGGCGGCTTGAGCGTTTTCGGAGAAGAGATTGGGCGGTTTATGCGAGAGTATTTAAGAGGTGGCACCGCTCATTAGAAAACCCTAACGTCAGACGAGTATCAGTCTGAGTGGTCTAGGTACAGAATTAAATTGATCTTAAAAGTCAATATTGACCTCAGAGGTCAATTGCAATATCCTTCTATCAAAGGAGGTGGCGATGGATATCGAATATGCAAGCAAGTCGCTGGAGAAGAGCCTTAAGGATCAGAGGGCGATAACGAGGAACTACGGCAAGATAGCCAAGAACCTCATTCATCGTCTTTCCGATCTGCGGGTTGCGAATGACCTTTCGCAGATTACCCATCTGCCGCCGCCGCGCAGGCACAAGCTGACCGGCAACTTTGAGGGCTGTTGGGGAATCGACCTCAGCAAGAACATGAGACTGGTCATCCGTCCCGTCGGGGAGTTTGACCCGGATGACCTTACGACGATCACCAGCGTCTGCATCGTGGATATTCAGGACTACCACTGAGCTAGGAGAGGAGAAGATAGCTATGAGTGATTTCATCGTCGCGCCCGGCGAGATCATCAAGGAATACCTTGATGCGCGCGGTTTGACCCAAAAGGAAGTTTCGAAGCGTACCGGCGTGAGCGAGCGCCACCTCTCCCAGCTTCTGAACGGGAAGACCAGGCTTACCGAGGACATGGCGCTGAAGCTTGAGAAGGTCATGCCCGACGTTCCCGCGAGTTTTTGGCTTAACTATGAGGTCAAGTATCAGGAGTACCTTGCCCGCGAACGCGAGGAGGCGCATCTGGAGGAGCTTGACCTTAAGGAGATCGCCAAGAGGTTTCATTTCAAGGAGGCTTTTGGACGTGTGGGCGGCATGTCCCTCGTTGAGCAGGCTATCGCGATGCTGAAGATACTCGGCATTACGGACTTTGACCGCTATGGGAATGCCGTTCCCGACGGAATCGAGTTCATGCAAGATGGTGGCGATTCCGAAGCCGTTGTGGTTTGGCTGGGGCTCTGCAAAGAAGAGATTGAGGAGCAGAACGACACTGAGAACTCTCCCGAATACTCCAAGAAGGATTTTGTCGATGCCATCTCCTATTTGAAGGACGTGGCCTCTAACACCGATTTCATGGCTTCGCTGAAGAGCTGCCGCATGCTGCTCAACTCGGTTGGCGTTTACTTGGTTTATAGGCCGGCTATCGCCAACGCCAAGGTACGAGGCGCCCTAACGTATTATCTCGGGCATCCGACTATTTACATCAGCGGACGCTACAAGACCCATGGCGATGCATGGTTTGCGATTGCTCATGAGATTGGGCATCTCCTCGACGGGCTTGGACAGAAGGGTACAGACATTTCTATTGATGACCCAAAGTTCAAGAGTTCTGACGAGGACGACGCGCGTGCCAATGTGTATGCGAGAAAGTTTTTTGTAGACGAGGACAGCTATCAGTCGTTCGCATCTACTGGAGATTTTTCCAGCGCCGCCGTAAAGAGCTTTGCCGCTTCTCAGGGAACGCCTCCGGGGATCGTCGTCGCCTTCCTGCAGCATGACGGCTTTGTGCCATTTGCTGAACTGAACGATTTGAAGGATCGCTTTAACTAGGGGGCGGAGCCGTGTACGTAATCGCCATCAAAAATCGGCAAAGCGAGTTCGCAGCGATGAAGATTCTTCAGGAAAAGAGCCTGTTACGCGACGACATGATTCCCCTTGTAGAGGTCATTCAAGAGAAGTTTACCTACGACAATAAGATTGACCCGTTTACAGGCGAAACCGTTCGCGAGGAGAAAGTCTGCAAGGGCGGGAAAATAATCCATCGAGCAGTAAAGGACTTGTCCTCTCCGCATGACGTTACGCTTGAGAAGATTCCCGATTATTCCCCAATCGCCCTGTATTGGTCGACTACTTCAGGTGCGATCTCAGTAGATACCGTTATAAGCCTGACAAGATTCCCCTCGTCATTCAACTCAACAGAGACCTCGGGCTATACAAGACCAAGGTCCTCGGAATTGCTGCGTACCCAAACTTGATTCCCATCATCACTGTTAAGCGTGGCATTGACGCGCTGAAACCCGATGAGGTTTTGGCGCTTGCGGGTCAATTGAGGGTGGATAATCCGGCACAGCGAATTGCGATTCGCATCGACGACCTTGAGGGCTATGAAAGTGCGGTCAAACAAGTTCTGCGGGCGGACGATTTCCTTCTGTATGATTTCAACGAGCAGCCGATTCGCTCGAAGCCAATAGAGTGTATGCAGCTTCGGCGCCTTAATCTTCCCGCCCATCTTATCGCGCTTTGCTCTCCAAGGGCGAGAAACTCCACTGGCAAGGATTTCCCCAACGGAGACTATGCCAACATCATCAACAATAGCCACCTCGACACCTTTGCAAACTATGGTTTCCAAGGTGTCGGCGATTACGGCGGACTCCGCGACAACCTTCCATACGGAGGAACGAACAAGGGGCGAGCCCTTGCCGTTCTCTATGATGGCTCGAGGAACGAATTCAAAACCTTCGTGAACGACGACTATGATCGCGGGCCAAACGGCTACCAGGACATCATCCCAGCCATCTTGGCCGACGCCACGCTTAACCCCAAAGGGAACTGCCTTGCCCTTGGCATTGTTGCTGAAAAATACGCTCGAGGCACGCAAAGCACCTTTGCCGAGTGGATTAAGTACACGCTTATCCGCTATATACAGCAGCTAACAGAATCTTCGAGGGTGTTTCAGTAAACAATCCCCGGCTCTAACCTGTTGCGGTAGAACCACTCATAATCGATACCCAAGATTCGCGGCTTGACTTTGCAGAAGTGCTCCCAGTAGGCACCGTAGCGTTGCTTGAGATAGGCCTTGAACAGCCGGTTGATTTTGGCCTGGCTGTTCTCGGCAAGACACTCCTGGACGATGGCGGGCTTTGACATGCCCCCGCCGTCGATGCCGAAGGTCTCGCAGAGGGCGCGCTTGGGCATGACCGCGAGCTGCTTTTCGGAGTCCAGGTTGGTGCTTTTGATGGCTTTGCGCTGTGCCTTGAAGTGATAGGAGCCGTCCCTTGCGTCCTGGCTGTAGGAGTAAATCCCACAGGCCTCGGGGACGTAGCTTGGCAGTTCTTGCCAACGCTTGTCGGACGTCACGACGTAGACGGTCTCGAACACGTCGAAGTAGTCGCTCAACTGGCCCTCGAGACGATCGAACGTGTCGAGGTCGGTCTTGATCTCGTAGGCGGCGCTGTGGCCGTTGACCTTACACATGTCCACGCGGCTGTTGCCGATGGGAAGCTCGAAGATGGAGATGTTCGCGGGGCTCAGCGGAAAGAGGACCCTATCGATGAAATTGGCCTTGATGGTGGCTTCGTTCGGGTAATAACCCATCACCAAGTCGTTGATGGTCCTTCGGGCCGCGTATTTGGAGTCGAGCGCGGGGGCGAAGTCGCCGAGGACGTCTTGGATGATGGAGATGAGCTTGGATTCGGAGAGAACAGTCGAGTATGAATCGTAGAGCCGCTTTGCAGTCTCCCTCAACTCTATGTCATCAAGTAGCATGGTCTCCATCGTTACCTCCGATGGGAATTTTACCATGATGGCCCAAAAACGCATCTTAAGTTCGGTGTGTGTAACCCAGTGGGACGTATTTCTTCGGGCACTGCCGCCTTGCGGCTCCGATGCGCGGTTGACTTTTTGACGCCCGCCTAGGCTGCTCTTGATGAGTAACCAGGCGGGCATCTTGTTGTGCTTGCCGTACGAGCGGAAAGGCGGTTCTCGTGAAGGAGGGCTCGAATGGCGGGCAAGCGGACGAGGCGCAGCAGCAAGAGGCGGGCTCGGAAGACGCGCAGGAGCAAGGGGAAGTGACGGCCCTGGGCGGAGCCGG
>DAWDVX010000004.1:15972-64944 GCA_052346145.1 Collinsella sp.
ATGCTTGCGAAGCGGGACGAGCGGATCGCGGAGTTTGAGGCACAGGTGGCCGATGCCTCCGCTTCCAAGGAGGCTGCCGAGGCGCTTCGCGGTGAGATCGAGGCGGTGAAGACCGCCGCTACGGACGAGCGCGTGGAGTACGAGCTGCGCCTCGTGGGCGCTCGCAGCGTAACGGCGGCCAAGGCTCTGCTCGCGGATCACGGCGGCGACGTGGTGGCGCTCAAGGTGTCGCGCCACGTGGGCGACGGCGTGGAGAGCGGGCCAACGCCGGCGGCCCGCGCCGTGCTGGCGGAGCTTAGCGGCGCGGGGATCGCATTCTGCGGGGTGGCGTGATGCCGGGGCGGCGCCGATGCGGCGGTCGCTTCTGCCGGACGCGATGAGCGTGCGGGTGCCGTTGGAGGACGGGTTCATACGGCTCGGCGCGGGTCGTAAGGCGCGTGCGTCCCATGTAATGGGGGAAACCGCAGCCAGCGATGCTTGGTGTGTGGCGGATATGCGAGGGGGTGGCAGGCGGAAAGGGAGCTTATTCACTTTCCCAAACCGCTCTGGTCATTTGAACGAGGCGCGATCTCTTTGAGCTTCTTGGGAGTCGGGGGCGCAGGTTCAGTGCGACAGAGCTGATATGTGCTCACGTTCCGCGCAAAGTTGCCGGATTGTCGATATGAGGAGAATGCCAGACGGGCTTATCGAGGAAAGCGGCCTGCTATACGTCGGCGTCACTCGCGCTCGAAAGGCGGCATATGCCTCCGCCTCGATGCAACGCAGGACAAAATCGGGAGACTGTCAGGCCATCTGTCCCTCTTGTCTAATGTCTATTCCGGGTATTGCGCCTGTGAGCTGGGCGGTGATGGATACGGAGAGCTGACTTCTGGTGCTACGAGACGTGTCTGCTATGGCCGTGAGAGCCGGTCAGTGTTCCATATCGGGTCCAAAAAGTAAGAAAAATGCGGCTGAAGGTACAGGTACCCGCAGCCGCTAAAAGCCCTAGGGCTTTTCACAATGATTGAAGTATGCCCGATTGAGGCGGACGGGGGAAGCGCTTGGAAAGCGCGGACCATCCATCAGAGGAGTTCGGATGAAGTTGATATTCATGGCGGCCGACGGGCCGACGGGAATCCAAGGCACGCCATGCTTCTTATGTGCAGCAAAGCTAATGCTGCTAAAATACAAAGCGCTCATGTAGTTTAAACGCACGACGATAAGGAGCACCAGTGGGTAACCACTTCCGTACCTCCGGTGCGGGCGATGATGCCCCCAAGACGCAGCCAGGCGTCCAGGGCAGTCGTTTCGCCACTCCGGATTCAGAGGGCCAGCATGTCGATCAGGCCCCCGTTCAGCCGGCAGATCAGGCACAGCCGGCGTCAGATCCCTTTGCCTACAATCCCACCAATGATGTCGAGCTTTCCGAGGCCGCGGGTTTTGAGCCCGTGCAGAAGGTGACCGCTCGCGTGGCTCAGCCTCAGACAGATGCCGCCGCGCCGCAGCCTACTATGGCCGGCATCCCCGACCCCATGGCTCCTGCGACACCGGCTCCGCAGCCTGCGCAGTCTGGTCTTTTTGCCGCTATTCCCGACCCCACGCAGCCCGCTGCGCCGGTGGTCGAGCGCGATCAGGCCGCCGAGGTCGCAAGTCTCGACAACGCGCTCAACAACCCCGATTTTACGTCGGTGTTCGCGCCCATCGACCCGCAGGCGAGCCGCAAAAAGATGGCCAAGCAGGCCGGTGTCGAGCCTGTAATCCTCATGGAGCACGTCACCAAGATCTACCCGGCGCAGCCCAACAAGCCCGCGCTCGATGACATTAACATCGAGATCTACCCTGGTGAGTTTGTCTTCTTGGTCGGTCACTCCGGCTCGGGTAAGACCACGCTGCTGTCGACGCTCAACCGCGACGTCAAGCCGACGAGTGGCCGCATCTTGGTTGCCGGTCAGGACCTCATGAAGATCAAGAACCGCAAGGTTCCGTTCCTGCGCCGTCAGATTGGCGCCGTGTTCCAGGACTTTAAGCTTCTGCCGCAAAAGACCGCCTACGAAAACGTGGCGTTTGCCCTGCAGTGCATCGGCAAGCCCAAGGGCGTCATTCGCAGCCAGGTGCCCGAGGTCCTGCGTCTGGTCGGTCTGGCCGATCAGATGGACTCCCTGCCCGACCAGCTTTCGGGTGGCGAGCAGCAGCGCGTCGCCGTCGCTCGCGCCATGGTCAACCGACCGCCGCTGCTGATCTGCGACGAGCCCACGGGCAACCTCGACCCGGCGATCTCGCTGGGCATCATGAAGCTGCTCGAGCGCATTAACCGCACCGGCACGACCGTGATCGTGGCTACGCACGACCGCGAGATGGTCGATAGCATGCACCGTCGCGTGATCGCCCTCGAGGGCGGCCACGTTATCCGCGACCAGGAGAGGGGAGGTTACGGCAACTATGGCACCAACTAACGTGGGCTACTCCTTCAAGGAGGCAATCAGCCACTTCTTCCGTAACTGGACCACCTCGCTCGGCGCCGTCATCACGATTTTCCTTTCGCTGTTTATCATCGGCTTGTTCATTATGGGCTCCGCGATGCTGAACTCCGTGATCGGCACCGTCGAGGATCAGGTTGTCATCAACGCGTTCATTAGCGATGACGCCGATCAGGCCGATGTTCAGGCTTTTGAGGCCGAGCTTAAGACGTGGAGCAACGTCAAGTCCGTGACCTACAAGGACAAGGATGACGCGCTGGCCGAGTATACGAGCAAGATGTCGGGCAACGCCGACGCTACCATGAGCGCGCTCGATGGCCAGAATCCGCTGCCGGCTTCGTTTGCGATCGAGATGGACGATCCGTCCAAGGTTGAGAGCACGGCTGAGAAGCTCAAGAAGGACGCCGATTTCCAGAAGATCGCAGATGATGGCGACGTCAACGCGAGCGTGCTGTACGGCCAAGAGGAAGTGAGCCGCCTGTTCCAGGTGACTAACTACATCCGCATTGCTGCCGTGGTACTCGTCGGCCTGCTGACCTTTATCGCGTTCATCTTTATCAACAACACGATTCGCCTGTCCATCACGGCGCGTCGTCGCGAGATCGCGATTATGCGTCTGGTCGGCGCCAGCAACGGCTTCATTCGCGGCCCGTTTATCACCGAGGGTGTGCTGCAGGCCATTTTGGGCTCGCTGCTTTCCATCGGCGTGCTGGAGCTGCTGCGTAACCTGATGATTCCGCGTCTACAGGAGAGCATCGGCTGGATGTCGTTTGCCCTGCCGATGCAGTACTACCTGGTGACCTATGCGGCGCTGATTTTGGTCGGCGTGATTATCGGTCTCTTTGGTTCTGCCATCGCCATGCGCCGCTACCTGCGCGTGTAGGCATGTCTGGAATTCATTCCTTCCAACGGGTCGTCTCTTATGGGGCGGCCCGTTTTTTGATTCCTATGCGACGGCAGGATCGTGAATCATTTGGGTAGACTCTTTGGAGTCCGCAATCGATAGTAAGGAGGCGCCATGGGGCGCAACAACAAGCATAAGCGCGGTGCCCGCAACAAGCGTGGACCGGTGCGCAGCGAGCGCCGCCCGAGTCTGACCGGACGCGTGCAGCTCCATGAGCACAGTGCCTATGTCATAACCGAGAACGGCGACTACAAGGTTATGGGTCGCGGTAAGCGCGAGATTATGGACGGCGATACCGTCGCCGTGAGCATTAAGAACAGCCCACATGGTGAGCGTCGTGCCGTGATTGAGGGAGTCGTCGAGCGCGCTGCCATCAGTGTGGTGGGCACGTACCAGACGGCCGGTCCGCTCGGCGTGATCGAGCCACTCGATTCGCGTCTCAAGGCCGATTTCTTTATTTTGCCCGAGGACACCTCGGCCGAGCGCTTGGGCGTTCATCCCGGTGACGCTGTGGTCGCACGCATTCTGACCTATCCGACGCGCTTGGAATCGGGCACGGTGACCATCGAGCGCCGCATTGGCGGCGATGATGCGCCCGACTTGGGCGTTCAGTATGTGATGGCGCGTTATGGCTATACCGACAGCTATCCCGAGGCGGCGCTTGCCGAGGCCGAGGGCCTTTCGCTCGATGTGACCGCGGCGCTCAAAGATCCGCTTCGACGCGATCTGCGCGACCGCTTTATCATCACGATCGACCCGGTCGACGCTCGCGACTTTGACGATGCCATTTCGCTGGAGCGCACGCCCGATGGCGGCTATAAGCTGGGCGTCCACATCGCCGATGTCTCGCACTATGTGGCTTGGGACGGGCATATCGATCTTGAGGCGCGCCATCGCACGACATCGGTGTATCTGGCCGATCGCGTGCTGCCCATGCTGCCCGAGCGCTTATCGAACGACCTGTGCTCGCTTCGTCCCGACGAGGACCGTCTGGCGTTTACCGTCGATATTGAACTCGATGCGCGGGGCCGCGTTCGCCACTACGATCCCTATCCCAGTGTGATTCGCTCGCGCGTGCGCATGGACTACGACGGCGCCGAGGCGCTGTTGGTACGTGCCGGCGCGGTGGAGTATGGGGTGCTGGAGGGTGCCGCCGAGGATGTTGCAGCTGTAGAGACTTCGCGTGAGGAGGCACTCGAGCGCGGGCTTGCATGCGAGGAAACTGCTCGTGGCTATAACGTCGATCTGGGTGATTTTCTCGTCGCCGCCAACGAACTTGCCGAGCTTCGCCGCCACATTCGTCGCGCGCGCGGTTCGGTCGACTTCGATACGGCCGAGATTCGCGCTCTGCTGGACGAGGACGGCGTGCCCGTGCAGATTGTGGCGCGCGAGCGCTCGTGTGCCACGTCGCTGATCGAGGAAGCCATGCTGCTCGCCAACGAGTGCGTGGCCGAGTGGCTTGCCGACCGCGATATCGATGCTTGCTACCGCGTGCATGAAGACCCCAGTCCCGACAGCCTGCACGGCGCCGCCGTGGCACTGGCTCAGCTGGGCATTATCGACGACCGCCGTGCAGCCGGCATTGCCCTGGGAAGCCCCGATGAACTGCAGGCCGCAGTTGATGCTGCCGCCGGTACGGCCAACGCGCCGCTCGTCAACACGCTACTTCTGCGCAGCATGCAGCGCGCGCTGTACAAGCCGCGCAACGAGGGCCACTTTGCGCTCGCTGCGCCGTGCTACTGCCACTTTACGAGCCCCATCCGTCGCTACCCCGATCTGGTGGTGCACCGCGTGCTCAAGCTGCAGTTGGCATACGAGCAGCTGGGCGGCAAGGACGCCCTGGTCCGCACACCGCGCCTGATCGGTAAGGGGCGCGAGTCGCTGCCGCGCATTCTGCCCCAGATCTGTCGCGCCTGCAGCGATGCCGAGCGCGCGGCAGATGCCGCCAGCCATGCGACGCAAAAGATCAAGATCGCCCAGTACTATGAGGACCGTCTAGGCGAGCGCTATGCCGGAACCGTCTCGTGGGTTAGCAGCATGGGCCTCTTTGTGCGCTTGGATCTAACGCAGGTCGAAGGCTTGGTTTCGATCAAGAGCCTGGGCAACGAGTGGTTCGAGTTCGACGAGGACGCGCTTACTCTGACGGGCGCCGACACAGGCACCCGTTACGAGCTGGGGCAGCGCGTGATCATCGAGGTCTCGCGCGTCAATACCACGCGTGGGCACTTGGACTTCAAGCTTATCCATTAGCCAAATCCCGACTGATGGTGGGGGAGCGGAGGGCGGCCTTTCGGGACCGTCCTCCGCATTTGAATCGTGGCTACCTTGCCGTCTGCTCGGCCGCCCGCTTACCTGCTATTTGAGAGGTAAAACCTACCAAAATAAACCTGTCCCTTTTGGCAGGTTTACAAGAAAGCGGGGATGAGATGGCGACGGTGTACGGTTATGCGCGGGTGAGTTCGCGCGATCAGAACCTTAATCGGCAGCTGGATGCGCTGGGCGCCTATGGCGTGGGCTCGGCGAATATTTATGCCGACCATGCGAGCGGCAAGGACTTCGATCGACCGCGTTATCGCGAGCTGCTGCACGTCCTGGGAGACGGGGACGTACTGGTGGTGCTTTCTATCGACCGACTTGGTCGTAATTACTCCGAGATTCTTGAGGAATGGCGACGCATTACCAAGGAGCTCGGGGTTGCCATTGTGGTGTTGGACATGCCATTGCTTGACACGCGCGTCAGGGCCAGCGGCGCGCCGGATGTGACCAACACCCTGATTGCCGATATTGTGCTGCAACTGCTGAGCTACGTGGCGCAGGTGGAGCGCGAGAATATCCATCGGCGCCAGGCGGAGGGAATTGCAGCGGCGCGGGCGCGAGGGGTCCGTTTCGGTCGACCTCGCAAGCCATGCCCTCCTCAGTTTGAGCTGGTGCGCGATAGCTATGAGGCGGGCGATATTACCCGCAGCCAGGCAGCAAAGTGCCTGGGCGTGTGCGTGGGGACGTTCGATCGCTGGATGCGCGAGGCGGGGTAGGGGTTTGCGTCGCTTTGTCGCTTCCTGTTGCGATTCAAATTTTGATACGGTGACGATGCCATTTGGGGCTACACTCGCTGATATTCAAAAAAGGAGGTTGGCCCTTGGCGCGCGTAAAACAAATAATCGGATGGACCGCGATTGTTCTGTTCGCTGCAACGCTGGCGGGCATCTGGGTGCTGACGGAGCAAAATGCGGTGGAGACGTCGTTGCTGAGCGAGTCCACCGCGCGTGTGGTGGAGGGCCGGGCTACGGGCGTTCAGGCTGCCGACGCCACGGGTGAAGCCCAGACGGAGAACGGAATGACCGGGGGCACCGATTCGGCTGCTTCGAATGTCCGGTCTGGCCGACTTGCTTCCATTCGCATGTGGGTGGGCACGAACGTCCGTCGCGTTGCCCATACCGTAGAGTTTTTCTTCGTCGGATTGTTCGCCTCGGTGGTCGTGGTTTGCTTTTCCAGGCGTCCGTGGAGCGTATGCTCCCGTTGCGTGCCCGTATTGCTCTTTTGCGCCGCCTGCTCCGTTGGCGATCAGGTACATAAGATCTTTGTTCCCGGCAGGCATTTCGACGTTATCGATTTAGGATTCGATGCTGCGGGCTATGTCACCGCCATGCTGTTGGTATTGTTGACGGCGGCGTTGGTGCGCCATGCGACTCGGCCGATCGGCGCCCATGCGAGGCGCTAGCCTTAAGACGAGACATCGCGACTGCCTATGCTTCGACATTGACTACAATAACGGCTGCAATCGCGAGTGGTCGTCGATGTGCAGTTTTCCAGACACCTGTTTTCTCTAAGAAAGGAAATCCCATGGCGGTATTGTTTGTTGAATATCCCAAGTGCTCGATCTGTAAAAAGGCCAAGGCCTGGTTGGACGAGCATGGGGTTGAGTACGTCGATCGCGATATCGTTACGGACAATCCCACGGCCGATGAACTTGCGACCTGGATTGCTCGTTCGGGGCTGCCGGTGCGACGCTTCTTTAACTCGTCGGGCATGAAATATCGAGAGCTGGGCCTGAAGGCGCGCCTGGATGCGGGTATGACGGACCAGGAATGCTGCGAGCTGCTGGCGACCGACGGCATGCTGGTCAAGCGTCCGCTGTTGGTGGGCGACGACTTTGCGATTCCTGGCTTTAAGGAATCGGCTTGGGCCGAGGCATTGCTGTAGCGGCTGCGGAAAGCGCGACCCGTTTTGAGCGCTCAGGATGGGACGTGTTTTCCATCGGCGGGCTCGCTCGGCTCAATCCTTGAGCTGTGCCCATTCGTGCGGACCGTAGACCTTTACGTGCTTGTTGGGCTTGCCGCTCCAGTACTCCTCGTCCATAAAGGGCAGATATGCCTGAACGCCGGGGCAGATAAAGGGGATCCGCTGCTGTTGCAGTCGCTCGCGCTGGCGCTGCTCCAGGTGCGCCTCGGATATGACGGTCGGCATACCGGACAGCTCGACGAGGCTTGCCTGGATTCGCTTAAGGTCGGGGAGTCCCGCGTGCCATGACATCCGCATGATCAAAAAGGATGCACGGCGGTATTTTGCCTGCATTACCGTGATGGCGGGGCGCAGAGTGGGATGGATTTTGTCCCGTTCGGGCCAAAGGTCAGCAGTGATCTCGAGGCCCAGGGTCTCCCATAGGTAATCAAGCTCTTCGTCCATGGCGCCTCGATATCTACGTGATCATTGATACTTCGATTGTGTTGCCTGGTGCTATCGTTTTCGCGGTAGAATCTGCCAACGGTTGACGGCTACCGCTCGCGGCGTTTTGCCCTTCGTGTGCAGCGGTCGACTTCACAGGTCCTTCACGTGTTGGCCGTATTTGACTGAATTTCAAAAAAGTCAAAATTGGGGCTTGCGTCACGGCCGGACTTCCCGTATATTTCTTTCTTGCGCAAAGGCACAGCCGAGCGCAGCGATGCAGTCATTGGGATGTCGTCTAATGGCAGGACAGCGGATTCTGGTTCCGTCAATGGGGGTTCGACTCCCTCCATCCCAGCCATTGCATTTGCTACATATGGCCCGTTCGTCTAGCGGTTTAGGACGCCGCCCTCTCAAGGCGGAGATCACCAGTTCGAATCTGGTACGGGCTACCAAAATTGAACGCCCGGGCCTCGTAAGAGACCCGGGTTTTGTGTATTGACCGATATTTAAGGCGCGCGTTGAGTCTGCCGCCCGGACCGAGGAGTTGTCATGGACCTGCCTATCAGCTTGGAAGACATCACGTATGCCGAGAACTATCTGGCGCAGGGCGACCTGGCTACGGCGACGCCGCTGCTTGAGCGTCTGGTGGAGCTCGCCGAGGAGTATATCGACGCTGAGTGCAAGACGGAGGAGAAGCGCCAGTACTTTAGCTTCGACAGCAAGTTTGAGCGCCTGGCCTATCGCCGCGTGGAGAAGGATCCGCGCGAGCTGGTGCAGGTCGAGGTTCCCTTTGACCGCCTGTACTCCGACATGGCGTTTGCCTACATTCGCCAGCAGGATTATGTGAGTGCTCGGAATGCCCTGATGCAGGCCGTGCGTTGGGATCCCATGAACTGCAACTATCGCTTGGACTTGGCCGAGCTGTTCCGCGCGCTCGAGGACAAGCAGGAGTGGGCATCGCTCTCGTTCTCGGTGCTGGAGCGCGCGAGCGACGGTAAGTGCGCCGCACGCGCCTACACCAACTTGGGTCAGTACTTCTTGGAGCCCGAGACCGAGAACATTTCGGCTGCCGTGGGCTGCGCACGTCTGGCGCTGCGCCTGGCGCCCAATGATGCGCATACGACGCGCCTGCTCAACAAGATCCATACCACCTATCCGGATGCCGCGGACGAGAGTGACGACCATGTGATGGGTGAACTGGCCCTGCAAGGCGTGCCGACCTCGCCTTCGGCCGAGATCGCCATTTGCCTGATTATGTGCGCGACCGATGCTGCAAGCGACGGCGACAAGCAGGAGGCGACGCGCCTGACGGTGCGTGCTCGCGACTTGGTGGGCGAGGAGGCCTGCGCGGCGATTATCAAACTGGTGCGCGAGAGCGACGCCGAGCTCAATGCTGAGCGCAAGGCAAAGCGCGACGCTGCGGGCTCAAATGCCGATGGAGCCAAGGAGGCCGGCGATGCCCAGTAAGCGCGAGCGCAAGCTCATCTCCAAGAATCGCTCGGCACACCACGAGTACTTTATCGATGAGACCTTTGAGTGCGGCATTGAGCTGAGTGGCACCGAGGTCAAGTCGATTCGCGAGCGCGCGTGCCAGATCACCGACACCTTTGCACTGATTCGTGGCGGCGAGTGCTGGCTCGTGGGCCTGCATATTCACCCTTATAGCCATGGTGGCGTGTGGAACCGCGACCCTGATCGCCGTCGTCGTCTGCTGCTGCACCGCAAGGAGATTGACTTTCTCGACGGTAAGCTACGCAATCGCGGCTATGCCCTGGTGCCGCTGGAGCTCTACTTTAATACCGACGGCCGCGTAAAACTGCTGCTGGGCCTAGGCCGCGGCAAGAAACTTTACGACAAGCGCGAGGATATGGCCAAGCGCGATGTCCAGCGCGAGATTGACCGTGCGCTTAAGGAGCGTAATCGCTGACCACCTTTCATAAGTTGCGGTGGAATACGGACTGTTTTGCCTGTTTGAGGGGCTATTCAGTCCCTATTTCACCGCAACTGCGGGCGTCTCATCTTGCTTGCTGTTTTGACACATATATCTCAAAGGCGGCGTCCGTTGTGGGCGTCGCCTTTTTTGTGGGTACATACATCCATGAGGTACCAGCCCGGGTTAGGGGAGTGATCGTTATGGACAAAACTGCGTTCTTTACCATGCCGAGTGGTCTGTACGTGGTGAGCGCCGCGGCAGACGGGCTGCGCGCCGGCTGCGTCATCAACACGGCGGTGCAGGTGACGTCCATGCCGCCGCGCATTTCGGTTGCCGTGAACAAGGACAACGTCACCTCGGGTGTCATTGCCGCGGCCAAAGCGTTCGCGCTGACCGTGATCGATCAGACCGCCGACATGCTCTACATCGGTAACTTTGGGTTCCGCACCAGCAGCGATTATGACAAGTTTGCCAAGTACGAGACCCGCGAGACGGCTCTGGGCATGCCCTATGTGCCCGAGCACGCGGCGGCCCTGTTTAGCTGCCGTTTGATCGACACTGTGGATGTGGGCACGCATCTGCTGTTTATCGGCGAGGTCGAGGACGCCGAGCGCCTGAGCGACGAGACGCCGCTCACCTACGACTACTACCACAAGGTCCTGAAGGGCAAGACGCCTCCGAAGGCCTCGTCCTATCAAGGCTAGAATTGTTGTAAAAACACTTGCATTATTTTATTGAGAACATATACTAATAAGCGAAGTACATCACCAGTCACGTTCGAGAGGAGAGCATCATGGCTGAGGAGAAGAAGACGTATAAGTTCGTGTGCGTCGTTTGCGGTTACGAGGTTGAGGTCGATACGCCCGAGCTGCCCGAGGACTACGTGTGTCCGGTGTGCGGCGTCGGTCCCGATCAGTTTGAGCTCGTCGAGGAGTAGCTCGCAGACACACGGCGAAAGCCGAACATAGCTCTGTCCAAGGGCCCCGGTCGAATTCTCGGCCGGGGCCCTTTTCTTCCGCCCCCAAGGGATCACGGCTGCTGTTAGCTGATCCTGTCTGTCGTGAGTCCGGCCGACCGTTTGTCTCAATCTGTAACATCTAGCAGTGAAAATGGGGTCTACGTGTTACAGATTGAGACAAACGGAGCTGTCCCTCGGAATGATCTCGATCAGTAACATCTAGACATCAAAAGCGGGTTTAGATGTTACAGATCGAGACGTTTGACTGGGTGGACATGCGGCCTCGTTACATCCCTGTCAACAACACGACATCGAGAATCGTCACGATGACGCCGATCCCTACGAGCAGCGCGTTGAGCGGGCGCGAGTTGGCGTATTTGCCCATGACGCGGCGTGAGCTGGTGAGCCGTATAAGCACGAAAACCGTGATCGGCAGCTGAAGCGACAGCAGTGCCTGGCTCCAGATGAGACCTTCAAAAGGATTTGGGACGACCAGACACGCCGCCACTGCGCCGACGAAACATGCCGCCACCCCAATCGAGGAATGTCGGTCGTGGATGTCGTATTCCTCGTCGAACATGCCCGCGGTGATGGTGCCTGCCGCCATGCCTGCCGTCACACTACTCGAGAGGCCCGCAAACAGCAGCGCCACCGCAAAGATTGTCGAGCTTGCTGGGCCCAGAATGGGGGAGAGCGTGTCCGCTGCGACGGCGAGGTCGTCTACGACAATGCCGTGCGCAAAGAAGGTCGTTGCGGCCAGGATGACCATGGCCGAGTTGATTGCCCAGCCCACGCCCATCGAAAAGAGCGTGTCGAAGAGCTCATAGCGCAGACGCTCTTCGATAACCTGCTCGCCTTGGCCTTCGAAGTGCATGGATTGGATGACCTCGGAGTGCAGGAAGAGGTTGTGAGGCATAACGACCGCGCCTAGGACACTTACGATAATCGCGGCCGAGCCGGTGGGCATACTGGGTGTGATCCAGCTTGCGGCGGCCTGCGGCCAGTCGACCTTGACCAGCGTAAGCTCAGCCAAAAACGAGAGTCCTACCACGCCTACGAAGGCGATGATCCAGCGTTCGGCACGCTTGTAGGAGTTCGTCATGAGCATCGCCATCGATACTGCCGCCACGATGACGCAGCCGGCGCGCACGGGCAGTCCAAAGAGCATCTGGAGCGCAATCGCGCCGCCCAGGATCTCGGCCATGGCGGTGGCGATGGTCGCGAGGTAGGCACTGGCGAGCACCGTGCGCCCAACGAAGCGGGGGAGAAAGCGGGTCGTGGCCTCGGCAAGGCAGACGCCCGTGGCGATGCCCAAGTGCGCCGCGTTGTGCTGCAGCACGATGAGCATGATCGTGGACAGCGTGACGATCCACAACAGCGCGTAGCCAAACTGCGAGCCGGCGGCCATGTTGGAGGCCCAGTTCCCCGGATCGATAAAGCCGACGGTCACGAGCAGCCCGGGGCCGATATGCCGTGCAATGTCTAGGCCTCCGTGACCACCGGTGCGTCGGGAGCCAAAATGATGTTTGAGATGGTTGAGCATGGTGAGCTCCTGCGTGCCGTTTGTTTGACGCCGCAAAGGATACCCGTTTTAGGCTAAAAAGTTAACCATGACTAACAAAATTGTTGTATTTGAATAGGATGGCGAAAGGGGATTGCTGAAATGTCTTGATCTGTAACAACTAGGGATGGAAATTGGATCTTACTGTTACAGATTGAGATGTTTGAAGCGGTGGGCTTACAGGCCGAACCTGTGGTCCTTGTTGTCGCCCTTGAGGTCGGCGGCGCCCACTCGTAGGGCGTGCGTTACGCGATTGTTTCGAAACGGGCGGGAAACACAGCGGGCCGGCGATGCTCCTACTATGCCTATTCAACTGACTGTCTAATATCTAGAGGAGGATCGCGATGCAGGCAGATTTCGCTCAGCAGCAGGGCCTTTATCGCCCCGAATTCGACCACGATGCATGTGGTATCGGCGCGCTTGCCGATATCAACGGTGAGCGCCATCACCAGATTCTGGACGACGCGCTGTCCATTCTGGTCAACTTGGAGCACCGCGGCGGCACGGGACTCGAGAAGAACACCGGCGACGGCGCTGGCATCCTGTTCCAGGTTCCGCATCACTTTTTCCGTAAAGAGGCTCAAAAGTGCGGCCAGATTCTGCCGGCAGAGGGCGACTATGGCGTGGCCATGCTGTTCTTCCCGCAGGACGACAAGGGAGTAGAGGACGCCCGTCGCGTGTTTGAGGAGGGCTGCGCCGAGGCCGGCGTGCCGCTGCTCTTTTGGCGCGAGGTGCCGGTCGACCCGCACGACCTGGGCGAGACGGCCCGCGCCTGCATGCCCACCATCCTGCAGGCCTTCCTGGGCCGTCCGGACGACACACCTGCCGGCGATGCCTTTGAGCGCCGCCTGTATGTGTGCCGCCGCACCATCGAAAAGAAGGCCGACGCCGAGTTCGCCCTGCGCGACAAGATCTTCTACGTGTGCTCCATGAGCTCGCGCACCATCGTTTACAAGGGCATGCTTGTGGCCACGCAGATGCGCCGCTTCTTCATCGACCTCAACGACGCCGCCGTCAAGACGGCCGTGGCGCTCGTTCACTCGCGCTACTCCACCAACACCACGCCCAGCTGGGAGCGCGCGCACCCCAACCGCTTTATCATCCACAACGGCGAGATCAACACCCTCAAGGGCAACGTCAACTGGATTCGCGCCCGCGAACCCAACCTGTACAGCCCCGTGCTGCAGCATGATCTTGAGCGTGTGATGCCCATCATCAACCGCGAGGGTTCCGACTCCGCGATTCTGGACAATGTACTTGAGTTCCTGGTCATGAACGGTCGTCCGCTCACGCGCGCCGCATCCATGTTGCTGCCCGAGCCGTGGGACCACAACGACAGCCTGAGTGAGGAGCGCCGCGCCTACGACGCCTACCAGTCCATGCTCATGGAGCCGTGGGACGGTCCTGCCGCCATCGCCTTTACCGACGGCCGTACCCTGGGTGCCGCTCTCGACCGTAACGGCCTGCGCCCGGCTCGCTACTACGTGACGCGCGACGGCCGCTTTATGCTGGCGAGCGAGGTGGGCACCATCGAGGTGAGCCCCGAGAACATCCTGACGAGCGGCTGTCTGGGGCCGGGCCAGATGCTCGAGGTCGACTTTGCCCGCGGACGCGTTATCTACAACGAAGAGCTGCGCGCCCGTTACGCCAAGGAAAAGCCCTACCGCGACTGGATTGCCGAGGAGACGCTGACGGTCGAGGCGCTCGATAGGCCCGCCGCGGCAACGCCCGCCGAGGACGCCGAGGTGCCCGCCGCCGTGCGCATGGCTAAGCTCGGGTATCACTGGGATGATGTTGACGAGGTCGTGCGTCCCATGGCCCAGCAGGGCAAGGCGCCGCTCGCCTCGATGGGCATCGATGCGCCGCTGGCCTGCCTGTCCAAGAAGACGCGTTCGTTCTTTGACTACTTCTATCAGCTGTTCGCCCAGGTCACGAATCCGCCGATCGATGCCCTGCGCGAGCACATGGTGACTTCGACCACGCTCTACCTGGGCAATCACGGCAACCTGCTCGAGGACTCCCGTACGGCCTGCCAGCTGGTTCGCTTGGAGCGCCCATTGCTCAACGAGGAGGAGTTTGACCGCATCTGCGCCATCGACCGCGTGGGCTTTAAGACCCGCCGTTTCCGTGCCGTGTACCGCCGTGATGCCGGCGAGGGCGCACTGCAGGCTGCGCTCAAGCAGCTTGCAGAGGACGTTGAGGCTGCGGTCCGCGACGGCGTGAACATCGTGGTGCTGAGCGATCGCGCCGCTGCGGGCGAGGTGCCCGTGCCCTCGCTGCTCGCCGTGGGCTGCGTGCACAACCATCTGATCCGCGCCGGCGTGCGTACCTTTGCCGACATCGTGGTAGAGTGCGGCGACGCCGTGTCCCCGCACGACTTTGCGGCACTGGTGGGCTACTCTGCGAGCGGCATCTATCCGTACAACGCACATGCGTGCATCCGCGATCTGGCGGCACGCGGCGACCTGGACGTGACGGCCGAGCAGGGCATCGCCAACTACAATAAGGCTGCGACCGCCGGCATCGTCTCCATCATGTCCAAGATGGGCATCTCCACGGTGCAGAGCTACCATTCGGCGCAGATCTTCGAGGCCGTGGGCTTTACGCCGGAGTTCGTCAACGCGTACTTCGCCGGCACGGTGAGCCGTGTGGGCGGTATGGGTGTCGAGGACGTTGAGCGCGAGCAAAACGAGCGCTACGACGCCGCGCTCGCTATCCTTAAGAGCCCGGCTCCCGATCAGCTGCCCACGCTGGGTCTGACCAAGTGGCGCCCGCTCGGCGGCGAGGATCACCTCATCGATCCGCAAACTGTCTACCTGCTGCAGACCGCCTGCCGTGAGGACAGCTACGACACCTTTAAGGAGTACGGCGCCCGCCTGCACCGCACCGGCCGTGCCGTGCGCCTGCGCGACCTGCTGGACTTTGATGCCAGCGGCCGCACTCCGGTGGCACTCGACGAGGTCGAGTCCGCACTCAACATCGTCCGCCGCTTTAACACCGGCGCCATGTCATATGGCTCCATCAGCAAAGAGGCACACGAGTGCATGGCCATCGCCATGAACCGCCTGCACGGCCGTTCCAACTCCGGCGAGGGCGGCGAGGATCCGCGTCGCGAGACCCCGCTGGCTAACGGAGACTCCAAGAACTCCGCCATCAAGCAGGTAGCAAGTGCGCGCTTTGGCGTGACGAGCCGCTATCTGTGCAGCGCCTTCGAGATTCAGATCAAGATGGCCCAGGGCGCCAAGCCCGGCGAGGGTGGCCACCTGCCCGGCAAGAAGGTCTACCCCTGGATCGCCGAGGTCCGTCAGTCTACGCCCGGCATCGGCCTGATCTCGCCTCCGCCGCACCACGACATCTACTCTATCGAGGACCTGGCAGAGCTGATCTTTGACCTTAAGAACGCCAACCCCGGCGCGCGCGTGTCGGTCAAGCTGGTCAGCGAGGCTGGCGTCGGCACCATCGCCACCGGTGTGGCCAAGGGTGCTGCCGACAAGATCTTGATCAGCGGCCACAATGGCGGCTCGGGTGCCGCTGCGCGCGACTCTATCTGGCATGCGGGTCTGCCGTTGGAGCTTGGCCTCGCCGAGGCTCAGCAGACGCTGCTGCAAAACGGCCTGCGCTCGCGCGTGGTGCTCGAAGCCGACGGCAAGCTCATGGACGGCACCGACGTCGCCGTCGCCTGTCTGCTGGGTGCCGAGGAGTTTGGCTTTGCGACCATGCCGCTCATCTCCATGGGTTGCCTCATGCAGCGCGACTGCCAGCAGGACACCTGCCCGGCCGGCATCGCTACGCAAAACTGCCGCCTGCGTCGCGGCTTCCGCGGCAAGCCCGAGCACGTTGAGCACTTTATGCTCTTTGTTGCCGAGCAGCTGCGCGAGGTCATGGCGAGCCTGGGCTTCCGCACCGTCGACGAGATGGTCGGTCATCCCGAGTGCTTACGCCAGATCGAGGTCCCGGGCAACCGCAAAGCAAACCTGCTCGATCTGTCGCCCGTGCTGGCGAGCGCGACCTGCGAGTTCGGTGCGCATATTCCGGGCGCCGACGGTCGCCACTTCCTGCCGCAGATGGCCGCGGACAGCGAGCTCGACAAGACGCTCGACTCCACGTTGTTTGTGCCCTATACGGCCGATGCCCGTGCGCACCTGCGTCCGATTCGCTTCCGCGCCGATATCGCCAACGTCAACCGCTGCGTCGGCACCATCTTGGGCAACGCGGTGACTAAGGCGCATCCCGAGGGTCTGCCCGCCGGCTCCATCACCATCGATTGCGATGGCTCGGCCGGTCAGAGCTTTGGCGCCTTCCTGCCGCGCGGCATTACGCTCAACGTGTGCGGCGACGCCAACGACTACTTTGGCAAGGGCCTTTCGGGCGGCGAGGTGTCGGTGCGCCCCAACCCGCATGCGACCTACAAGTTCGACGAGAACATCATCGTGGGCAACGTTGCGTTCTTTGGCGCCACGAGCGGCCGTGGCTTCATTAACGGTCTTGCCGGCCAGCGTTTTGCCGTACGCAACTCCGGTGCCACCGTGGTGGTCGAGGGCTGCGGCAACCATGGCTGCGAGTACATGACGGGCGGTCTGGCGCTCATCCTGGGCGAGGTCGGGCAGAATTTTGCCGCCGGCATGACAGGCGGCGTGGCCTACGTTTTTGACCAATATGGCACGCTCGACGCCCGCGTGAACCACGAGAGCGTTGAGCTCAAGGCGCCGACGGCCGGCGAGCTGGTGCAGATTCGCGAGCTCATCCAGGAGCACGTGGACGCGACGCAGAGCCCGCGCGGCATTAAGTTGCTCTACAGCTTTGAGACGATGAGCAAGCACTTTGTGAAGGTCATTCCGACCGAGTACGAGCGCGTGCTGGCGATTGTCGCCGCGGGCGAGGCTGCCGGCAAGACGCATGCGCAGGCTGAGGAGCTGGCGTTTGACATCGTGACCGGTCGCGCGAGTGCCGCGGATGTCGCTCGCTTTGATGCCGCGGGCGGTGCTGCGGGTGCTGCGTCCGTGGCTGCCAGCTCTGTTGCTTCGACCAAGAAGGAGGCGTAAGTGCCATGGGTAAGCCCGGTGCTTTTCTTGATATCGATCGCGTGACCCATGAGCTGCGCCCCGTGGAGGAGCGCAGCCGCGATTTCGATCCGCTGTACGTGGAGCTCGACGACGACGCGCGCCGTGCCCAGGCGAGCCGCTGCATGATGTGCGGTGTGGCGTTTTGTCAGATGGGTGCGAGCTTTGGCAAGGCGCGTCCGAGTGGCTGCCCGCTGCACAACCTGATTCCCGAGTGGAATGAGCTGGTGTACCGCGGCCGCTGGGACGAGGCTGCCGAGCGCCTGTCGCTCACCTCGCCCATGCCCGAGTTTACGAGCCGCGTGTGCCCGGCGCTGTGCGAGGCCGCGTGCAACCTGGGTTCGGTCGACGGCCAGCCCACGACGATTCATGACAACGAGCGTGCGATCAGCGACCATGAGTGGGCAAATGGCGGTCCGCGTCGCTTTGAGCCGGCGGGGGAGGGCGCACCCACGGTCGCCGTGGTGGGCTCCGGTCCTGCTGGTCTGGTGGCAGCATGGGAGCTCGCGCGTCGCGGCGCCCGCGTGACGGTGTTTGAGCGTGACGACCGTCCGGGCGGCCTGCTCATGTACGGCATTCCCAACATGAAGCTCGAGAAGTCTGTGGTCGAGCGCCGCGTGGCGCTCATGCGCGAGCTGGGTATTGTCTTTGAGCTGGGCGCTGACGTTACGAACCCTGCGGTAGCGGCCAAGCTCAATGGCTTTGACGCCGTTTTGGTGGCTGCCGGCGCTCGTGCACCCCGCGGTCTTTCGGCTACGAATGTGGATGCCCCGGGCGTGGTGTATGCCGTGGACTACCTGACGGCTTCGACCGTCTCGGTGCTCGATGGTGGTGAGCCCGCGGTGAACGCGCGTGGCCTGGACGTTGTGGTCATTGGCGGCGGCGATACCGGCAACGACTGCGTGGGCACCGCGGTGCGCCAGGGTGCGCGCAGTGTGCGCCAGTTTGAGTTCTTGCCGGCCGCGCCCGATAAGCGTGCGGCGAGCAACCCTTGGCCGCAGTGGCCCAACGTTAAGAAGACCGACTACGGTCAGCAGGAGGCTATCGCTGCCATGGGCGGCGAGATGCGTGCCTGGGGCGTGGATACGCTCGAGGTGCTGCTGGACAAGAAGGGCGCGGCAGCGGGCCTGCGCGTGGTCGATCTGGATTGGTCGGCCGGCAAGCCCGAACGCATCGCGGGCTCCGAGCACGAGGTGCCGGCCCAGCTGGTGCTCATCGCCTGTGGCTTTACGGGTCCGGAGCGCAGCGTGTTCGAAGCTGTCGGCGTACCTGTTGCCACGGCGGGCCGCCCGCTGCCTGTGATGGTCGCCGAGGGCTCGCATCTTGCGGCGCGTGTCGACGGCGTCGCCGCAGATGCCGCGCCGGTGTATGTGGCCGGCGACGCCCGCAACGGCAGCTCGCTCGTAGTGAGCGCCATGGCCGACGCCCTGGCCTGCGCTGCCGAAGTCGCCGAGGCGCTGGAGCTGTAAGGCGGCTGTCCACAGCTGAATCGTCAAGGGCTGTCCCCAACGGCCGGCCCAAAAGGAACGTCCCCAAGTGCCGGCAGCTGAGGGCGTTCCTTATGTGCCGGCATTCGGGGACACTCCTTGCGGGTTTGCGGGCGACTTTGTCATTTGTCGACGTACAAGTATTCATTCGTCGACGTTTGCGACTGTGGTGCTCTGCTGTTTCTGTGGTGGCAGCGGGCATCTGGCTCAAAATGGCGGGTCAGCTGTCTATATCTACCTGCCGTTTCTTTGCGGTGCGCATTTTCGGTCAAGCATCCCGTCAAGTGTTTGGTCGGCAGTTGGTTTGCAGCCGGAGGCCTATTTTGTCCGTGCTGACAGTGGCTGCCCACCCTCCTCGTAAGCTCAAATTGAGGTTCATCAGTTTGAGGAGGATGCCGTGACTGACCACGTTTTAGACCGAGCGCAGCTAGCCGAAGCCGTCGGCAACGATATTGCCGACATGGCCCATTTTTGGATGCTGCGGAAGTTCCAGTTTTTGGAGCCGGCGCGCGAACAGTTCGAGATCATTGTCGACCCGTGGCTCAGCTATTGCACCGAGCCTTCGCAAAACGAAATCATGGCCTACAACATGGCATTTACCGATTGGCTGCTCTTCGAGCGCCCCTATCGCCATGGCAAGACGCTGCTCGAGCTGTATGTTGAAGAGCCGCCGACATCGCTTTCGCCTGCCGCGCTCAAGCGGCTCGAGCAGGTACGCGACACGCAGTATTTCTCGCGCTTTGGCATTTTGGACAAGGATCCTGCGACTGGTATGGTCGCGCTGAAGGACACGCGCGCCGACCGTCGCTTTGATGTCTACGACCCGCATATCGTGCAAAAGGAGCATTGGAGCGACGGAGCGATTGCGGTGCGCCTCGCCTGCGTCGACGATGTCTGGCTGACGGCGGGACAGCTCTATCTGTACGACATCGCGCGCCTGAGTGACACGGCAGTCGATGGGCCGGGTGCGGTGCATCCGGAGGACCTGCAGGATGGCTTTGACACCTCGTGCATCAGTTTCTTCTTGCGCCTGGTCCGCGACATCATGGGCGCCCAGGGGCGCTACGTAAAGTCGCTCAATATCTACGAGCAGGAGTGGGAGTAGGGGATGTGGCTGGTGTCGCCCTGCTGCCCTGACTTTGTCTCAATCTGTAACGTTTGGCGGCTGTTTGGGCCCGTAACTGTTACAGATCGAGACATTCCCCTGATGTTGCTGGGGTGGGGCTGCAACGTATTCCGTCCCCCCCCACATCCCCTCTTCCCTCCGTTAACCGATATGTCCGCAGCAATCCTGCCGCGCTGGATAATAATGGACAGATGTTCAAGTTTTCTGAGGGGGAGGAGCTCGATATGGCGTCTGCCGATCGTTCTACGTTGTTTATCAATGCGACCATTCTGGATGGTTCGGAGCATATGGAGCCGCAACCCGATATGGCCGTGGCCGTTGAGCGCGGTGTCATCACATGGATGGGGCCGAGTGCTGTGGCGCAGGCGCCCGCGGGTGCCGAGGTTATCGACCTGGGTGGTGCGTATCTCATGCCCGGTCTCATCAATATGCACGTGCACCTGTGCGGCTCGGGCAAGCCTGTCTCGGCCGGCGATGCGGGCGCGCTGATGAAGAAGCTCGATAATCCCGTGGGCCGCACCATCGTCCGCCGCATCCTCAAAGGCAGTGCCCAGCAGCAGCTAGCAAGCGGCGTGACCACGGTGCGCGGCGCGGGCGACCCGCTGTTTGCCGATCTGGCCGTGCGCGATGCTATCGATGCCGGCAAGTATCAGGGTCCTCGCCTGGTGGCGCCGGGAACGGGCATCACGGTGCCGGGCGGCCATGGTGCGGGCCTGTTCGCCCAGGTGGCCAACAGTCCCGCCGAGGCAGCCGAACAGGTGCGCGACCTGTATGCGCGTGGTGCCGACGTCATTAAGCTGTTCGTGACGGGCGGCGTGTTCGATGCGACCGAGGTGGGCGAGCCGGGCGTGCTGCGTATGCCAGTGGAGGTTGCCGCGGCGGCATGCAAGGCGGCGCACGATATGGGCCTTCCGGTTATGGCCCATGTCGAGAGTACCGAGGGCGTGAAGGCCGCGCTTGAGGCCGGCGTTGACACGATTGAGCACGGCGCTCCGTTGACACCCGAAATCTTGGAGCTGTACCGTGGCGCCGCGGGCACGCAGCTCGAGGGGCGTGCTCCGAGTGTGACCTGCACTATCAGCCCGGCGCTGCCGTTTGTATTGCTCGACCCGGAAAAGACCCATTCTACCGATACGCAAAAGAAGAACGGCGACATCGTGTGCTCGGGCATCATCGAGAGCGCCCGTGCCGCACTGGAAGCTGGCGTTAAGGTGAGCCTTGGCACGGACTCAAGCTGCCCGTTCGTGACGCAGTATGACATGTGGCGCGAGGTCGCCTATTTTGCCAAGTATGTCGACGTGAGCAACGCCTTCGCACTGCATACAGCCACGCAGGTTAATGCCGAGCTGCTGGGGCTGGGCGGCGATACTGGCGCGATCGAGTGCGGCAAGGCTGCCGATATCTTGGTAACGCGCGAGAATCCTCTCGATAATCTGTGCGCTCTGCGTGAGCCGATACATGTGATGTGTCGCGGTGATCTGGTACGCAAGCTCAAGGTGAAGCGTATTCCCGAGGTGGACGCCGAGCTCGACGCGATTATGGCCATGCCGGCTGAGGCGCTGGCCGAGGAGCTTGCCCGCGACGGCGTGGCGTAAGCGCGCGATATGGCGATGCGAAAAAGGGACAATCCTTTTGTCATAATCAGAAAAAGCCGAGGTCCCGGTGCGAGGCCTCGGCTTTTATTTGTCCTATGGTGTAGCGGCTATGAGCGCGTCTCCATCTTGGCGTGGCACTTGGGGCAGGTGACGCGAATCTTGCCCTTGCCCTTGGGGACGGAGAGCATCTGGCCGCAGTTGGGGCACTTGAGGTATGCCGCGGTCTTGCGACCCTCCCACATCTTCTTGGCTGTGCGCTTGGCGCGCTCAAAGTCTTCCTTGCTCGTTCCGGCTGCGCGTGAGGTGCTGGCCGCTGCGGCGCCGGCGCCCAAGCTGGCGACAAACTTGCCCAAGCCGGGAACATTGGCGGTCGCGGCGACAAAGGCCTCGTTCTCCTTGTGACGTGCGTCGATATTTTTGGACAGGCCGCGCAGCACGCCAATCACGATTACGGCGATGGCAATCCAGCTGAGCCACTGGATGCGGGCTATCGATCCGATCATGGCGATGATAATGCCTGCGAAGCCCATCACGATGGTGAGTTCGTCAGCGCCATTGCGGCCCTTCATAAAGTCATTCATGCAAATTGCCTTTCATTCGATATGCCGCACGCCTTTATACCCGATTTAGAGCAAGGGGGACAGGTTAATCTGCACCAATGTGGTGCAAACGTACCTGTCCCCAATGCCCCAATTACTTGGAGAGTTTGTCGACGACGCGTTCGATTTCGGCGAGTTTGGCGGCTTTGAGGTCTTCGTCGCCCGATTCGATTGCCGAAGTCACGCAGCCCTCGATATGCGCCTTGAGCACGTCGGCGTTAATGCGCGCGAGGAGCGCCTGTGTTGCCATGAGCTGCGTGGAGATGTCGACGCAATAGCGGTCCTCATCGACCATCCGCAAGATGCCGTCGATCTGGCCGCGTGCCGTTTTGAGCATGCGGGTCACCGATTTGTGGTCTGCCATCATGGCGGGTCCTCGTTTCTGGTCGATCTTCCGGATGTCCCCGTCAGTTGCGGTGAAATACGGACTGTTTAAGGGCCTAGGGCGGCTCGGCAGTCCGTATTTCACCGCAACTTCTGAGGGGGCAGGTGGCGCCTGCTACGCGGCGGTTACGGACAGGGCATGGAATTTCTCGCCGGCGCCCTCGACGGCGGCGGCGAGCTGCTCGGCGGTTACGGTGTCGGCGCACTCCACCTGGACAGTCTGGGTCTCGTGATCGGCGTCGGCATCGGTCACGCCGACCACGTTGAGCAACGCGGTCTCGACGGTGGCGTCGCAGTGGCCGCACATAAGGCCGGAAGTCTTAATTGTGAAACGCATGGGTATTCCTCTCTGTTGTGTCGGCTTTCCCAGGCACCCGACCTTGACCTTCAAACCGTCGCTCGCGTACCAAAGTACGCGTCGCTCCTCTTTCAGGTCAATCTCGGGCACTTGGAAAACCCGTTCTAAATGGACTTAATGGTGAGCCTATTTTGCCACTTTAGGCTTAAAGGATTTCAAACGCAGGGCATTGGACACGACGCACACGCTCGACAGGCTCATGGCCGCGGCGCCGAACATCGGCGAGAGCTGCCAGCCGGTGAGGGGGAAGAACACTCCCGCGGCCAGCGGAATGCCGATGCCGTTGTAGAACAGCGCCCAGAACAGGTCCTGCTTGATGTTACGGATTGTGGCGCGCGACAGCTCGATGGCGCGGGCGACGTCCATGAGGTCGCTGCGCATGAGCACCACGTCGGCGCCCTCCTTGGCGATGTCGGCGCCGGTGCCAATGGCAAGGCCCACGTCGGCGCGCGCCAGGGCGGGGGAGTCGTTGATGCCGTCGCCCACCATGGCGACCTTGCCGCCCGCGTCCTGCAGCTCGCGCACGTGGCGCTCCTTGTCGGCGGGAAGAACGTCGGCGATAACCTGCTCGCTGGTGAGCCCCACGCGTCGGGCGATGGCCTCGGCCGTCACGCGGTTGTCGCCGGTGAGCATGCGCACATCGACGCCGAGTGAGCGCATTGCGGCGATGGCCTCGGCGCTCGTCTCTTTGACCTCGTCGGCCACGGCGATGGTGCCGACAAGCTCGCCGTTCTTGGCAAAGAACAGCGGCGTTTTGCCCTCGGTGGCAAATTGCTCGGCAAGGCCGGCGGGAACCTTCGCGCCCAGCTCGTTCATCAGGCGCACGTTGCCGGCTGCGATGACATTCTGCCCCTCGCGCGCCGTGACGCCGCGACCGGGCACGGCGGCAAAGTCCTCGACCATGCGCGCCACGATTCCGCGCGCCTCGCACTCGGCCATAATCGCCTCTGCCAGCGGGTGCTCGCTCGAGCGCTCGAGCGCGGCAGCGAGCTTCAGTAACGCCTTTTCGCTCATAGCGGGCGAGCCGTCAGCGCGCGTGGCTACCACGATATCGGTCACGGCAGGCTTGCCGCGGGTGACCGTGCCCGTCTTATCGAGCACCACGGTGCCCACGCTGCGCAGGTTCTCCAGCGCCTCGGCGCTCTTAAACAGAATGCCCATCTCGGCGCCCTTGCCGGTGCCGACCATAATGGCGACGGGCGTGGCCAGGCCCAGCGCGCACGGGCAGCTGATCACCAGCACAGCGACGGCGGAGGTGAGCGCCTCATTCACGTCGCTGGTCAGTGCCATCCACACCACAAAGGTCACGGCCGAGATCACGAATACCACGGGCACGAACACGCCGGCGACCTTGTCGGCCAGTCGAGCAATGGGTGCCTTGGTGGCATTGGCGTCCTCGACGAGCTGGATAATCTTGGCGAGCGACGTGTCAGCGCCCACACGCGTAGCGCGGAAGGTAAACGATCCGGTGCGGTTGACGGTGGCGGCGTTGACGGTGGCGCCGGCGGTCTTCTCCACGGGGATGGACTCGCCGGTCAGTGCACTTTCGTCCACGGCCGAAGCGCCCTCGAGTACCACGCCGTCGACAGGGATGGACTCGCCGGGGCGCACACGCAGCACCTGGCCGGGCAGAATGGCATCGACATCGACGGTGGTCTCGGTACCGTCGACGGCCACGACGGTCGCGGTCTTGGGCGCCAGGTCAATGAGCGCCTCGATGGCGCCGCCAGTCTTGGATTTGCTGCGTGTCTCGAGATATTTGCCTACGGTGACGAGCGACAAGATCGTGCCGGCGCTCTCAAAATACA
Source organism: Collinsella sp. (assembly GCA_052346145.1). Classification (GTDB taxonomy): domain Bacteria; phylum Actinomycetota; class Coriobacteriia; order Coriobacteriales; family Coriobacteriaceae; genus Collinsella. The sequence continues at coordinate 40,867 of DAWDVX010000004.1, forward strand.
GGTTGTCCATGCTCGTCATCATGGCCTCGTGGACCTGACCCGCGGCTAGCTGGTCGGCCATGACGAACATGGCGTAGAGCGACCAGGCGATGGACGCGGTGGCGCCGACGGCGATGAGGGCGTCCATGGTGGGCGCGCCGTGCGCGAGCGATTTAAACCCGTTGATAAAGTAGGCGTCGTTGACGTAGACGATGGGGATGAGCAGGACGAGCTCGGTGAGCGCGAGCGTCATGCTGTGGGTGTGGTCGGTGAAGATGCCGGGCAGCGGCCAGCCGAGCATGTGCCCCATGCCTATGTAGAACAGTGGGATGAGGAATACGATCGAGACGATGAGGCGGGTGCGCATGGCAGAGGCGGCGGCCTCCAACTTTTTGGTCGGCGACTCCATATGGGCGGCGCCGGACCTGGCTTGCGCACTTCCGCTTTGGACAGCGTCGGTGCCCGTGCTGATGGGCGAGGCCGAGTAGCCCGCGCGGTCGACAGCGGTGCAGATGTCGTCGGGGGAGACCTGCGCAGGGTCGTAGTCCACCAGCATAGAGCCGGCGAGCAGATTGACCGCGACGCTTTGGACGCCGTCGAGTTTGCTCACGGCACGGTCCACGTGCGCCTGGCAGGCGGCGCACGTCATGCCGCCCACATCGAATTTATCTTGAGCCATGGCTTCTCCTTTCTGTGGTTCGGTATTGGAATTGTTAGCCTGCCGATACTATACACCCATACCCCCTGGGGGTGTCCAGTACAGAAAGAAATGTATGACATTTCGTTACAGATGAGGGTGGTTGGTTGGCCGATGGACCGTCTCAACCAATCATCTCAATCTGTAACATCTAGCAGGGAAAATGACCTCTAACTGTTACAGATCGAGACAATTGCCCGGGGAGGGGCCCCGTCACGGCAAGACTCCCGCCGCCTAGATACAGAATCCGGGGATCACGCAGGTTCGCTTGTTTGGCTTTTCCGCAGGCGTTGCGTACGTAAAGACGTCGCCGTCGTGTCCCACGCGGTTCATATAGAGTGTGCCTTCGCTCTCCGATGCGTCAGGACTCGCCGTTCGTTCCCACCAACAGGTGTCCTTGCCTTTCCACTGGCGAACCAACGTCTCGTTCGTGGTATACGGACTTACCTTGAGCTCGCGGAACAGCTGGTACTCCTTGCCTTCGCCGTTGTAGATGTCGGCCAGGTAGTGAAAGCCCTCGGCAAATGACTCGGGCGGCTGCACTCCGCACAGCTCGACCATGGCGGGCAGCCAAAGGGTTGCGGGCAACTCGCTCAGACACGATGCGCTTCTGGCAGCGCCAACGTTATTCGAGATCTTTTTGACAGATTTAATGAGTGCGCGCAACTCGTTGGACAGCAGCTTAAGGCCGTCGCCGTCGAGCCATTCCCGCAGCTCGCAATCTGCCCAGCCGGCGCTCAGCGGTTGGGCCGTGGCATCGCGCTCGGCAATGCCGGCATCAAACATAAACGTCAGTCCGGCCTTGCCCGTCCCGTCTAGAAGCTCGTCGTGGCGGATGCCCACAAGCTGCGCGCCGACCTGCAGCCCGTTGGTGAGCGTGACACGCTTGGTACATGGATAGGGGATATGCCCATCGGCATCGAGCAGGTGATAGCGCTTGGCAATCTCGCGTGCCTCGCTACGGGTCTCGGCGGCCTTAATCTTGAGCGAAATCTCCTGCAGCTGATCCCAAGTGTAGTCGTCAAGCGAACCGCGGATGCCGTCCAGGTAGTCGGGGATGCCAAAGCCATGGGTTGCCGCCCCGATAACGCTGAGCCCCGCAACGGCTGCGATAGCGCCGCCGATAATAAAGCGGCGGCGGGTCATGGCATCGTGGCGGGCCTGATTCAGGATCTCTCGTGCGCGCTCGCCGGCGACGTCGACCTTAAGGTGCGTGCCAGAATCGATATCAATCGCGGCCTCGTCTCCTGTGCCTTCGCGGCCCTCGGATTCGGCATCGGTGAGGTATGCCGAGAGCACCTCGAGCATCTGCTGCTCGGTGGGACGATCGCACTGCTCGACTGAGAGACCCTTCATGATGATTTGGACGAGCGCTTCATCGCCCTCGCAGCGCGGCTCGAGCGGCGCCGGCTTGGTCTTGGTCTTTACGAGATAGAACGAGCCGGTTGCAGCGGCGTCCGTCGACTCAAAGTCAAACGGTTTGCGACCGCTGTAGAGCTGGTACAGAATGCTCGAAAGCGCGTAGACATCGATTGCCGGCGAACGGCGAAGGGCCGCGATGCCTTCGATATCCTGCGTGAGCATCTCGGGCGCGGCGTATGCGGGCGTGGCAAAGCGCCAGATGTCGGCGCGCCGGGTGATCGTGTCGTCGCCGAGAGCCATGGTCGCGGAGCCCATGTCGATGAGGCAGGGGTCAAAGGAACAATCGGCAATCTGCTGCTCGAGTGTTCGGCTGGTGGTGCGGAACATGATATTGGCAGGCGACAGGTCGCGATGGACGACCGGATTCACGAGGCCTTGGGTCATCAAGAGCGCACGAAGCACGGCGTTTCCGACGGCGGCGACCATCTGGGTGGTCAGCCCGCCCGAGGCGTCGTGCGGAAGCAGGGGTAGCGCCTGCTTGAGTGAGGTGCCCTCGACCCACTCCATGAGGATGAGCGGGTCATCCTCGCACGATCCGTAGCCATAGACGCGTGGAAATCCGCGCAGGTGCGAGACGGTACACAGATGACGGTACTCCTCGAACAGCGCGGCGGTGTTGGCCAGGTGCGCTGCCGATTGCTCGGCGGAACGGTCGGGGGCTTGGCCGGAAAGGATGGCGTTGTCCTTGAGTAGCTTGACGGCAAAGACCTCGCCGCTCGTGTTGGTCGCGCGCAGCACGTGCCCGATGTTGCCGTTGTTGCGGTGGGCCGTCTGGAGAATAAGCGTCATAAACCGACGCTTGGCCTCGTCCTCGGCGCTGGGGTCGACCGCCACGGCGGTGTCGAACGTGTCAAGACGGATGAGTTTGTCGCCATAGGCGCTATCGGTAGTATCCATGGCGTTCCTTTGTCTGGCATGGGTTGCCGCACGTATACGTGAGCAGTGCGGATATCGGTAAAGAACCATGATAGCCGCACTGCCCACGTATGCCGCTGAGTATTGTCGTTTACGACGCAGAAGGTAGAAGACGAAAGACGGACGGCGACCGTCTTCCGATCGCCGTCCGTGCTAGTCCACAATGACAAGGAATGTCGTGTAGAGACCCAGATGGAGCCTGTCGCTGTTGGCGATTTCCACGGGGGGATAGACTTTGCCGGGCTCGCGTTGGTCGCGCGGCGGCTCAATCACAATATCGCCGTCGCCCGCGCCCGATTCGAGCACTGTGCCGTTGGTCGATCCAAGGCCCTGGGCGTACCAGTGCTCACCCTCGAGCCAAATGCGAAGATGCTCGCGCGATGCGTCGGCGCCCACATCGGTGATGCTGGGCGAGGTTTTGGGCAAAGAACCAATCACGGTGCCGCGCGGATCGCGTGTGAGGGGATGGATTTGCATGTCGGCGCAGTTGTCGGCATGGGTTCTGAGCAGACCGAGGTTGGGGGCGACGGTGCGCGGCTGTTCCAGGCTGTTCATAAAGCCACGTCCGACGGTAGTTTCGGTGGTGCCGAAGTGCCCGCCCGTCTTGCTGCTGCAAAAGCGCTCGACGGTGGCCACGCCCTGAACGGGATCGGCGAGCGCCCCCGTTGCCACAAAGAGCATAAGGTAAAGCGTGCTTTTCTCGCGCACGGCATTGCCGTCGAAGTTGTCGATGCGATTGAGGGCATTTGCATATAGGCGGCTGTCCAGCTTGTAGCTGGCGAGAGCCGACATCATTTCGTTGGCGGCCGGACCGCGATAGTGCTCGGCGATTGCCCGATAGGCGGCCTCGCCGCCGCCGAGCTTGCTGCAGATTGCCGAGGAAAGGTTGAGTGTGGTGACGGTAAAGTCGCTGTAGATGGAGGGTGCGCACTGGTCAGGCTTGCGATGGACGATGTAACGGGTGAGATACGAGCGGTTGGAAGAGCATTTCTCGAGCAGGGTACTGCCGAGATAAGAGTTTCCATTGATGAGCATTCGGGCGATCTCGAGATGTTTAAGACCGCCGAACGAGCGAATATCGTTATAGAGGACCGAGCAAGGCGTCTCTGCTGCCACGGATACCTCCTTTGATTGCTTCCTAGCCAATATGGCGATAGGAATTAATGGCCCCGGTGGGCGACGATTAAATGGCTGCACAATAAATAGTGTAACCAAAGCAACATTATAGGCCACATGTTCGAAATTGCAGGAAGACTGAGAGATTTGGTTTGGACTGGACGGAAATCCCCCTCTGTCTTGATCTGTAACAATTAGGGCCGATTTTACTCGGTAACTGTTACAGATTGAGACGTTTGTGAACTGTGTCGACCGTTTGTCTCGATCCGTAACACGTAGAGGAAGATTTGCCCTGTAGATGTTACAGATTGAGACAATCAGCCAGCCCCGCCCCGTCCGCCTCGTCATCTGTGGTTTACGTGGGGGCATACGGAGTGCGGGTATACTAACCGACGGCGAATCTGCTCCATCGCTTAGAGCTGCTGCGTCTGGACGGCGCGTGATAGGGCTGCCAAAGCGATCGCCAGCGTGCTGAGCAACGTCCTCTCTGTGCGCACCCGTTTTTGTATGTATTAGCGCACTACCAAGCACGCCAGCGCGGCCGCATGCCGTGCCCATAGCGCGTGCAGATAAGGAACAACAACATATGCGTAATTCTGTATCCGACGTCACCGACGCCGAGATTCTGGACGAGACCCGCGAGGCCATGACCCAGGCTGCCTTCGATGCCGCCGACGAGGCAAATGCTGCCCAGGCCGTCGAGTCCGCTACCGAGAGCCTGCCCGCCTTTGACGAGCTGGGGCTTTCCGACGAGATGCTTCGTGCTATCGAGAGCCTGGGCTACACGGCGCCGACGCCCGTGCAGGCCGGCTCGATCCCCGTGGTGCTCGAGGGCCGCGACCTGCTTGCCGCCGCCCAGACCGGCACCGGCAAGACGGCCGCCTTTTTGCTGCCGACCATGAACAATCTGGAGCACATCGCTCCGCCCAAGCCCGTGCGTGAGCGCGGCGGCCGCAACCGTCGTCGCGGCGCCAAGAAGCCCGAGGGCAACGGCCGTGGCCCCGTGATGCTCGTCATCACCCCCACGCGCGAGCTCGCCCAGCAGATCGACGAGGTCGCGAGCAAGATCGCCGACGTCACCGGCCATGTCGCCGTGACCGTCGTGGGTGGCGTGAGCTACAAGCCGCAGACCGCGGCACTCAAGTACGGCTGCGATATCCTGGTCGCCACGCCGGGCCGTCTGGTCGACCTGATCGAGCAGGGCGCCTGCCACCTGAACGAGGTCAAGGTGCTGGTGCTCGACGAGGCCGATCGCATGCTCGACATGGGCTTTTTGCCCGCCGTCCGCCGTATTGTGCGCGAGACGCCGGCCGAGCGCCAGACGCTGCTGTTCTCGGCGACGCTCGACGAGGAGGCCGTGGGCGAGATCACCGACCTGGTGAGCGACCCGGCCCGCGTGGAGATCGCGCCCGCCACGTCGACCGCCGACACCGTCGACCAGTTTGTGTTCCCGGCGTCCATCGAGGCCAAGAATAACCTGTTGCCCGAGTTTCTCAAGAAGGAGGGCCCGGAGCGCACCATTGTCTTTATGCGCACCAAGCATCGCGCCGACAGCTGCTGCCGTCGTCTGGAGCGTAAGGGCATCAAGGCCGCCGCGATTCACGGCAACCGCAGCCAGGCCCAGCGCGAGCGCGCGCTTTCTGCCTTCCGCGACGGCACCGTCGACGTGCTGGTGGCAACCGATGTTCTCGCCCGCGGCATCGACATTAGCGACGTGCGCTACGTCGTGAACTTTGACGTGCCGGCCGAGCCGACCGACTACATCCACCGTATTGGCCGTACGGGCCGTGCCGGTGAGCTGGGCTGGGCCATCACGTTTGTGACCGAGCAGGACGTCGACGAGTTCTACGAGATCGAGAAGCTCATGGACAAGACGGCCGATATTTACGAAGCCGGCGACCTGCACGTGGGTCCCAACCCGCCCGCCGTTGACCCCGAGCGCGATCCTGCCGCCTTTAAGGTGAAGAAGAAGACCAAGCGCGGCAAGTCCAAGAGCAAGAAGAAGCTTGAGCAGGCGCGTCGCGACGGCAAGCGCAACGGCGACGATTACGGCGATGTGGCTGGTCGTTCCAACCGCGGTCGCGACGAGCGCCGTGGCGATGGCGAGCGTCCGAGCCGTCCCAAGCGCGGTGGCAAGACCCGCGTGCGCGAGGGCGTTCAGGCTCGCGTGGACGAGGCCGTGGAGAGCGTGGCCCGCGAGGTTGCTGCCGAGGAGCGCGGCGGTGCTGACGCCGTCAAGCAGGCCCCGCGTGGCAACCGTGCCGAGCGTCGTGCCAAGCAGTTCCAGGGCGAGGCACATCGCCGCCGCCGCGAGGACGAGGATCGCGGTGGCCGTCGTCGTGTCGAGCGCGAGGACGAGGGCCGCGGTTCGCGCGGTGGCAAGCGCGGTGCGGGCGACCGCCGTCGTTCCGGTCGTGATGACGAGCGCGGTGGCCGTGATGAGCGTCGCGGCGGCGAGGGTCGTGGTGAGCGTGCTGCCCGTGGCGGTGAGTCCCGTGGCGGCAAGCGCTTTGAAGAGCGCGGTAGCCGCGGCGGCGAGCGTCGCGAGGGCGCTCGCGGCAATGGCGGCCGCGGCGGCGCTGGTCGTTCGAATGAGTCGCGCGATCGTCGTGACCCGCGTGCCAGCCGCGATCGTCGCGATGACTGGCGCAACTACGACGATACCCGCGAGGAGCGTCATGGCGGCTATCGTGGCGCTCGTGGTGGCAACCAGGCCGGCTCCCGTGGCGGCCGTGCCGGCGGTCGCGATAACCGTGGCAGCTATGGCAACAGCCGTGGCGGCAAGCGCGGCGGCAGCTCCCGTCGCCCCGGTGACGGCGGCGGCAAGCGCAAGTAACATACACATCGCACGCTAGCGTGAGACAAGCTAAGGGCCCGAGCAAACAACGCTCGGGCCCGTTTGTTTGCCGTGTCCATCGCTAATTCAAACGTGATTTTCTCGGGAATGCATCTGGGGGATGCTGAGGACCTATTTTCTGCCATGCAGCAATGGGCCCCATGGGGTGCGCCGTGCATTTTTTGGAGTATTCTGCAGTTCGAGTTGTCTGCATATGATCCGACGTCGCCAACGGTGGCCTTCGGATATCCCTGGCGAGCGTTCTGAGTCAGATTTCGCCGTTTTCCGGAGCAGGGGCGCGTCATTCTCGCCATGTCGGGACTTAGAATGATACGGCGCCCTACAGTTTTGCCCACCCGCGGCGGTGCTGGCGTGGTTACGTTGCAGAATACTCCGTTTTTTTTGCACGGGCTAGGATGGGGTACCTCAGGAGAACACAGCGGTATCCCGTAAATATATACAATTTGTACCGTAATTTATACAAAACGAAGAGGCAGACAGCGTAGGGTGGGTGCATTGGGGTGCTTGGTGCATTAAAACGGGGACCCCACGTGCCGTATACTCTGGCTGGATGTGAAAGCGGCTTGTCGCGTTGCCAGGCGTAGGGGAGGGTGCCTCGATGAGCGTATTCGAAATTGTGTTTAGTCCGACGGGTGGAACGCAGAAGGTGTCAGGCCTTGTGGCCGGAGCACTGGGCAAGAATACCGTTACCGTCGATCTGACCGATAGCGGGTTGGATTTCAACGCTGTCTCGATGACTGAGGACGACGTGGCCGTAATCTCTGTGCCGGCGTATGCCGGTAGAATCCCGGCTGTGGTGGCTGACCGGTTGGGCATGGTGCGCGGCAACGGGGCTCGGGCTGTTTTGGTTTGTGTATACGGAAACCGCGCGTTTGAGGACACGCTCGTAGAGCTGGAGGACGTTGCGAAGCATGCGGGATTCCGGGTGATCGCGGCAGTTGCAGCCATTGCAGAACATTCCATTGCGCGACAGTTTGCTGCCGGTCGTCCGGATGCGCAGGATGCGGCGCAGCTTGCTGAGTTTGCTCAGCAAATTCAGCAAAAGCTGTTGGCTGAGGATGCGTCCGAGCCCTCTATCCCCGGCAATCGTCCTTATAAACAAGCTGGAGGTCACCGCATGGCACCCGAGGCAACAGAGGATTGCGTTTCCTGCGGTGCATGCGCCGCGGCGTGCCCCGTTTGTGCTATCGACAAGGGTGACCCCAAACGAGCAGCTGGCGAGGCGTGCATCTCCTGCATGCGCTGCATTGCCGTATGTCCGCGAGGTGCTCGTAAGGTTGATCCCAACAAGCTATCCGCTGTTTCCCAGATGCTGAGCAAGGTTTGCGTCGTGCGGAAGGAATGCGAGCTCTTTATCTAGCGCAAGTGAGATTGGTGCAAACAAACCTGGCCCTTTTGCACCAAAAACGATCCGTTTTCCTCCGTTCCCAAGGGATCATGTGATCCGAAGGGGACGGAGGAAAACGGATCAAAAAGGAAAAATAGTAAGGCGCTCTTTTTCACATTGAATAATGCAATTTGGTAACGCGTTTTATCAAATATGGCATTTATCTGCGGTAATGTTCTATTTCACCGCTGAGGGTGACATTTTATACCGCCTGCCGAACCGTATGGAGACCTCACAACTTTTTAGGTCAGTGTTGTGCGTGTAGCAATTTCGCCCGGCCTCGCCTCCGGGCTGCCATGTGAGAGGGGATCTTATGGCTCGACTGCACGTAATGGAACGCAGCCACGCTCAGGCCGTCATGGACGACCTGCACGATGCGCTCGGACGTCGTCTGGCGGTGAGTTCGCTCGCCCCGTGTCCCGTTGAGTTTACGGCAGCGCTCGTCAACCTGTGCTCCACCCAGAGCTGCGGCAAGTGCACGCCCTGCCGCGTGGGCCTGAGCGCGCTGAGCGATCTGCTCGCCGATGTGCTCGAGGGCCGCGCCGACGAGTCCACGCTCAATCTGATCGAGCGCACCGCCCGCACCATCTATCTTTCGAGCGATTGCGCCATCGGTTACGAGGCCGGCGCCATGGCGCTTACGGCTATCCGCGGTTTCCGTGACGATTTTGAGCACCACATCCGCGAGCACTCCTGTGGCTTTGACCGCGAGGCCCGCGTTCCGTGCGTCTCGGGCTGCCCGGCGCACGTCGACATTCCCGGGTACATTTCGCTCGTCGAGGCCGGCCGCTATGCCGATGCCGTCAAGGTCATCCGCAAGAACAATCCGCTGCCGCTCGTCTGCGGCCTGGTGTGCGAGCATCCCTGCGAGATGCACTGCCGCCGCGGCATGGTCGACGACCCCATGAACATCCTCGCCCTCAAGCGTTTTGCCGTTGAGCACAGCGACCTCAACGACCACAAACCGCATGTAGTGGACGACACCGGTAAGCGCGTCGCCGTGATCGGCGGCGGCCCGGCCGGCCTTTCCTGCGCCTACTACCTGGCCGTGATGGGCCATAAGGTGACCATCTTTGAGCAACGTCACCACTTGGGCGGCATGCTGCGTTACGGCATCCCCAGCTATCGTCTGCCGCGCGAGCGCTTGCAGGCCGAGATCGACTGGATTTTGAGCGCCGGTGTCGACGTGGAGCTCGACCACTCCGTGAGCGGCGAGGAGCTCGCCCGCCTGCGCGACGAGTTCGATGCCGTCTACCTGGCCATCGGTGCCCACAGCGATAAGAAGCTTGGCCTTCCGGGCGAAGAGGCTCCCGGCGTGGAGTCGGCCGTCAAGATGCTGCGCGCCATCGGTGACGACGAACTGCCCGACCTGAGCGGCCAGCGCGTGTGCGTCATCGGCGGCGGCAACGTGGCCATGGACGTGGCACGCTCTGCCGTGCGCTGCGGTGCCGAAAAGGTGAGCATCGTCTACCGCCGTCGCATCTGCGATATGACGGCCCAAGACGCCGAGATCGCCGGTGCCCAGGCCGAGGGCTGCGAGGTTCTGGAGCTCACAGCCCCGCTCGCCATCGAGACGGGCGAGGACGGTCGCGTGAGCGGCCTGCGCGTGCAGCCGCAGATTATCGGCGAGCCCCGCCGCGGGCGCCCGGCCCCGCGTGCCGCCGCCACGCCCGAGCAGGTCATTCCCTGCGAGCGCGTGTTCGTGGCCATTGGCCAGGACATCGACTCCAAGCCGTTTGAGGACATGGGCATCGCCTGCAAGTGGGGTCGCGTCGTCACCGATTCGGACGGCGCCGTGCCCGACTTCGATGGCCTCTTTAGCGGCGGCGACTGCCAGACCGGCCCCGCCACCGTCATCCGTGCCATCAACGCCGGCCGCGTTGCTTCGGCAAATATCGACCGCTACCTGGGCTTCGACCACAAGATTAAACTCGATGTGGAGCTGCCGACCGTTCAGTTTAAGGGCAAGCATGAGTGCGGTCGCTGCGAGTTGGGCGAGCGCGAGGCCGGCGAGCGCATTCACGATTGGAATCTGGTCGAACAGGGCCTTACCGAGGAGGAGGCACGCCAAGAGGCGAGTCGCTGCCTGCGCTGCGACCACTTTGGCTTTGGCGCGTTCCGCGGAGGGAGGAACCTGGAATGGTAGAGCCCAACAAAACCACCGTCAGCGACAACACCGAAAACGGAGCGCACAACATGGTCAGGCTCATTATCGATAACTGCGAAGTCGTGGTGCCCGAGCACACCACGATCCTGGATGCGGCCAAGTCCGCCGGCATTCAGATTCCCACCCTGTGCTATCTGCGCGATCTAAACGAGATCGGCGGCTGCCGCGTGTGCGTGGTCGAGGTCGAGGGCTGCGACCAGCTGGTTGCCGCCTGCAACAACTACGTGCTCGACGGCATGGTGGTGCACACCAACAGCCCCAAGGCCCGCGAGGCCCGTCGCACCAACGTGCAGCTGCTGCTTTCGCAGCACGATTCGCAATGCACGAGCTGCGTGCGCAGCGGCAACTGCAACCTACAGACCATCGCCAACGACCTGGGCATTTTCTATCTGCCGTATCAAAGGCATTTGGCGGGCGAGGGCTGGGATTTCGATTTTCCCATCATCCGCGAAAACGACAAGTGCATTAAATGCATGCGCTGCATCAAAGTGTGTGAGAGCGTGCAGGGCCTGGGGATTTGGGACCTGACCAACCGCGCCACGCATACCGCCGTGGGTACCCGCGGGCGCGCGCCGATTGGCAAGACCGATTGCGTCGCGTGCGGCCAGTGCATTACGCATTGCCCGACGGGCGCACTGCGCGAGCGCGACGATACCGAGACCGTGTTTGACGCGCTCGCTAATCCCGACAAGATCGTGCTGGTGCAGATTGCGCCGGCCGTGCGTAGCGCCTGGGGCGAGGAGCTCGGCATTCCGCGCGAGGAGGCTACCGTCGAGCGCCTGGCCTGCGCACTGCGCCGCGTTGGCTTTGAGTACGTGTTCGACACCGATTTCTCGGCCGACCTTACCATTATGGAGGAGGGCTCCGAGCTGCTCGAGCGCCTGGGTAAGGCCGCCAAGGGCGAGGGCGACAGCCGCGGCTGGCCCATGTTCACGAGCTGCTGCCCGGGTTGGGTACGCTTTGTGAAGGCGCGCTATCCGGAGTTTGTCGACAGCCTGTCCACGTCCAAGTCGCCGCAGCAGATGTTCGGCGCTATTGCCAAGACCTACTACGCCAAGGTGCTGGGCGTGGAGCCCGAGCGCCTGTTCGTGGTGTCCGTTATGCCGTGCACGGCCAAGAAGGCCGAGTGCGCGCTGCCGAGCATGGTGGGCGAGGACGGCACGCCCGATGTGGACGTTGCGCTGACGGTGCGCGAGATGGTGCGCATGATCCGCGCGAGCCACGTGAGCGTGGACACGCTGGTCGAGGAGCCGCTCGATACGCCGCTGGGCTTTGGCACGGGCGCGGGCGTGATCTTTGGCGCCACGGGCGGCGTGATGGAGGCAGCCGTGCGCTCGGCCTATTACCTGGTGACGGGCAAGAACCCGGATGCGGATTTCTTTACCGACGTGCGTGGCCTGGATGGCTGGAAGGAAGCCGTCGCCGATATCGATGGCACCAAGGTGCGCGTCGCCGTGGCGCACGGGTTGGGTAACGCCGCCCGCCTGCTCGACGCGATTCGCGACGGCCGCGTGAGCTATGACTTCGTTGAGGTTATGGCATGCCCGGGCGGCTGCGTCGGTGGCGGCGGTCAGCCCATCCACGACGGCTGCGAGCTGGCGGCCGAGCGCGGCCAGGTGCTGTGGGGCCTGGATGCGAAGGCGGACATTCGCTTCTCGCACGAGAATCCCGATGTCCAGGCGTGCTACAGCGAGTTTTTGGGCGCGCCGCTCTCGCCGCTGGCCGAGGAGCTGCTGCATACCGACCATCACGCCTGGTCGATGCCCAACGAGGGGACGTGCTAGCGATGCGCGCGTTTGATGTTGAGATGTCGCGCCGGGGGTTTGCCTCGGCGCTCGCCGCGGGCGCGCTGTCGCTTGCGCTGGCTGGCTGTGGCGGCGGGGCTGCCGGGGCTGGGTCTGCTGCGGGCTCGGCTGCCACGGACGGCGCCGGTGCCGCTGCCGAGCCGGTTGAGGTGCACGTCGCCTCGCTCAAGGGTCCGACGTCAATCGGTCTGGTGCAGTTTATGGACCGGGCGGCCGACGGTGCCACGGACAACGAGTTCGACTTTGCGATCAACACCGCCGCCGACGAGATTGTGCCCAAGGTCATTCAGGGCGATGTCGATATCGCCCTGGTGCCCGCCAACGTGGCGAGCGTGCTCTACAACAAGACCGAGGGCGCGGTGCAGGTCATCGACATCAACACGCTGGGCGTGCTGAACGTTGTGACGGGCGACGCGAGTGTGGCCTCGTTTGGCGATCTGGCGGGCCATACCGTCTATATGACGGGTAAGGGCACCACGCCGGAGTACGTCATGAACTACCTGCTGGACCGCGCGGGCCTGACCGGCCAGGTGGCGCTTGAGTTTAAGAGCGAGCCCACCGAGGTGCTGTCGGCGCTGCTTGCCGATCCGTCTGCCGTGGGCGTGCTGCCCGAGCCGTTCAAGACCGCTGCCATCGCCAAGAGCGAAGGCAAGCTGTCGGCTCCGGTAAGTCTGACCGATGTGTGGGATGAGCTGGCGGGCGACACGGGTTCGCGCCTGCTGACGGGCGTGACCGTGGTGCGCCGCGCCTTTGCCGAGGAACATCCCGATGCCGTGGCGGAATTCTTGTGCTGCCATGAGGCGAGCGTGAAGGCCGTCAATGCGGCGCCGGCGGACTGGGCGCAGGCCGTGGTCGATGCGGGTGTCGTCGATAACGCCGCGATTGCCGAAAAGGCGATTCCCGGGTGCATGCTTGTCTGCCAGACGGGGAAAGATATGAAGGCGGCGCTCGGTGGGTACCTGCAGGTGCTGGCCGATGCGGATGCGAGCGCCGTGGGCGGCAAGCTCCCGGCTGATGATTTCTACTACATGGAGTAGCCCGTGCGTGCGTTTGCTCGACAAATGACAGAGCGTATGAAGGCGGTGGCGGCAGCAGGTGCCGTCGCCGCCTTTTGGCTTGCCGTGTGGGTCTTCGCGGCGGCGCTGGTGGCGCAGCCACTGATCTTGCCGGGGCCGGGTGCTGTTGCCTTGGCGCTGCTGCGCCTGGTGTGCGATGGCGGTACCTGGGCGATTTTGGCGGGCTCGGGCGCGCGGATATTGGGCGGGCTGGCGCTTGCCGCGGTGTGTGGTGGCGTGCTGGCCGGGATTTCGTCACGTTCGCGTGCGTTTGCCCGCCTGGTGGCGCCGGCGCTGTCGTTTGTCAAGGCGACGCCGGTTGCCTGCGTGGTGGTCCTGCTGCTCATTTGGCTGGGATCGGCGCGCGTGAGCATCGCCGCGGTCTTTTTGATGGCGCTGCCGGGCGTGTATTTTTCGCTGGCCGAGGGCTTGGCACAGGTGAATAAACCGCTGGAGCAGATGTTCCGTCTGCATGGCGTGCGCGGCTGGCGCCTGTTTTGCGCCCATACCTGGCGCGAGGTGCTGCCGTTTGCGCTTTCGTGCGCCCGTGCCGTGATCGGCATGAGCTGGAAGGCCGGCGTGGCGGCGGAGCTGATCGGCATGGCGGTGGGCACCGTAGGCGAGCGCATCTATCAGGCGAAGCTGCTCATCGAGACGGCTGACCTGCTGGCTTGGACCGTGTTGGTCGTGGCGGCATCGCGGGCATGCGAGCGTGTGCTGGTGTGGTTGCTGCGGGCTTCGGGGCCCGCGGCGTGGCGTGCTGCCGTGTGGGCACATGGGCGTGGTACTCGCGGGCGTTCGGGCGACCCTGCTGGCGCCGGCGCTGCGGCAGAGCTTGCGCTTGCCGTGGGCGATCGTGCGCCCTGGGCGCCGGCGCTCGACGGGCTGGTGCTTCGTGTGCCCGCCGGTGGGCGCGCCTGCGTGATGGGCGCCTCGGGCGTGGGCAAGTCGACGTTGCTCGCGCTGGCGGCGGGGGAGTGCGCGCCGTGCTCCATGGTGTTTCAGGATGTGCGCCTGGTAGAGGGCACCTCGGCTTTGGATAACGTGCTGGTGTGCGCCGACGCGCGCGTGGACGCCTCGAGTGCCGCAGCCCTGTTGCGTCTGCTGATACCGGGGATCGATGTGCATGCCCGCGTGGCCGAGCTTTCGGGTGGACAGCGCCGTCGTGTCGAGATTGCCCGAGCCCTGCTGTGCCCAGGCGACGCGGTGATTCTGGACGAGCCCTTTACCGGTCTAGATACCGCCGCGCGCGACGCATGCGCCGAGGTCGTGCTCGACTTTCTCGACGGCCGCATGCTGCTGCTTGCCACGCACGATGCCGTCGACGCTCAGGCCCTCAATATCTCGGACATCATCACGCTCTAAATACTTACTCAGCAACAAAATGATCCGTTTTTCTCCGTCCCCATGGGGTCGGGTATGGTATTCTATCTGCGGGGTAATACTTAAGAATACCAAGTAATACCAACGCCGTAGAAACAAATTCCAGATGCGGGCCAATCGGGTTGCCTTCACAGCCTGTCGCCCAGCCGCGTGGCCCGCATCCATCCGCACCACCGTCGTTTCAAAAAGGAAGCGCCATGGCAGAACACATGACCCCGGTTGTCGCGAAGGTCTTGCCCGAGGAAAAGGCGGCCTTCGCGGCGGCAACCCAACTCGTAGGTACCACGCCGTCCAACGCCATCCGCATGTTCATCGCCGCCTTCAATCGCTGCGGCACCTTTCCGTTCGACATTTCGCCCAACGGGGCCTTTGGCGCTGCGCCTGATTCTCATCAATAAGTGATCCGTTTTCCTCCGTCCCCATGGGATCAGCTCTCTGCCGAGTTGTGGTAGAACTAGGGAACGGTTTTGAGGAGGTTGGCATGCTCAATGCGATGATTTGGGCGCTTGCCTGTTTTGGCGTCGTCGCTGCCGATATTGCCCTGAGCGTCGTTTTGTTCTCCGCCCTTGGCGTCGCATCGGTGTTCATGGGTTTTTCGATCGATGATCTCGACATCCAATTGCTTCAGGCCGTCGCGCAGACGGCGTCGTTTTTGATGGCGCTGCTGTGGTGGCGTTATTTGTGGCCGCGGTCGTTTATCGCGCGCTGGCAAGGTGAGCGTCCACTTGGCGGGGGATTGCGTAGCGCGTGGAAGCGCATTGCCTGCGTTATCGTGATCGGCTTGGCCCTGCAGGTGGTCGTTGGCTACGTGACCGACGCCGTGCTGTCGCTGTTGCCCGAGGTCTCGGCAGACTATAGCGAGCTCGTCGAGGAAACGGGCATGGGCGATACCAGCCTTCTTGCTGTCCTGACCACGGTGCTCGGCGCTCCGTTTTGCGAGGAGTTGCTGGTGCGCGGCATTATTTTTGAGTTTTCGCTCCGAGCGTTTAACCCGCAGTGCCGCCCACTTTGGAAGCGCCGACGTCTCGTGCGACCGCAAGACGGCGCCATGGTGCCCTGGGCGGCCCCGAGTAACTGGGGTATCGCCGCGGCGATTGTGCTGCAGGCGGCGATCTTCGGCTTTATGCACATGAACTGGGTGCAGGGTTGCTATGCGGGCGCTGCCGGCCTCATTTTTGGTTGGGTGCTCGTGACGACCGGAAAGCTTTGCTACACGATCCTGCTGCACTTTGCCTTTAATGCCGGGTCGTATCTCATGACGTTGCTCTGGTTTGTGAACACGCCGTTCGGCGTGGCAATTACGGTCGCTATCGCCGGTGCCATCCTCGTTGAGGCAATGCGCTCGCTGCGCCACGCGTGTGGGATGGACGCAGCGAGCGCACCACTGCCCTAGTTGCGCCTGCCGCCGCCGTTGGCGCCCTGACGCCCCTGGGCCGCGCGGTTGCGGCCTGCGGTGTTCTGCGCACGCGACATGCCGCCGTGGCCCTTGCTGCCTTTGGGTCCCTTGCCGGCGGCGCCACCGTGGGCCTTACCGCCCTTCTTGCCGGTGCCGTGTCCGCCGCCGGCAGACGTCTCGCCCGGGCGTGGCGGCACGGGGCGAATCAGGCAATGCTTGGTGTAGCCGATCAGGTCGCGGCGGCCAGCCTTTTCCAGCGCCTCGCGTACCAGCTTGTAGTTCTCGGGCTTGCGATACTGGATAAGCGCGCGTTGCATGGCCTTCTCGTGCGGGTCGCGCGCCACATAGATCGGCTCCATGGTGCGCGGGTCCACGCCGGTGTAGTACATGCACGTCGACATGGTGGACGGGGTGGGGTAGAAGTCCTGCACCTGTTCGGGCATGTAGCCCATGTCGCGCACGGCTTCGGCAAGGTCCACGGCTTCCTTCATGGTTGAACCGGGGTGGCTCGAGATCAGATACGGCACAACATACTGCTTGAGTCCATACTCGCGGTTCAGGCGCTCAAATTTGCGGCAGAACGCATCGTAGACGGCTCGGCTCGGCTTGCCCATCACGGACAGCACCGCGTCGCTCACGTGCTCGGGCGCCACGCGTAGCTGGCCCGAGACATGGTGTTCCAGCAGCTCGCGTAAAAACTCGTCCGAGGCATCGGCCATGGTGTAGTCAAAACGGATGCCGCTGCGCACGAAGACCTTCTTGACGCCCGGCAGCTGGCGCAGGTCGCGCAACAGCTGCGTGTAGCCGCTTTCGTCGACCACCATGTTCTTGCATACGCTCGGCCACAGACAGCGCTTGTTCTTGCACACACCGTGCTTGAGCTGCTTGTCGCAGGCGGGGCGGCTAAAGTTGGCCGTCGGTCCACCCACGTCGTTGATGTAGCCCTTAAACTCGGGATCGCGCGTGAGCAGCTCGGCCTCGCGCATGATCGAGTCGTGGCTGCGCATCTGCAACACGCGGCCCTGGTGGAAGGTGAGCGCGCAAAACGAGCACTCGCCAAAACAGCCGCGGTTGGAGCTAATGGAAAACTTGATCTCAGCAAAGGCCGGCACGCCGCCTGCCGCGTCGTAGTCGGGATGCCAATCGCGTGCGTAGGGGAGTTCGGCCACCTCGTCCATCTCGTCGGTGGTGAGTGTTGCCGACGGCGGGTTCTGCACCACGTACACGCTGTTGGGATATGGCTCTACCAGGCGATGCCCGGTGATGGGGTCCATATTCTGCTGCTGCACGTTAAAGCTGCGGGCGTAGTTGAGCTTGTCGGCGGCAAGGTCGTCCCAGCTGGGCAGCAGGTCGTAGTCGTAGACCTCGTCGAGCGAACCCGTGCGGTAAACGGTGCCGTTGATATAGGTGATCTGATCGACGGGCAGCCCCGCGTCGAGTGCGTCGGCGATCTCGACAATCGCGTGCTCGCCCATGCCGTAGATGAGGATGTCGGCGCCCGAGTCGAGCAGTACCGAGCGCTTAAGCTTGTCCTGCCAGTAGTCGTAGTGGGCCAGACGGCGCAGGCTCGCCTCGATGCCGCCGATGATGATGGGAGCGTCCTTAAACGTCTGGCGGATGAGGTTGCCGTAGACCGTGACGGCGCGATTGGGACGGCGCCCCTCCTCGCCGCCGGGCGTGTAGGCGTCGGTGTGGCGGCGATGCTTGGTCACCGAATAGTGGTTGACCATGGAGTCCATGTTGCCGGCACTGACGAGAAAGCCCAAGCGCGGCTCGCCGAGCACGGTGATGCTGGCGGGGTCGGTCCAGTTGGGTTGGCAGATGATGCCCACCTTGTAGCCGTGCGCGTCGAGTACGCGGCTGATGATGGCCATGCCAAAGCTGGGATGGTCCACATAGGCGTCGCCGCAGATGTAGACAAAGTCGCACTGGTCCCAGCCGCGTGCATCCATGTCGGCTCGACTGACGGGGAGGAATTTATCGCGGCCCGGGCGCCAGGGGCGGGCGGGCGTCGCTTGGGAATGCTTGGCGCGGGCGACCGTGGCCTGCGCCTTGCCGCCGCGCTTTTGCTGCTGGCCCTGTTTGCCCTGCTGACTGCGCTGGTTGTTCTGAGCGTGCTGAGGCTTTTTTGCCACGATCCCTCCCGGTGTCTGTATGCTGCACGTAATTGTAACCAGTCTTTTTGGGACGGAGCTAAAAAGACTGGGGGAGTACATGGGCTGGCGGATCGGCGTGCCGATGCGGGCGCCGTTTGTTTCCAGACTGTGTATCCCCGTGTCGAAGGAGCCGTCTCGCGCGCACGCCATGTTGTCAATGGGTTACAGTATGAACGGCGGTTATGTTTCCGCCAACGCACGAGAGGGTCGTCAACAAGGAGGATGCACGACGATGCAGCGTGCCAAACAGATATCGGAGTCCATCGAACTGGGCATTATCCTGGCGCTCGCCGGCGGCTTTATGGATGTGTATTCGTACATTGGGCGCGACCATGTTTTCGCAAACGCGCAGACGGGCAACATCCTGCTTGTGGGCGTGAGCATCTCGGAGGGCAATTGGACACTTGCGGGGCGCTACTTCTTCCCTGTGGTGTCGTTTGCCGTGGGCATTATGCTTGCCGACCTGGTACACGAACGGTTTGGCAGTGTGATTCACTGGCGCCAGGTGACGGTGTTCTTTGAAGCCGTCATCTTGCTGGGCGTGAGCTTTATCCCCGGTGGCGGTTACAACCTGCTCGCCAACTGCCTCACTTCGTTTGCCTGCGGCATGCAGGTCGAGAGCTTCCGCAAGATTCACGGTCATGGCATCGCTACGACCATGTGCATCGGCAACTTGCGCAACGCGCTGCAAAACGTGGACGATTACATCATCACCCACAGGCGCGGCTTTTTGGAAAACGGCCTGCTGTACTTTGGCGTGATCTTTACCTTTGTGTTTGGCGCCGTGTTGGGCAACTGGTGTATTGAGCGCATGGGCCTGCACGCCATCGTCGTGGCGAGCTTGCTGCTGTTTGTCGCGTTTGCCATCATGTTCATCGACCGCGAGCGCGACTTGCGCTTACGCTGGAAGGTTGCGGCCGAGGCTTGGAAAGAGGGCTGTCGAAAGTAACCGAATGCGGCAAAGGGGCTGTCCCTTTGCCGCAATATTTTTCATCACCTGTTGAAACGCTTTAACAAATTTGACGTTCTCACGCGTTTTTTGTTTCAAAAGCGTTAGGATGGGACTCATAGCGTGGGGCGTAATGGGTGCCCCGCACACGATGGGAGGCTATCAATGGCTAATCGTTTCGTTCTCAACACCATTTCTTATCATGGTTCCGGCGCCATCAAGGAGATCCCCGGCGAGCTCCAGCGTCGCGGCTACAAGAAGATCTTCGTCTGCTCCGACCCCGATCTGGTCAAGTTCGGCGTTACCGCTAAGGTGACCGACGAGCTCGACGCTGCCGGCATCCCTTGGAGCCTCTACTCCGAGATCAAGCCCAACCCCACTATCCAGAACGTCAAGGACGGCGTCGAGGCCTTCAAGGCCGCCGAGGCTGACGCTATCGTGACCATCGGTGGCGGCTCCTCCATGGACACCGCTAAGGCCATTGGCATCATCATCAACAACCCCGAGTTCGCCGATGTCCGCAGCCTCGAGGGCGTTGCTCCCACTAAGAACCACGCCGTGTTCACCATCGCTGTGCCGACGACCGCCGGTACCGCTGCCGAGGTGACCATCAACTACGTCATCACCGACCCCGAGAAGGTCCGCAAGTTCGTGTGCGTCGACACCAACGACGCCCCCGAGGTCGCCGTCGTCGACCCCGACATGATGGCTTCCATGCCCGCCGGCCTGACCGCCTCCACCGGCATGGACGCTCTGACCCACGCCATCGAGGGCTATACCACCAAGGGCGCTTGGGAGCTCTCCGACATGTTCCACTTTGAGGCCATCAAGCTGATCAGCGAGAACCTACGCGACTCCGTTGCCGAGGCCAAGTCCGGCCAGCCCGGCTCCGGCCGCGAGGGCATGGCCCTTGGCCAGTATGTCGCCGGCATGGGCTTCTCCAATGTTGGCCTGGGCATCGACCACGCCATGGCTCACACCCTGTCCGCTCACTACGACACCCCGCACGGCGTCGCTTGCGCCATGCTGCTGCCGATCGCCATGGAGTTCAACAAGCCGGTTTGCGCCGAGCGTCTGGCCAAGGTTGCCGCCGCCATGGGCGTTGACACCACGGGCATGAGCACCGACGAGGCTGCCGACGCCGCTATCGCCGCTGTCAAGCAGCTTTCCGCCGACGTGAATATCCCGCACGTCTGCGAGGCCATGAAGGCTGACGAGATCGAGGTCCTGGCCAAGGACGCCATGGCCGACGCTTGTTTCCCGGGTAACCCGCGCGAGGCAACGCTCGACGACGTCATCGAGCTCTTCAAGAAGATCTGCCCGGCTGCCTAGCCCAGTTTGGTGGTCCTTCGCCCGTAGGTGTATGGTCTTTTGACGTGCCGCTGGCCCCGCCGTGCTACGCACGGCGGGGCTTTTTGTGCTGCGTCGATGCCCTGAGACGGACAAAACCAAGGCGTACTGCCCGCTGCGGATAGGTGGTGCACTTCCCTGCGTGCATTTTTGGGAGTATTCAACAAGCTCTTAAAAATGCATAACGTTGTGAATGGGCGGTAGTGATCCGCAGGCGCCCATCGACAGCCATTGTGGGCGGGCTATCGATGAGTGGAGGGGGTTGTTACTGAGTTTCTGCTTTGCGACGACCTGCAACACTGCTGTAACCGCGTCGTTTTGTCGTTCGTGATGGGGCCGTTGGGGCCCACGGTGCTGAATACTCCGTTTTTTGCACGGTCCAAGGTGGGGCACCCTGAGACGAAGCAAAAAGATGCCTCATTTCTATGCAAATACCAATAGGATTTATGCAAGATTGAGATTGTAAACCGTGCACGTGCACAAAACCGGTGCGGGGACGTCTGGAGGCGGCTCGGCTCCTGGGGCATTGCACGTGCAGAACGGTTAAAATCGGGACTCGGTCTTAGTTTTACTTGGAAGGATGCATATGACTTCTAATATTGATGCTTCTCTAGAGGAGACGCTCTCCTATATCGCAGGACAGCTTAAGACGCTGACTTCTATTGCCTCCCCTACCGGCTATACCCGTGCGGCGACTGATTATCTGATGGAGACCCTGCGCGATATGGGGTTTGGGCCTGAGCGTTCTAATAAGGGTAACGTGCTCGTTGAGCTTGGCGGCGAGGGCGAGCCGCTCGTACTGGCGAGCCATGTCGATACCCTAGGCGCCATGGTGCGTTCCATTAAGGACAATGGCCGCCTGCGCCCCACGACGCTCGGTGGGCATCAGTGGTCTACGGCCGATGGCGAGAACTGCACCGTCTACACGCGCGACGGCAATGTCTACACGGGCGTGGTTCTTAACACCGAGCCTTCGGCGCACGTGGCCGACGAGCCGGTCAAGACCATCGAGAAGAACATGGAGATCTTGCTCGACGAGAACGTCGACAGCAAGGACGATGTGCTCGAGCTGGGTATTCAGACCGGCGACATCATCGCTATGGATCCTCGCACGACGGTGACGGAGAGCGGCTACATTAAGAGCCGCTTCCTGGATGACAAGCTATCGGCCGCCATTTTGTTGGGCTTGGCGCGTGCCGTCGCCGCTGGCGAGGTGACGCTTTCGCGTAAGGTTTCGCTGCTCTTTACCGTGTACGAGGAGGTGGGCCACGGCGGCGCCTTCGTGCCGGCCGACACGCGCGAGATGATCAGCGTTGACATGGGCTGCGTGGGCGACGACCCAGGCTGCACCGAGCACATGGTGTCGATCTGCGCCAAGGATTCGGGCGGTCCGTACAACTACGACCTGGTGACGGCGCTGTCCAATATCGCGCGCGAGCTTGAGCTCGATTACGCTATCGACGTGTATCCGCATTACGGTTCGGACGTCGAAGCCACGCTCTCTGCCGGCTACGACATTCGCCATGGTCTGATCGGCCCCGGCGTGTATGCGAGCCACAACTACGAGCGTAGCCACATGGACGGCGTGCGCAACACCTTCGAGCTCGTCCGCGCCTACGTACAGCGCTAGCGATGCAGCGGCCTCGGCTGATACGGCAGTACCGACCGAGGCCGTCCTCTCTAAGTTGCGGTGAAATAGGGACTGTTTGGCGGTTTTAAACGCTTAAACAGTCCCTATTTCACCGCAATTTATGAAGGGGATGGGGCTACTTAAGTGCGCCGGTCACCGTGCCGCCGCCGAGGACGATGTCGCCGTGGTAGACTACAACGGCCTGGCCGGGGGCGATGGCTCGCTGCGGCTCGTCAAAAGTCAGCAGCATTTGCCCGTCTTCGCCGCGCGTAAGGGTCGCTGCTTGGTCTTTCTGACGGTAACGGTACTTGGCGCCCACGCGAATGCCGCCGGCATCGAGTTCT
Organism: Collinsella sp.; assembly: GCA_052346145.1. Taxonomy (GTDB): domain Bacteria; phylum Actinomycetota; class Coriobacteriia; order Coriobacteriales; family Coriobacteriaceae; genus Collinsella. The sequence continues at coordinate 63,475 of DAWDVX010000004.1, forward strand.
GCCTCCATGCGGTCGGCAGGGGCGCTCCAGATCCAGTCGTCGGCCGTGAGTGCTGTGGCCGTTAGGTCCTCGGCCTCGCCCAGATGCACGGTGTTGTTGGCGGCATCGACGCCCGTCACATACACGGGATGCGCCATCGCGACGCCCAAGCCCTTGCGCTGGCCGATGGTATAGCGCAACGCGCCGTTATGGCGTCCGACCACGCTGCCGTCGCGCCACACAATGTCGCCCGGTGCAGCGGGATGTCCGCAGCGGCGCTCGATATAGCCCGCGTAGTCACCGTCTGGAATAAAGCAGATGTCCTCGCTTTCGGCCTTCTGGGCGTTGGTAAAGCCTTGCTCGGCGGCTATGCGGCGCACGTCGCGCTCTTTGTCTAGGCCTGCCAGCGGAAAGATCGTGTGCGCCAGGCGCTCCTGCGTAAGCGAATATAAAAAGTAGCTCTGGTCCTTTTTGGGATCTTCGCCGCGATGCAGCTGCCAGGTGCCGTCTACTGTCTGGCTTGTTTTGGCGTAATGACCCGTTGCGATGTAGTCGCAGCCCATGTCCAGCGCCGCACCGAGCAACGCGCCAAACTTTATGTGGCGGTTGCAGATGATGCACGGGTTGGGCGTCAGCCCCTCCTGGTAGGCGTTCACAAAGCGCTCGATAACGCTGTGGTCGAAGGTCTGCTGCAAGTCGAGCACATGGTGGGGTATCCCCAGACGCTCGGCGACGGCCTTTGCATCGGCGATGTCGCGGTCGACTTTGCTCATACCCGTTGCAGGATCGGGCGCGGGGCAGGTGAGGCGCATGGTGGCGCCGACGCATTCGTAGCCCTGGCTTTTGAGCAGGTACGCGGTCACGCTGGAATCGACGCCGCCGCTCATGGCGACGAGCACGCGCTTGTTGTGCATGGGGAGGTTCTCCTTGGTGGCATGTGGCCAAAAAAGAAAAGCGGCGCGGGAGGCTGGTTCCGCGCCGCAGACATTGTAGCAAGTTCGGGCGTCTCGTGGGACACCCTGATTGGATGGGCTCAGACTGCCGGGAGAGAGGAGACCGGCTCGTCCGTGGGCTCAACCTATGGGCGACAGGCCCTAGTCCTGGAAGAGCGCCGTGGACAGGTAGCGCTCGCCGGTGTCGGCAAGCAGGGCCACGATGGTCTTGCCCTCGTTCTCGGGGCGCTTGGCCAGCTGCAGCGCGGCCCACACGGCGGCGCCGGACGAAATGCCCACGAGCACGCCCTCCTTGTGGCCCACGGCGCGGCCGGTCGCAAAGGCGTCGTCGTTCTCGACGGGGATGATCTCGTCATAGACCTGGGTGTCGAGGACGTCGGGCACAAAACCGGCGCCGATACCCTGGATCTTGTGCGGGCCGGCTTGGCCCTTGGAGAGCACCGGGGAAGTGGCGGGCTCGACGGCGACGACCTTGATTTCGGGGTTCTGCTCCTTAAGGAACTCACCCACGCCGGTCACGGTGCCGCCGGTGCCAACG
>DAWDVX010000005.1:0-23149 GCA_052346145.1 Collinsella sp.
GCCGCGCCCCGCAGTGCCCGCTTCCCCCGAGAACAATTATCAGTGCAGGTAGAAGGCTTATCAAAAATCGAAAATTGCCGGTATGGATGGGGGTCTCCGAATCAGCCCCGTAATCCGGCATAGTTTTGAAATGGCACTAAAGTAGGCATAAGCTAAATACCGATCCCAAGGCAAGTTGCGGTGGAATAGTTCCTGGATGCCGGGGTTTTGGCGGAAATCAGGAGCTATTTCACCGCAATTGAGGAGGGGCGGGGTGGATGGCGGGGTAGGTAAAAGAGCCCCGTCCCAAATGAGCTGCTTAGGTTGGGTCGATGTCCATGCTGGCGATGAGGTCGATGCCCGTGTTGAGGAGGTCTTTCAGCACGACGTCGCCCATGTGGATGGGGGCGTTGACGACTAAGCCACGGATGAGAGCCATGGCTTGGGCGTGGAGTTCGAGCGGGATGGCCTCGGCTGTGCGTACGGGGAGCAGAACTTCGTCGCCGCCGGAGACGGCTACGGTGGTGGTGAGTACTCGCATGGGGCAGGTGAGCTCCTGATGCGCGAACTTATCGCCGCGTGGGCAGCTGTTGCCGGTCACGCGGCGCACCTCCGCCACGTGGCCATCGGCGTCGCGCTCGACTTCCACGGCCAGGAGGCATTCGGACGGGCAGGTGGTGCAGTTGAACCGCAGTGTCTCAGTCGCGTTGTCACTCATGGCCTTATGCCTCCTCTACGGGATCGACGGACAGGACGATTTCACTTGCGCCCAGATCGAGCGCCTGCTGAATCACCTTCGCCGGCAGCGGGAAACTCTCCATGACGCTTGGCTTAAACGGACGGACTTTGCCGGCAAATAATTCTTCGCCGTTAGCCAGGATTCGCACGCGGGCGGCATCGACTGGTCGGCGCACGCGGAAGTTGAGCCTGGTGAGCCCGACGGTTGTGATGCGTCCTGGTAGCGCGTAGCCGGCGATGCCGGCGGGGGAGACCGTGAGCTCACAGCTCGCGCTCGCGGCGTTCGCCTCGGCACCTGCGGCGCCACTCAACGCCCATGCCGCCGCAGCTGCGCCGGCGTGCTCGGACTCGGTCGTCACGTTGTCTGCCAAGTCGTGCACGTGCAGAACGTTGCCGCAGGCAAAGATGCCCGGCACGCCCGTCTGCAGGCTCTGATCCACCACGGCGCCGCGCGTGCGGGGGTCCAGCTCCACGCCCGCGCCCACCGAAAGCTCGTTCTCGGGAATCAACCCCACCGAAAGCAGCAGCGTGTCGCATGGAACAACGCGCTCGGTCCCCGTAATGGGCGCCAGGTGCTCGTCGACCTGGCTGACCTCGACGGCCTCCACGCGGCCGTGTCCGATCACGCGCGTAACGGTGGTCGACAGATGCAGCGGAATGCCAAAATCGTCCAGGCAGTTCTTGACGTTTCGGCGCAGACCGTTGGCGTACGGCATGAGCTCGTACACGCCCTCGACCGAAAACCCTTCGAGCGTGCAGCGGCGCGCCATGATGAGCCCGATATCGCCCGAGCCCAAAATGACGGCGCGCGAGCCGGGCTTGAGGTTTTCGATATTGATGTATCGCTGCGCCAGCCCGGCCGTAAACACGCCGGCGGGACGGCTGCCGGGAATCTTGATCTCGCTGCGGGTGCGTTCGCGGCAACCCATGGCAAGGACGACCGCGCGCCCGGTGAGCTGCAGCATGCCGGTGGGACTCATGAGCGTGACGGTGTGGGCTTCGGCGTTGCTCGCGCCCGGATTGCCCGGGGCCCCATCAATCCCGATCACCATGCTGTCCAAGAGCAGCGCGATGTCGGTCGCGCGTACCTGGTCGATAAACCGCTGCGCGTATTCGGGGCCGGTGAGCTCCTGCTTAAAGTGCGACAGGCCAAAGCCCGGGTGAATGCACTGGCGGAGGATTCCGCCCAGGTGCCGTTCGCGCTCCACGATGGCCACGCGCGCACCGGCATTGTGCGCGGCAAGCGCGGCCGCCATGCCGGCGGGTCCGCCGCCGATAACGACCACGTCGAAGGCCTGCGTCGGCACGGTACCGACCGCAGAGTCGCGTCCAGCGTTCATTTCGATATCCGTCGCCATCTTAGCGTACCCCCTTCAAAGGTCCCTCAACGAGCCAGGAGCCAGTATCCTCCAGCAACACCTCGCTGGGCTCGCAGTCCAGCTCGCGGGCAAGGATCGCCACCACGCGGCTCTGGCAAAAGCCACTTTGACACCTTCCCATGCCCGCGCGGCAGCGGCGCTTGACGCCCTCGACTGAAACCGCGCCCGGACGGCGCCGAATTGCGGCCACAATCTCTGCCTCGGGCACCGTCTCGCAGCGGCAGACAATCTGTCCCCATGCAGGGTCGGATGCAATCAATTCTTCCTTGCGCGAGAGCGGCGCGCGGTCGAAGTCGTCCGGCGCGTGGCGAATCGGATTCCAGTCAACCCGTTCGTGCAGATCAACGCCGGCATCGCGCAGCACCTGCTCCATGCGCTCGGCAATGGCCGGGGCGCTCGCCACGCCCGGCGACTGAATTCCTGCCGCCTGGAATAGCCCCGGCACCGCGGCCGACTGCCCAATAAAGAAATCGTTCGTCCCCTTAATGACCGGACGTCCGCCGGCAAACGCGCGCACCACGCGACGTGTGTCCAGATCGGGTACCAGCTTGCGCGCGCCCACTAGCAGCGCGTTGACGTCGGCGGCGTAGGTCTGCGTGTCGCCCGGCTCGCGCTCGGCGGCGGTCGCGGTGATTACGGTGTTGCCGTGCACGGTGCCCGTCACGATGACGCCCTTCGACATCTGCGTCGGCACGGGGTAGAGCGGCATCAGCGTGCGCGGCTCCTTGTCCAGCACCACGATGTTGCCCTGGCGCCAGACCATCTGGAACTCCTCGGCGCCCGCCAAGTGCGAGATGTCCGCGGCACCGTTACCGGCGGCGTTGATCAGATAGCGGCAGCGCACGCCGCCGGCGGGCGTCACCAACGAAAAGCGCGCGGTTCCGTCGGAAGCCTCGCCTGCAACCTCAATCGCCTCCACCGGCGCGGATCGCATAAACGTCACCCCGTTGGCGACGGCGTTCTCCAGCGCGGCGATGGCGACCTCGAACGGATCGACAAACCCAGTCGAGGGGCACCACAACGCGCACGTTGCATCGGCACTGGCGCGCGGCTCTAATTCGTGGATGCGATCGGGTCCAACGATCGACAGCTCGGGCACACCGTTGACATGGCCGTTGCACCGCAACTGCTCCAGGTGCGCACGGTCCTCGCTGTTAAAGCCCAGCACCATCGATCCGGTTCGGCGGAACAAGAAGCCCAGCTCCTGCGCCCATGTACCGTACAACTCGCAGCCACGGGCGTTGACCTGCGCCTTAACCGTGCCCGGCGCCGGGTCGTAGCCGGCGTGCACCAGGCCGCCGTTGGCCTTCGATGCGCCCAGCGCGATATCGTTTGCTGCCTCGACCACGCAAATGGACAGGTCATAGCGCGCGAGCTGCCGCGCGATGGCGCATCCGGTGATGCCCGCGCCGACAATCGCGATATCAAACGTTTCGCTCACAGTGCCTCCCAGACGAGTTGACAGGCTGTCAATAAGACTATCCTACGGTCTGCACGCCCCCAGCGCGGCGGCAATGCGGCGAACAGCCCTGCAACACCCGCCAACGGCAGGCGAGGGGAAGTTCAGTAACGTCGACAAGCTCGTCTGCCGACAGCTACGGCAACCGTTTGTCTCGACCTGTAACAGTTAGACGAGGATTTGGGTTGCAGATGTTACAGATCAAGACAAATCTTCCGACGGATTTTGAATGTCTCGATCTGTAACAGTAAGAGGGGTTTTGGGGCCCATGATGTTACAGATCGAGATTGAAGTCGGGGAGGGACCCCTGTGTCTCGATCTGTAACATCTAGACCCGGATTCCGCTCCTAACTGTTACAGATTGAGATGTTTGTGTCCGCGCCAGCCCCGTACCTAGCCGTAGTCCCATATAAACAAACCCCGTGGTAAACTTGACCGAACTGTTAATATTCCGAAAGGTACCTGTAATGTCCAAGTACATCTCCGAGCTCATGTCGCCGCAGCTTATGGGCGTCGTCTATGCCTTTGTTGGCTTTATCATCGCCCTGTATGTGCTGTCGGTCGTCTATGTGTTCATCGACGCTCGCCGCCGCGGCGCCAGCGCCTACGTGGCATGGGGCATCATCGCCCTCATCCCGTTTGTGGGCCTCATCGCCTACTTGGTCCTGCGCCCGCACTCCTACGCGTCCGACCGCGAGGAGCAGGAGCTGGACATGGCCCTTCGCGAGCGCCAGCTTGCCCAGTACGGCACCTGCCCGCAGTGCGGCGCGCCCATCGAGAAGGACTTCGTCGTCTGCCCGGTGTGCGATACCCAAGTTCGCAACGTGTGTCCCAGCTGCCATCGCCCGCTCGATGCGCACTGGAAGGTCTGCCCCTACTGCCGAACTCGCATCCAGTAACGCATCCATCGCCGGGCCGGTCGCAAGCCACGGGCGCCGCGCGCCCCACACCCCGCCCCACACGATGAAGCATGCGTAGAAAATCGCCCGCCGTGCCATTAAGGTGCGGCGGGCGCTTGTATACCAAGGCAACCTGCCTATAATGATGCAAGTCAAAAACGCCGAGCGCATCGCACACACTTGCATCAGGCATCCGAGAGGAGAAAACATACCCATGAAGGCACTCTACAATGACGGTTCGGTGGCCGAGCTCCCGCAGGACGAGGTCACGCACGTCATCCGCCACTCCGCCGCGCACATCATGGCGCAGGCCATCAAGCGCCTCTATCCCGAGGCCGACTTTGCCTACGGCCCCGCGACCGACAACGGCTTCTACTACGACGTCGACCTGCCCGAGGGCGTCAAGATCAGCGAGGACGACTTCCCCGCGATCGAGGCCGAGATGAAGAAGATCGTCAAGGAGAACCTCAAGTTCACCGTGTACGAGAAGCCCCGCGCCGAGGCCATCGCCCTTATGGAGGAGCGCGGCGAGAAGTACAAGGTCGAGCACATCGGCGACTTGGACGATGACGCCCGCATCACCTTCTACCAGCAGGGCGACTACATCGACATGTGCGTCGGCCCTCACATCTGCTACACCAAGGCGCTCAAGGCCTTTAAGCTTACCGGCGTCTCGGGCGCCTACTGGAAGGGCGACAAGGACAACAAGATGCTCACCCGCATCAACGGTGTCGCCTTTGCCACCAAGGAAGAGCTCGACGAGCACATGCACATGCTGGAGGAGGCCAAGAAGCGCGACCACCGCAAGATCGGCCGCGAGATGGACCTCTTTATGATGCGCGACGAGGCCCCCGGCTTCCCGTTCTTCCTGCCCAACGGCATGATCCTTAAGAACACGCTGCTGGACTACTGGCGCGAGATCCACCACAAGGCCGGCTATGTGGAGATCTCCACGCCGCTCATCATGAACAAGCAGCTGTGGAAGACCTCGGGCCACTGGGACCACTACAAGGACAACATGTACTCCACCGTCATCGACGACGAAGAGTACTGCATTAAGCCCATGAACTGCCCGGGCGGCGTGCTGGTGTACGCCTCCAAGCCGCACTCCTACCGCGAGCTGCCCATCCGCGCCGGCGAGATTGGCTTGGTGCACCGCCACGAGCTGCGCGGCGCCCTGCACGGCCTGTTCCGCGTGCGCTGCTTTAACCAGGACGACGCCCACCTGTTTGTGCGTCCCGACCAGCTGACCGACGAGATCGTGGGCGTGGTCAACCTCATCGACTCCGTGTACCAGAAGTTTGGCTTTAAGTACCACGTTGAGCTTTCCACCCGCCCCGAGGACTCCATGGGTTCGGACGAGGACTGGGCGCGTGCCGAGGAGGGCCTGCGCACCGCTCTGGAGAAGCTGGGCATGGACTACGAGGTCAATGAAGGCGACGGCGCCTTCTACGGCCCCAAGATCGACTTCCACCTGGAGGACTCGCTCGGACGTACCTGGCAGTGCGGCACCGTCCAGCTCGACTTCCAGATGCCGCTCAACTTTGATCTTGAGTACGTGGACGCCGACGGCACCAAGAAGCGCCCCATCATGCTGCACCGCGTATGCTTTGGCTCCATCGAGCGCTTCATTGGTATTCTGATTGAGCACTTTGCGGGCAAGTTCCCCACCTGGCTGGCTCCCGTGCAGGTCAAAGCGCTTCCTGTCTCCGAGAAGAGCCGCGACTACGCCCACGAGGTGTGTGCCAAGCTGGAGGAGGCCGGCATTCGCGTGGTCTGCGACGACCGCGACGAGAAGATCGGCTACAAGATCCGCGAGGCCCGCAGCATCGACCGCGTGCCCTACATGCTCATTCTGGGCGAGAAGGAGGTCGAGGCCGGCAACATCTCCGTCCGCGATCGCTCCAACGAGACCGTTCAGATGAGCGTTGACGAGTTTGTTGCGAAGGTGCTCGAGGAGATCAAGACTCGCGCCTAAGGCAAACTTCACAACAATTAACAAAGGCGACCGTCCACACAGGGCGGTCGCCTTTTTCATGCCGAAATAAGAAAAGCCGCTGGTTGAGCGGCTTTTTTTGTTGCACAAAAAGGTACAGGTTTTTATAGAGGGGTATGGAGATGTACCTACTAGCAGTACATTTTGCGTAATCTGGGCAAACGCTGATTAATTGCTCGTATAATGTCGTCTGTCGAAAGATACAAAAACTTGTACTTTTGCGACTGCGCCTAGCTGCGAGCGAGAAGCCTGTTCTAAACGCCCCTGCATTTGCGTGCATCGCAAAGCCAAAAAGAGGGGGCGAGAACATGGAACAGACGGCACGGCGCCAAGAGCAGCTGCCGGGCGCATTTAACGGCGCCACCACCAACAGCCAGCACGGCCGCGTCCGCTGGTATCTGGTCCACACCCCCAATGGAAAAGAGCGCGAGATCTGCGAAAAGGTCCGCTGCATTATCCCGCACAACCTTATGCAGGACGCTTTTGTGATGCAAAAGGAGTTCTGGTTTAAGCGGGACGGCGCATGGTCGCTCCAAACCAAACCCATGTACAAGGAATATTTCTTCGTCGCCACGCACGATGCCGCAGCGCTCGATAGGGCTTTGGCTCAGTTGAGCTTTGGCTGCCGCATCGTCGGCAGCAGGGAGCGGGCCTATGCGCCCATGCCGGACGATGCGCAGGACTGGTACCGCAGCGTGCTCGACGACGACGGCGTGGTGCGCAACAGCGTTGCGCGCATTGAAGACGGTGTGCTGCACATAGAGCAGGGCCCACTTGTGGGGCAAGAGGCCCACGTAAAAAAGATCGACCGTCACAAGCGCTGGTGCCTGGTGGACGTGGGCGAAGGCGACTCCGCATTTAGGGAGCTGCTTCCGTTAGACGTGCCGAGCAAAACGTAAGGAAGACGTTACGCCGGCAATTTATTTGGTTTTTGAATTTGTGGATTGGGGGGGGGGGTTCCTGTGGACAGGAACGAAATTTTTATTGTGACTACTAAAGAAGTAACAGAGGATAATGCGCCCGTGGGCGCGGCGCTCATTGCTCAGGCCATGGACCGGCGCGAGAGCGCGGCGGGCGCCGGTGCCGGCTCCGCTGCAAGCACGGGCACGATGAGCCTCCCAGGCTCGCCCGAGTTTGCCGCAGAGTCCCGCGCGCTCGACACGAGGTCGCTTGGCTACCGCTTCGTCAAGCGCACCTTCGACATTGCGTTCAGCGCGTGCGTCTGCGTCGTAGGGCTCATCCCTGGCGCGGTGCTCTGTGTGTTCATTGCGGCCGATACCAAGGGCGCACCCATCTACGCTCACGAGCGCGCGGGGCGCTTCGGTCGCCCCATCCGCGTGCTCAAGTTCCGCTCCATGGTCGCCGACGCCAACGACGTGGAGAAGTACCTCAGCCCCGAGCAGATCGAGGAGTGGCACCGCGAGCGGAAGGTCACAAACGATCCCCGCATCACCAAGCTAGGCCGCGTCCTGCGCAAGACTTCCCTGGACGAGCTGCCCCAGTTCTTCAACGTGCTCGCGGGCCAGCTCTCCGTCATCGGCCCTCGCGCCATCACCTACGAGGAGCTCGGGAACTTTACGCACGAGCAACAGGTGCAGGTGCTTGCCGTCCCGCAGGGCATTACCGGTGCCTGGCAGTCGGGCCCGCGCAACCTCGCGACCTTCGAGAACGGCCTGCGCCAGGAGTTCGAGCTTGCCTACGCGAAGGGTGCCAGCCTCAAGGCAGACTGGAAGGTCTTCTTCAAGACCTTTGGCGTCATGTTCGGCAAGAAGAAGACAGGGAGGTAGCGCATGAGTGCTGACAAACCCCTCGTCTCGATCGTGGTGCCGACCTACAAGCGCTCTGACAGGATTCGCGTGGCCCTGGACTCAATCGCCGCGCAGGACTACGGCGCGGAGAACATCGAACTGATTGTAGTGAGCGACAATCGGCCGGAGTGGCCGGAAAGCGCCGAGACTGACGCGGCGGTCGCCCCCTATGCCGCGAGCCTTCCGCACTTTAGGCTGCTGCACACCTCCGGCCAGACCGGCGGCGGGGCGGCGCGCAACTACGCCTGCCGCCAGGCGACGGGCGAGTACCTCACGTTCCTCGACGATGACGACGAGTTCCTGCCTGACAAGGTGTCCACCCAGGTCGCCTTCATGCAGGAAAACTCCCTCGACATGAGCTGGCAGGATGTCTCGTGGTATGACGAACGTGGCCGGCTTGTGGAGCACCGCAGGCTCGACCATTGCGAGGACTTCTCCACCGAGGGTCTGCTGCGCGCGCACCTCCTAACGCCGATAAGCCCAACGGCCATCTATATGCTCAGGCGCGACCTGTTCGACCGCACTGAGGGTTTCGGCGAGGTGGCGACCGGCCAAGACTGGTGGCTGATGCTGCGCTGCATAGAGGCTGGCGCCCACATGGGCTACATGCCCGAGGTGCACGTGAGGCAGTACCTCCATTCCGGCGAGAGGCTCTCGCTTGGCAAGAACAAGGTAAACGGCGAGGTCGCAAGGCACGAGGTGGTGCGCGGCTACTACCCGCGCCTCAGCAAGAAGGATGTGCGCTACATCGAATTTCGCCACAACGCCGTGCTCGCCTTCGCTATGAAGCGCAGCAACCAGCCAGGCCAGGCTGTGATTTACGCCTTAAAGGCCATTGCCTCATCGCCCGCCGCCTGCGTCTCTGAGGCGCTGAAGTTCTTCGGCAAGGCGAAATCCTAACTATTTCATATGTGTGCCTGCTCTTAACGAAAGGTTGAATGATATGTCCGAAAAAATGAAGATAGCAGTCGCCGGCACCGGCTATGTGGGGCTCTCGTTGGCCGTTCTGCTCTCGCAGCACAACGAGGTGCGCGCGCTCGACATCGTCTCCGAGAAGGTAGAGAAGATTAACGCTTTTCAGTCGCCCATCCAGGACGACGAGATTGAGCTCTTCCTGGCCGAGGCTAAGGCGGGCACGAGGAAGCTCGACCTGCATGCAACCGTGGACGTCGCCGAGGCCTATACAGGCGCGGATTTCGCCATCGTGGCCACGCCAACGAACTACGACTCGGACCGCAACTTTTTCGACACCTCGTCTGTTGAAGCCGCAATTTCGGCAATCCGCTCGGTGAACCCGACGGCCTGGATTGTCATCAAGTCGACCATCCCTGTGGGTTACACTTCGTCGCTTCGCGAGACGCTTGGCGACAGCCGCATCATCTTCAGCCCCGAGTTCCTTCGAGAGAGCAAGGCGCTCTACGATAATTTGCACCCTAGCCGCATCGTTGTGGGCGCGCCCAAGGACGACGAGGAAGCTGTGAAGGCCGCAAAGACGTTTGCTGGGCTGCTCGCCCAAGGCGTCGGCCCCGCCGAGCTTGAGCGCACCAACCCTGATGGCACGACGGGCATCCCGCAGCTCGTTCTTGGTACCACCGAGGCGGAGGCCGTGAAGCTGTTCGCCAACACCTACCTGGCACTTCGCGTGGCGTACTTCAATGAGCTGGACACTTACTGCGAGATGAGGGGACTCAACACCAAGGACGTCATCGATGGCGTGTGCCTAGAGCCCCGCATTGGCTCCCACTACAACAACCCCTCCTTCGGCTACGGCGGCTACTGCCTGCCCAAGGACACCAAGCAGTTGCTGGCCAACTATAAGGACGTGCCTCAGAACCTTATCGAGGCCATCGTCGATGCCAACCGCACTCGCAAGGACTACATTGCAGACGAGGTACTGCGACTGCTGTGGGACAAGGTATACGAAGGCAAGGAGAAGCCCGTGGCGGGCGTGTACCGCCTGACCATGAAGTCGAACTCCGACAATTTCCGCGCCAGTTCCATCCAGGGCGTTATGAAGCGCGTGAAGGCCAAGGGAGTGCCGGTCGTTGTCTACGAGCCAACGCTGGACGCGCCGGAATTCTTCGGTTCCGAGGTGACGCATGACCTTGAGAGGTTCAAGGCCGAGTGCGACGTGATCATTGCCAACCGGTGGAGCGACGATCTGGCCGATGTTGCCGGCAAGGTGTATACCCGCGACCTATTCAAGAGGGATTAGTATTTGTGGCGATTACTGCTGATAAAAAAAAGAGACGGCTGCTCCTTCTGACGAGGAGGTTCCCCTTTAACCGCGGCGAGGTCGCCGCTGAGTCCTATCTCGAGAACGAGATAGGCGTTCTTTCGACCTATTTCGACGAGGTGCTCGCCGTGGGGACCGAGGCGCAGCCGGGTGACGCGCCCACCTGCGCGCTGCCGGGCAATGTGACGCCCCTGGCCTTGGGTTGCGGTAATACCTCCAAGGACAAGGCTTTGCTTGCAGTCAAAGGGATCGCGTTTCCCCTTTTGGGCGGAGCGGACGTTCGTGAGGCCTATGCCACAGAATCCGTTCATGGAATCGGAAAGCGCGTGTTTCGGGGCTACTTTGCCGCGAGGGCGAAGGCAAAGGCGGACGTGCTTGCGGAGGAACTGGTCCGCTTTGGCTTTGAGCCCACGCACATATACAGCTTTTGGCTTTACGACACCGCTTTGGTCGCTGCTTGGCTGACCGGCACGTACCCATGTGCACGCGCCGTTGCGCGTGCACATGGGTACGATCTGTATGCAGATCGTACCGATGTGCATTATTTGCCCTTCCGGGGATACCTCCTATCCAAGCTTTCCGGAGTGCTTCCCTGCTCGAAAGACGGGGAGGAATACATAAACGCGAACTGGCCGGGCCATGAGGGCAAGGTGACGACCTCCTATCTCGGAACGCGGGAGATGCCAGACAAGTCCGGCGAGCCGTTGACCTGCCCGTTGCGGGTCGTCTCGTGCTCGCGTATTGTCGACGTTAAGCGCGTGCCTCTTCTTGCTAAGGCTGTCACCCTTCTTGATGCCGAAGGGCTTCGCGTCGAATGGACCCATTACGGCGACGGCCCACAGCTCGAGGAGGCGAGGGCCGCCTGCTCGTTGCTGACGCACTCCACCGCGAAGTTCGCGGGGGCTTTGCCGAACGACGCGCTTTTGGGGGAGTACGCAGCGAAGCATTTCGACGTCTTCGTGAACGTCTCGTCAAGCGAGGGCCTGCCGCTTTCGATCATGGAGGCCTGCGGATTCGGCATTCCCGTCATCGCCACGGACGTTGGCGGAACCCACGAGATAGTAAGCGATGGCGTCAACGGCTTTCTCCTACCTAGCGACTGTGGACCGGAAGATGTCGCCGCCGCCATAAAGCGATTCGTCTTTTTGGGCAAGGCCGAAGGGTCTTCTATGAGGCGCGCTGCAAGGGCCGTTTGGGAGAGGGACTTCCGTTTGGAGGCCAACGTGGAGGGGCTTGTGCGCTCGCTCGGAGTCGATTACAGAAACGAAGGTGAATGATGGGCCAGATTGCGCAGAAGATGACCATGCTCAAAAGGTGGAGCAAAATGCTCACTGGCAAGACGGCTGTGGCCGTAGAGCAGAGCTTGGGCAGGGCCTATAATGTCGGACAGTTGTCCGGGTACTACAACGATTTGACCGGCAAGGTCACTGGCAGTACTCTGCTCGACGAGGGCGGTGTCCCTGTTAGCGTCATCGCCGGTGGGGCGCGGGTGCATTTCCCTATCGCCATTTTCCAATACGGTTTGGGCTGTTACGACTTGAGCATTCTCAGGTCGGATGAAGTTGAGCGCTTTCTCGACGCACTAAGGGTATGCTCGGATTGGGCGATCGGCGCCCAGCGGGATGACGGCTCTTGGGACGCATTTGGTCCGATAGGCAGCGCTAAGTACTCCGTCTCCTCGATGGCCCAAGGCGAGGGGTGCTCGATGCTGCTGAGGGCCCATGCGGCTTTCGGGGACGAGTGCTATAGAGTTGCGGCGCTGAAAGCTGCCGAGTTCATGCTTATCGACATGGACAATGGCGGCGTGTCGTCGCATGACGGGGGAGAACTGTTCCTGGAGGAGTACCCTCAACGCCCCAGGCGCAGTGTCATGAACGGTTGGGTGTTTAGCCTTTTCGGTCTCTATGACGCATCGTTGGTCGACGCGCGCTTCGCCGGGCCATTCAAGCACTCTGCGGAGACGTTGGCTTGCCATTTGGATGACTACGACGCCGGCTTCTGGTCTTATTACGACATGGAAAAGCGTATCGCCTCTCCCGCCTACCATCATCTACATATAGCGCAGCTCCGCGCAATGGCGGATCTTTCAGGCGACGCAAGGTTCGCGGTGAAGGCCGAGGTATACGAGCGCTATCAGGAATCTCCGGCCAACCGCAGGAAGGCGATTGCTAAAAAGGCGCTGCAGAAGCTGATCGAGAAATCCGATGCGGTGATCGTCCAATGAAGAAGGCCCTCTATATCGTGACCTCGATGGACACCGGCGGGGCCGAGACGGTATTCATGAAGTATTACCGGGCTTTGGACAAGTCGCGCTATCAGCTCGACTTCTGTGTGTCGTCCGACGTGCCGGGCTTTTACGACGCCGAAATCGAGTCGATGGGCGGCAGAATTGTGCACACAGTCAAGAAGACCGAGGCCGGGCCGGTCGCTTCGTTCAAGCGGCTCATGCAGATAGCCCGGGACGGCGGTTATTGCTGTGCTGTCAGGTCGTCTCAGCACAGCCTTTCCTGTCTTGATTTGCTCGCCATGAGATTCGGAGGCGTGTCCAGAACCATATTCAGGTCAAGCAACACGGGTACAGTTTCGAACAGCAAAAAGGAGACCCTGCTGCACAATCTTTTCAAGCCCCTTGTCAGGGTTGCGGCGACCGACTTCGCCGCCCCGTCTACCGAGGCGGGCGTCTACATGTTCGGCAAGGCGGGGGTATCGGGGCCGCGTTTCCATCTCATGAAGAACGCGCTCAACCTCGAGGACTACGCCTATGACGCTTCGACACGGGACGATGTTAAGCGCGAACTGGGCGTTCCTGCCGAGTCCTATGTCGTCGGGCACGTCGGGAGGTTCAGTGAGCAGAAGAACCACCTCTTCCTTGTCGATGTTTTTGCTGAAATCGCCCGGAGAAGGCCAGACGCCGTCCTCATTCTCGTCGGCAAAGGCGAGACACGCACGGCCGTTGAGAGGCGCGTTGCCGAGCTCGGATTGACCGATAGGGTGGTGTTTGCCGGGGTTAGGAGCGATGTCCGCCGTCTCTATTCGGCTATGGACGTCTTCATCTTCCCCTCTGTCTACGAAGGCCTGCCGAACGTCGTCGTCGAGGCGCAGGCAAACGGACTCCCTTGCGTGATTAGCGACTCCATCACGCGGGAGGTTGGCATTTGCGAGAACGTCGTTTACAAAAGTCTGGGCGACGCTCTGGACGAATGGGCCGACGCCGCGCTCTCCGCGGATCGCATAGGGTCAAGCGCCAGTGCGAGGGATTTGAAAGGCTCGGGCTATGAAATCAATTCGGAGCTTCCCGGTTTCGTGAGGCTGGTATTCGGATGAACTTTATCGAAACATCGCTTTTCTACTTTCTTGTCGTTTTGCTTTCAGCGGCGCTTGCGCGCATGTCGGAAAACGGCAAGAGTAAGGCTGGGCTGGTCGCTGCCGTGGTTCTTCTTACCGCCGTCGGGGGCTTGAGGTCGTATGCGGTTGGGCAGGATACCCTGGGTTATAAAGAGGGAATCGAGTACTTCTACGCGTATGGGACCACGATGTGGAACCATACGTTCAGCGTTCCGTACGGTGTCTTCACAAGTGCGGTGCTCCATATCTGTAACAATTACTCGTTCTTGCTCGTCGTCGAGTCGCTGATCACCAACGCCTTTTTTGCTTTCAGGCTTTGGGATTTTAGACGAACGGCATCGCTCTCGTTTGCGATGTTCGTCTATACGGCAACGGTGTTCCCGCTGTCTATGTGTCTGACGTGCCAGATGATTGCAGTCTCGCTGGTTTTCTACGCAACCAGGTTTTTAGAACAGAATAAGCCGTTGCTTTTTTGCGCTTGGTGGGCTGTTGGCGCTCTTTTGCACGCGTCCGCCCTGATAGGGGTCCTATTCCTCATCTACTACCTATTTTCCAACAAAAGCAAGAGCCGATCGCAGTTCGCCGCGAAGATGCTTGCATCGGTTGCCCTGCTGTTCCTGGCAGCTTATGCGGGCTCTAAGCTCGTCGACCGGTATGCGCGTTACTCCGTGAACGAATCGAGCATCGGGTTGATGGTTTTTGCGCAGGCGACCGTCCTCGCGATCGCATATTTCGTCAGCCGCGAAACTGCGAATGTTGCCCCGGTTGAGAGCGACGGAACGTCGCGGCTCAAAGCCAACCGGATGCCGCTCGTGTTTTACGCTTTAGGCATTTTGGCTTCGGCGTCCTCTTATGTGATTGCCAACGCCGGCCGCATAGCCTATTACTTCACCGTATTAGGCCCCGTGATTTTCGGAGGCTTCGTGAAGGACGCTCGGAAAATAAAAGCCCGTTTTTGTCTTGGCTGTTTTCTAGTTGTCTGGTTCCTTTTCTACGCCTTTTATGCCTATCTGCTTCATACCGGGCTTGGTATCGAGTCTTATTCGTTCGTCTGGATGGGGTAAATAGTGCCCGAAACCGTTTCGGGCATATACGAGCAAAGTCTACGTTGGTGGTTTGCATACGCCCAGGGCTTGTTCCATGTGTAGCGCAGAGAATTAAAAAGTAAAACGCTTTGTTTAAGCTCGGACTTAAGGAAATTGTATATATGGAAAGCAAAATTAAAAAATACCTAAGTGACCCGTGGATGGCCTACTGTGCCTTTACGTCGAAGGGTCTAACGAAATGGGTTTCCGACAGGACGCACCTTCGATTGATGCATCGCGCCAAGTTGGGCATGTGGCCTAGCATAGACTCGCCGGTGACCTTCACTGAGAAGATGCAGTGGCTGAAGCTTAACGATCACAACCCTGCGTACACGACCATGGTCGACAAGTACCGCGCTAAGGACCTCATTGCCTCGCGTGTGGGCTCCGAGCACGTGGTCAAGACGTTGGGCGCCTGGAATTCCGCTGATGACATCGATGTGAGTGGGCTACCGGAGAAGTTCGTACTCAAAACGAACCACGACTGCGGCGGCGTGCTCATCTGCACTGACAAGGGACACTTCGATCTCAACAGTGCCAAGGACTTTTTTCGGGGTCATTTGAAGCAGAATTATTT
The DNA here is from genome assembly GCA_052346145.1 of Collinsella sp. Taxonomy (GTDB): domain Bacteria; phylum Actinomycetota; class Coriobacteriia; order Coriobacteriales; family Coriobacteriaceae; genus Collinsella. Next base: position 15,502 of record DAWDVX010000005.1, read on the forward strand.
TTACGGGTGCAGGGAATGGCCTTACAAGAACGTGAAGCCCGTCGTGTTCGCCGAGGAGTTCTTGGAGAGCGAGGGCGATAATGCCCGTGATGAAGACGATAACTGGGAAGGCATCGACGAGTTCGACTTCTTCTGCTTTGACGGGGAACCCCGGCTGATTTCTTATTGTCACGGGGACAAGAACGATTCTGAGAAGAGGTACAACGATTTCTACGACACTGAGTGGAATCTGCTGCCTTTGGCGATGGGATACGCGAGTTCCGAAGAGACGATCCCTGCCCCGGAGCAGCTCAGCGAGATGCTCGAGCTATCAAGGAAACTGAGTGACGGTGTACCTTTCTTGAGGGTCGACCTCTTCATCTGCAAGGGGCGCGTTCTCGTCGGCGAGCTGACTTTCTACCCGTGGGGCGGGTTTACGCCTTTCAGCCCCGCTGAGGCGGAGAGGACGTTGGGGCAAATGGTTTCTTTGCCCCAACGTGAAAACGAGGAATGATGGCAAACGAAAGCTGCATTCAGTGCGTGCGCATGGATAATCAGCCAGTAAGCGCGCTCCGGCGTTTCTTCATGGAGGTTTAGTATGTCCGACACAAAAGACCTCCGGGCGAGGTCGGCAAGCGCGGCAAAGTGGTCTCTGGCAACCGAGATTATCGCCAAAATCATCTCGCCTATCTCGCAGCTCGTCTTAGCGAGGCTGCTGGCGCCAGAGGCGTTTGGCATGGTGGCGACCGTCACCATGGTAGTGAGCTTTGCCGACATGTTCGCGGACGCCGGGTTCCAGAAGTACCTGGTGCAACACAGCTTCCGAGACAAAAAAGACCTGCATGCCAACGCTAACGTGGCCTTTTGGACGAACTTCGGCATATCGGTGGTCCTGTGGTGTCTCATTGCCATATTCAACGATCCGGTGGCCACCTTCGTGGGCAATCCGTCGCTGGGCTTTCCCTTGGCCGTGGCCTGCCTCTCTCTCCCGTTGACGTCGTTTTCGAGCATTCAGATGGCGTTGTTCCACCGTAATCTCGATTTCAAGTCGCTTATGCCGGTGAGACTGACGTCGACCTTACTTAACTTCGGCTCGACGCTTGTACTGGCGTTTATGGGATTTGGCTACTGGTCGCTTATCGTTGGCACTTTGGCGGCGAATATTGTAAATGCAGTGGGGCTGACTCTGCTGTCTGAGTGGAAGCCGCGTTTTTTCTACTCCTTCAACATGCTGAAGGCTATGTTCTCATTCAGCGGATGGACGCTTTTGGAGTCGTTCACCATATGGCTTTCCTCTTGGGCGGGCACCTTTATCGTGGGGCATTTCCTGGGTGCGGCTGAGTTGGGATATTACAAGACGCCAGTCACCTTTGTGAGCGGGTGCTTCGGGATTATCACGAACGCTACGACGCCCATCTTGTTCTCGTCACTTTCGCGCCTTCAGTTTGATCGGGAAGAATACGTTGCTTATCTGCGACGCTTCCAGTTCATGGTGGCATTGTTCCTGTTGCCGTTGTCTGCGGGTATCTTCGTATTCCGCGAGCCTTTGGTGGCCCTGTTGCTCGGCGATCAGTGGGGCGAGGCGACGCTCATGTTCGGGTTGTATGGGCTGGTGCAGGGGCCGATGGTGCTGCTCTCATACTACAGCAGCGAGATGTATCGCTCTCTTGGTAAACCGCGCGTGTCTACGCTTGTGCAGGTGATGTACCTCGTGTTGATGACGCCGCTTATGACCGTGGCGGCTATGCAAGGGTTCGATGCCGTCGTGTGGGCTGATGCGGGATTGAGGATCCTTTTGATTGCTATCAACCAAGTGGTCACATATTTCGTGGTTGGCCTTTCGTTTGGGCGCACTATGTTGTCGCTCAAGGAGCCCATTTTCTGCACATCGATGATGTGCGCATTTGCATGGGTGACGTATGGACTCGCATCTAGCAACTGGCTTGGCGTCGGGTTGGACATTGTAGGGTGCGTCGTTGTCTATTTCGCGATTTGCTTTGCTTTGCCCAAGAGTAGGAGGGTGCTGCTGAAGCTGGTCAAGGGCGGCGGCTTTAAAACGTTTTGAGGTCTGTAATTAACTTGTTGGGAGTTCCATCTCAGGACTTCCTTAAAACGAAAGAGTGGGGTATATATGCAGGATAGAAAAGTCCTCGTCACTGGCGCCGCCGGCTTCATCGGGGCGTTTCTGGTGAAGCGGCTGCTCGAAACCACCGACGACGCGATCATCGGTCTGGACAACGTGAACAGCTACTACGACCCTGGCATCAAGGAGGCTCGCCTGCGAATGCTGGCGGAGGTGGACAAGGCGGGGCGTTTCGCCTTCGTGCGCGGCGACCTGTGCGATGCCGCGTTGATAGAGCGCCTGTTCGCTGAGAACGGCTTCGACGTTGTGGTGAACTTGGCCGCCCAGGCGGGTGTGCGGTATTCCATTGAGAACCCGAGGGCTTACATCGACTCGAACCTGATTGGATTCTTTAACATTTTGGAAGGATGCCGTCATCACCCGGTGAAGCACCTGGTGTACGCGAGTTCGAGTTCGGTTTATGGCGGCAACGAGAAGGTTCCCTTCAGCGAGGAGGACCGCGTAGACTCCCCCGTGAGTTTGTATGCTGCCACCAAGAAGAGCAATGAACTCATGGCCGCGGCCTACTCCAAGCTCTACTCCATCCCGGCCACGGGTCTGCGCTTCTTTACGGTGTACGGGCCCATGGGAAGGCCCGACATGGCGTACTTCGGCTTCACCGAGAAGTTGCGTCGTGGCGATACGATTAAGATTTTCAACATGGGCGATTGTAAGCGCGACTTTACGTACGTGGACGATATTGTGGAGGGCGTGCGCAGGGTCATGGACGGCGCTCCTGAGGTCAAGATCGGTGCTGATGGTTTGCCAATTGCCGCTCATCGCGTGTATAACATCGGCAATTCGAATCCCGAGAACCTGCTGGACTTCGTGGACACCCTGCAGCGTGTTCTGGTTGAGGAGGGCGTGCTCCCCGCCGATTACGATTTCGAGGCGCATAAGCAGCTCGTTCCTATGCAGCCTGGTGACGTGCCTGTAACCTATGCGGATACTGGCGCCTTGGAGCGCGATTTTGGTTACAAACCCGCAACGCCGCTCGAGGACGGTCTTCGTGAATTCGCGAAGTGGTATCGCGAGTTCTACGGGAATTAGCTGGGTGATAGCAATGTCGAATGTATACAGCAGTGACCGTATTCGCTTTGGGGGGGGGTCTATTCTCTCAAACCATGCTTTGAGGTTTGTTTGGCTACTTCGAAAGTGCCAGAATTCGCACAATCCTTTATGGCATCTTTTTCGAAAGAGGATGGCTTGCAAATATGGTCTCGAGATCGCGCCTGCCACCTCGATTGGCGAAGGCTTGTATCTGGGTCACGCTTTTGGCATTACGGTAAACCCGAATGCCGTTATCGGTCGCAACTGCAATATGCACAAAGGTGTGACAATTGGTCGGGAAAACCGCGGCAAACGAAAAGGTGCGCCTGTTCTTGGCGATTGCGTTTGGCTTGGTGTCAACTCAACTATTGTTGGTGGCGTTCGTTTAGGCAACGACGTTCTCGTTGCACCGAACACTTATGTTAACTGCGACGTACCAAGCCATTCGATTGTGATTGGGCACCCATGCAAAATCATTTCTCGAGATGGGGCAACAGACGAATATATAAACAACAGGGTCTGAATAATAAAATCGGTTTTACATGTCTTATCCAGGATAGAGAGGGGATCGTCTTCGCTAATTACAGCGAGTTAGCGACTCAGTGAGCTTTGGCGCGCTCTGATGCGAGCGGAAGGTGAAGCAAACTGGAACGGGTAGTAGATTCCCAGAAGCTATATGCAACGTGAGTGTCAAAGATAGCGCGTCTTAACGCATAACCCTGCATTCCTCCTTTCACCGACTGGCAAAACGATTTACACCTAATTGTCGACATTACCCACGCGATTTATCTTTGCCCCCGCATCGATCTCGCTAAACTAATAACTGTCGCTACCAGGGCATTTTCTGGTGCACATTCTATTGGCTCCTGCGAAGATCGGAGCGGGTATGTTTGCCGCCGAGTCCCACGCCAGCCGTCATCACATCGCGATCGCTGCCATGGCCTGCCTATGCGTTTTGCTGGGCGGGCCTTCCTATGCCGCGGGCGCGGAGAGCCTGTTCATCGCGGGCGCGACGTACTGCGAGCCGGGCGTGTCGGGCCCCGGCTGGGCCTGGACCGATGCCGGCCACCTGGAGCTTGACGGCTACGCGGGCGACGCCATCGGCGCCGACGGCGACCTGGTCGTGACGCTTGCCGGGCGCAACTCGGTGACCGAGTCGCATGCGCCCGATGCGGACATCGCGCAGTGCGGCATGGAGGTGTGGGGCAGCCTGACGCTTCGCGGCACCGGGTCCCTGGCGGCATCGGGCTCGCAGTGCGCGATCCACGTCTCGCGGGCGCTCGCGGTGGACGGCTGCGCCGTCGATGCCCGGGCGGACGGGGCCGGCGTCACGGACGAGGCCGTGGCCGGCGTGATCGCCGCCCGCATGGCCGTGCGCGGCGGCGGGCGCGTCGTCGCCGCCGGTGCCGCGCCCGCCGCCGGCGTGCAGGCTTTTGGCGCGTACCTGCAGGACGCGGGCGCGGGCGATGGCCCGGCTGGGTGCGGGCTTTCCGTAAATGCCTCGTGGCTCGATGCGTCTGGTGCCGATGGCGGCGTCGCGTGCGCGGGCGGGTCTCTCGTGTCCGCGCGGTTCGTGACGCCTGCGGGCGGGGCCTTTGGTGCTGGCGGCGTGGTGGATGCTTCCGGGGCCATGGCGCCGCATGTGGTGATCGAGCCCCAGGGCGCCACGGCGCCGGCGGGGGAGACCGACGGGCGCGAGGTGCCCGGCGGCGCGGGCGAGCCGGCCGGCGGCGGTCCTGCCGTTGAGCGGCCCGGTGCCGGGTCCGCGACGGATCCGGTCCTTAAGCCCGCGGCTGCGACGCCTAGGACAGCCGCGACGCCCAAGACGACAGTGACCAAGACCACGGCGTCCACGCCATCCAAGGCCAAGACCGCCAGCGCCGCCGCCACGCTCCCCAAGACCGCCGAAAACAACTGGATCGCCGCCTCCTTGGCGCTATTCCTGCTGGGAACAGCGCTTGTGTTTGTTAACGTCGTGATTGCGGTTCTAGGTAGGCCAAAGCGTAAAGGCGATTGACCGAACTGCTATACACTTTCTAGGTAGGGGCAATTGCAACGTGTATGACGCATAGCAGGGGCGCGCCGGCTATTCAAAGAAGCTCGGAAGCCTCTATGCGTCTGTGCAAAAGCGCGTGAACGAGCTCATCTCTTGAGCCCCCAAGAAATTCGCGAGCGCATCAACTCGGGCGTGGCCACCCTGCTGGCCGCGCCCCTCTGCATCGCGCTGCTACTGGTTTTACCATTTCTGATTTGGGATAGGCACCTTCGCTAGCTCCATGCAAGTGAATTGTGGTCCCACGTGGATTCTTTGGGCCCGATCGCGAGCGCGGGCCCGAAGGCTGTAGTAGCTGGCCCATGCCTGGCGCGACGGGTCGCAGACGCTTTCCTGGCTGCCGCCGTCCCAGTAGGTGGGCACGTCCATGCGCGCCTTGGCCTGGGACGAGCCGTTGGTCTGGGTTACGTGGAAGGTCGTCGAAGTGCCCGCGGGGGCGTCGTTCCACGAGACGGTGAAGGTGACGCCGTTTTGGGTTGCCGTGGCGGAGTGGGCGTAGCCGGTTTGTGACGTGGTGGAGATTGCCGCGGGCGTGGGGTTGGTGCGGGCTCGCAGGGATGGGGTGGGGGTGTCGGGCGTGGCGGCGGTGCCGTCAGCGCTTTCCGTGCTGACTGCGCTGGTGCCGGTGGATGTTGCGGTGCTGTCCTCTGCGGTGTCTGCTGTCGCATTTGTGATGGCGCCGTCTTCGGCCTTGCCTGTGTCGCTGCTCGTGGCGTCGGCTTGTGCCTGCTGCTCGGCTGTTGCCCGAGGCTGTATGGCCTCCGCGATGGCTGCCATGGGCATCGTCGCGCCGACCATGGACGTGCACGCGATCGCGCAGAGCAGGTAGTAAAGGGGTCGTTTCATAGCGGAGCCTCTCGGTGAGCAGCCAACAGGGTCCGAAGGCGGCTCCAGGCCAGCACTCCGCACATATTTTGTTGGGGTTAATTTTACGGGAACCCCAGTCAACATCAGCGAACTTTCTGTGGGATGTTGGGGAGGGGCGGTGGACTGGTGGGCTGGCGCCATAGGAGACGGCGCCAGCAACTAATACGGTTAGTCGGCGACCGAGAAGAAGGAGGTGATACATGGCGATAAAGATAAGGGTGAAGCTGGTCCCTCGGCTTCGCGAAGCGGGGATGTCCCAAAACGAGATCGCGAGGCCCCAGGGGATGTCCAGACACAGCGTCGGCGACGTCGTCGCGGGCGCCAGGGGGCTCGGAATCGAGGGGGCGGGCGCCGAGCTAAAGCTCGTGCAGAAGCTGGTCGCCTTGACCGTGCTGGTGCTGGACGAGTGACTGCTGGATGAGCCCGATGCGGGGTTCTGCAGCATGATACCGGAGCTATGGAGGTACGGTACGGCATCGGCTCCACGATCTTCTGCACGCAATACCGCAAGAAGGACTGGCTCGCCGGGCTCGGCGCTGACGTGCGCGCCGACGCCATCATGGACAGGATAGTCCACAATACCGTATGGGTCGCAAGGGCGACTTCAACATGAGGGAAAAGCTAGGAGGAAGGACTGCCTCGTAGGCCGACTCACCGGGGGCGGTGCCGGTCGGCAATATAAGCGGCGCTGATTCGCAATAATCACTGGTGCTCAGAGGAGCAAATACTCACCCTTAGAAGCTCCCCCCTCTATCCCTCCCTTCTGCCTTTTTCATGAACTCCGGGATGTTGGCATGGATGATGCCGATAAAACTTCCGGGCATCCGTCATTCAGCAACTGTCTCTTCTGAAAACTAAGGTCAGATGTTGTAGTGACCAAGATTGAAAAATGCCTCGGGCGCTTTAACGTGCTCGATTTTGGCGCGGAATCCACCACGAGTCTACCCTTGTTCCTTAGCTATGAATGTTTCAACTCTGGTACCAAGAATCTGCTCGGGGCGAAGGTTGTGCTGGTTGATTAGCGTCTCACATTGCGCCAATCGACTTCTCTCATTAAGCGTTCCGCAGCTTAGGATCGCAATCAATTGACCGATTGATTTTACAAGCTCGTTAAGCTTATTAAGCGTAAGCACTAATGCTGATTCTGCACTCGCATTCTTGTATGCCATATTATTTGGATGAACAGATATTGCAAAACATTTCATTTTTGGATACTGAGCTCGTAACCACTCTTTTGCGACCTGAAGCTGTCCATGCTCTTGTTTCGTGAGCGGATTATCCGGAAGTTTTTCGTTTTTTGCTTCAAAGGCAAAAGCAATATGCTCTTCTTCAAAAACCCAGACAACATCGGGCCCGTCACCGTTATTGTCGTAACGTTTCGAGCTGGCACCGAGGTATTTCCCCAGCAACTCAAGTTTTGATTCGAATTCTTTTGAATGGCATTGCTCCGATAAGGATTTCAGGTCTGTGTCGAATTTCGTCGACACATCGCTACTCTTTCGTGTTTGGTACGAAATAAATTCAGCAATCTTTTTTGCTTGCAAGCTAGCGTCAGAGTCTGAGCTGGAGAATATGGG